>DATJTG010000047.1:0-15446 GCA_035503555.1 Acidobacteriaceae bacterium | reverse complement strand
CAGGAGCAATGGACGCGCATGTCAATCCTCAACGTCGCCCGCATCGGCAAGTTCTCCTCCGATCGCGCCATCCGCGACTACTGCGCCGACATCTGGAAATCCTGGCCCGTGCGGATTCAGATGTAGCGCCCGGCACTGCGGCGAAACTTCCGCAGTGCCGGTCATCCCCTCCGCGGCGCAGGCGCAAACTCGGCTCGGCGATTACGCATTCCTCGACCCCGAATCGGGTATTCCCGAGGCCCGTTTACCGCAGCGCCTTCGCGAGCCGGATCAGTCCCTGCCGAATCGCAGCATCGTTGAATCCGCCGAAGCCGAGCAGCAACGCCCTCGGATCGGCGCGTTTCAGAGTGCATCGATCGGCGCCCAGAACCTCAATGCCCTGCGCCATCGCCAGCTTCTCGGCCTGTCGCGAAGTCATCTCATTCCTGAGATAACCGATGGTGTAGAGGCCTGCCCTCACGTTCGAAATCTCCAGCAGGCCGTGCAGATGCTGATGGGCTCCTTCCATCAGGGCTGCCAGGCGCTCCCCATACAAGTTGCGCATCCTCCGCAGATGCCGCGCGAAATGCCCGTCGGCGATGAAATCGCACAGCACCGCCTGGTCGAACGATGAGTTCCGGAAATCGGTTCGATAACGCAGCCCGCTGAACCAATCCGCCAGCGGCGCAGGCAGCACCACATAGCCCACGCGCAGAGCCGGAAACAACGTCTTGCTGAACGAGCCGATGAAGATCACGCTGGAGTGGTGGTCGAGACTTTGCAGCGCCGGCACAGGCGGTCCCTCAAACCGGTATTCGCTGTCGTAGTCGTCTTCGATCACAAATGCGCCACTCTGCGACGCCCAGCGAAGAAGCGCCATCCGCCGCTCCAGCGACATCGTTACCCCCAGCGGGAACTGGTGAGCCGGCGTCACATACGCTCCCTTCGCATCCGGACAGATCCTGATGCCTGCGGAAACGGATATCCCCTCGTCATCGACCGGCACCGCAATCGGCCTCGCTTCTGCGTTGTCCCATGCGATCCGGGCTCCGAAGTATCCAGGATCCTCCATCCAGATGCGATCGCCCTTTTTCAGCAGCAGACGCGCCAGCAGATCGAGCGCCTGTTGAATGCCGGAGACGATCACGATCTGTTCCGCGGTGCAGCGCACTCCGCGAGACGTGCGCAGATAGTCGGCGATCGCCTCCCGCAGGGGTCGATACCCGCGCCGATCGCCCTCTTTCCTTAACCATGATCCGAACTGGCGTGCCCTGCCCGCGGCGATCCGTCCCCAGACCTCGGACGGAAATTCGTTGATCGCCGGAACTCCGATCCGGAAAGGGCGGCTCCCGCCTGCAAACGTCCGATCGATCCACGGCTGCGACGGTCGATACGTCGAAACGACCCGGCGAATGTACGCCGGGGCCGTGGTTGCCGGTCGCGCCGGTCGCGGCGCTTCCACACGATTGACCAACGTCCCGAATCCGACCCGCGAGGTGACATACCCCTCCGCCTGCAGGCGCTCGACCACGCTCACCACCGTGCCGCGAGACAGCTCGTATTGCCTCGCGAAGTCCCTCGACGACGGCAGCCTGGCGCCCGCGGCGAGCCGGCCTTCCAGAATCGCCGAGCGCAGTTCGCCGTACAGCCAGTTCGTCAGCGACTGATGGCGCGGCCGGCCTTTCAACGTGAGTTCGAACGAGCTGGTGGCTTTGGGCATAGCCAATGGTCCAACGGAAATCGATAAAATGGCTCTGTTCGATGAACCATTGTCGCCATACTATCAACTCTTCAGTCGGGGAACGCTCGCCTCGTTCCTCAGCTCCCGCTTCTCGCTGGGCAACTCACAGGAGATCGATCGATGAAAGTTGGTATTTGGTTCTACGGCCTGGGCGCCGCTCTTACCGGAATTCTCGACATTGCGTGGCGTGCCTTCGATGCCTCGCATCAGCCCATCAGGGCTCTGGGCAATGTCCCCGGCCAGAACATCCTGGCCTGCGTCGCGGGCGTCTGGCTCATTGCGGCCGGCCTCGCCATCCTTGCACCGCGCCGCGCACAGCTGGGCGCTGCGGCCTGCGGCGCCGCTTACCTGTTTTTCGTCGCCTTGTGGCTGGTCCGGTATCCTGCCGGGATTCACGCCCTCGGCTGGCGAATCGACGTCCTCCTCGGCATTTCCTTCGGGCTCGGGCAACAGCTCCTGCTGGTCGCTCCGGCCGTCATGGTCTTCCTCGCCTCAACCGATTCTCTCTCCCAGGCGAGGGCCACAACCGCCGCGCGCTGGATGCTGGGATTGCCGCCCATCGTCTTCGGCCTCCTCCACATCGTCGGCATGCACGTCTTCGCGAGCATTGTCCCGCGGTGGATCCCGTTCGCAAACTTTTGGGCGGTGTTCACCGGGGCCGCCTTCCTCTTGTCAGGTGCCGCCATCTGCTCCGGAATTCAGGACGTTCTTGCCGCCAGGCTTCTGGCCGTGATGCTCCTGTTGTTTGAAGTCCTTGTCGAAGTGCCTCCGATTTTCAGTCGCGTGCACAATCAGGCGACCTGGGGCGCCGCCGTCTATAACGTGGCTGCCATCGGGGCTTACTGGATCTTTGCCGAGTTTCGGGCGCGCCGCGCGGTGCAGATACGAATCGATTCTCCAGGTAACGTCGCAATTCCACGCCCCGATGCCGCGGTCGCCTGATCGAGCCAGGCGCGCTCGTCCAGTCCCGCGTGCTCGGCCAGTCCCGCGTGCTCGGCCAGCCCCGCGCGCCCCTCCGCCCTCACGCCGGCGGCTCGCCCTGGTCTTCCTCCTCCGGCATCGCCGCCCGCCCGCGCAGGCCGGGGCTCTCCCCATCCGCGTCCCCTGGGCCAAATCCCCGCTCCCCGCGAAGGCCGGCGCTACCTTGGCAGAGCAAAGCTGACAACCAGCAGGCAAAGCCCGATCCCGCCCACCGAGAGATAGCATCGCGGAACCTTCACCCCGGCTCCCACGCCGACCCAGTCGGTATGCCACCAGATCCTGCCCGCCAGCAGGTCCGTCAGGCTGCGCGGGTAATACCAGTTCAGCGCGAACCAAAGAAAGTCTTCGAAGATACAAATCGTCAGATACGCCGACAGAAAGTACACGAACGCTGCCAGGGAGTGGGACCCGGCCGGCGCCCCGTGAAATCCCGAAAGAACCCCGATGCTGTATTGCGTCCACAGCACGCCGGGCAGCAGCCCTCCGAATACCAGCAGGTGGTACGCCGTGACATACGGCTTATCGATCCATCGCACCAGCAGATTGCCCGCGAACAGCTTCCTGCCGAGGCCGCGCTCGTCGAACGTCGAAGCCCACCCGCGATCTCGCTCCATCACGATTTCCACCACCGCCAGGATCGCGCTCAAAACTGTCACATCGGCGACCCACAGCGCAACTTCTCCCAATATCAGTCCCATCACAGCCTTTCCGGAAAAACAGCAACCTCAAAATGGATGCGGGCGCGGCGCTCACGACTCGCAGAGCTGCGATACGCCGCAGCATGGAAAATCTCCGGCTGCTCGGGAAGCCGGTCAAAATCCACTCGGATGCACAAACAATTTGGATGCGCCGCGTACCGGCGCGCGGCTTCGGGGGAAGCCGGTAGGAGCTCACTGGAAGATAACAGAATTGGCTCGCCCCACGGCATGCCGCGAAATGGGCAGGCCTACTCGTTCTCCTCTTCGAGGAACTGCCCCAGCTGGTCCAGCCCTGCCTCCCATGCGTGCCGATGATCGCGCACCCACCGCTCCAGCCGGTCGAACCCCGCCGAATCGATCGCGCACGTCCGCACCCGCCCCGTCTTCTCCGTGCGCACCAGCGCGCTCTCTTCAAGGATCTGCAAGTGCTGCCCCACCGCCGTGAGCGTGATCCCCAGGTGCTCGGCCAGGCGCGACACCGAGGTCGGCGCCTGGCTGAGCCGGTCGAGCATCGCGCGCCGCGTCGGGTCGCCGAGCGCGTGGAACAGCCGATCGATCGCCGCTTGCGGAGAAGGATCCGATTCGCTCACAGAGTTCCTCTCGGGCTTACAGGCCGCCGGCCAGCGCCTGCTCCAGCGAGCCGAACAACTTCGTCCAGCCCTCCTTGCGCATCTCCGGCCCGTCTGCGCCCTCCAGATACGTGCCCTGGTGGGTGCACACCACGTCGGTCCCGTTCGCCGTGGGCAGCAGTTCGATGGTGAGCACCGCGATCGAGAACGTCCTGCCATTGTGGGCCATCGCGTAGGTTCCCACGAAGCGCTGGTTCGGCACCACGTCGTGATAGGTGCCGGAGTTTTCGATCGTGCCGCTGATCGGCGCCGACGGGCCCATGCGGTAGACGAGGTGTTCCTTCCCGCCGGCCCGAAAATCCAGGTCGAACTTTTCCAGCGTGCCGCTCGCGCCGGGGCCGAACCAGCGCTGCTTTTTGGCCGGATCGGCAAACGCCGCGAAGACCCGCTCGACGGGGTAGGGGTAACTGCGTTCCAGCGTGAACGTGGAGTGAACGGTAGAGGGTTCCATAGAGATGGGTCCTTTCCAGGGTGAAATTATAGTGAAGCAATCGCTTCAGTGTCAGAATGCGCCCTCTCTGAATAATTGTCAAGCGAATACTTCACTATTTTCCAGAGCTTTCCTTCCCCAGGCCCAAACCCTTTCAATCAAATCCCTTACGCCGCGTCCGAAAGTTCTGCCTCTTCCTGCCGAGCGGCCCGCATTCGGAGCGAATAGAAGCCCACCGCGATCCCGTTGCTCACCAAAAGCGTCCCCAGAATCTTGATTGCGTACGCGCGAGGGCTCACCACGCTCACAAATGGATACGACGAAATGAGCAGGCTGAAGAGCGTCGACGCGAACCCCGCCGCCGAGGTCCAGCGCAGCCACACGGGCAGCGACCGCCGCAGCGACGCCGCCCCAAACAGCGGAATCCCAAACATCGCCAGGTAGGAAACCTCGTAGTGCGTCAGGCTGGCGTTGGTCAGCAGTTGATACGCCTCCTGCGCGTGGACGCCCATGCCGGCCAGCAACACCAGAGCCAGCACCAGAGCCGCCGCGAGCGCGATCGAATTCGTCGGTGTGCGCCGCACCGGATGCAGCCGCGCAAACCACGCCGGGACCAGGTGGTTCCACCCCGCCGCCATCGGCAGCCGCGTCACGCCGGTGAAGAGATAGCTTGTCGCGCCCAGCAGCCGCAGTTGCAGCAGCAGAATCGCCGCCACCGCGACCACGTTGCCCAAACCATGCACTCCCAGCGTGCGGCGCATCACCTGCGGGATCGGCGCGATGAAGTCGATGCTCCCCTGGGGAATGAGCGCGACGATGGTCGCCGTCCCGAGGATGAACATCGCGCAGATCACCGGCGACGACACGATCACCGACTGCCCGATCGACCGCGCCGGATCGCGGCTTTCCCCCGCAAGGATCGCAATGTACTCCAGTCCGCACAGCGCGCCGAACAGCATCTGCCCAAACAGCGCCAGCGTCCGCAGCGTGAACGGCGGCGCGGCGATCGAAAACGGCGTGTAGAAGATTGGCGCGTGGCGCGCATACGCCGCCAGCGGCAGCACGATCAGCCCCGCGAACACCACCAGCATCGCGATTCCGCCGATGTTGTGCACCCACTTGACGAGTTCGAGGCCCCGCAGCGCGGCATACGTAATGCACGCCAGCAGCACCGTCACAATCGCCAGCGAAAGGCCGCGGCTCTCGGGCAGCCACGCCGCCGCCGGACCGATCAGGTACGAAAGCTCAGTCGGGATCGCGTAGAGAATCGTCGCCGTCACAGCGATGCCGTACACCCACAGATTCCACGCCGTGAGAAATCCCCCGAGATCTCCGAAGGCCTCGCGCGCCCACACGTAAAGCCCGCCTTCGAGCGGCATCGCGCGATTCAGGCAGACCACCGACGCCGCCATCGGCACATAAAACAGCAGCATCGCCGCAACCCAGATGAGGGACTGCGCGCGCCCCAGCCCGCCCGCCACACCCACCCACGAGCTGCCCACCACGCACAGAATCTGCGCCAGCACCAGATCGCGCAGGCGCAGCGGTCGATGCAGCCGTCGGTCGTCAGCTTCCGGCATCGTGGATGCCATAGTGGCACAAACCGCGACTTCTCGTCCGCACAGAACTCCCTGCACCAGGAAAAGAAACACGGTTGCCGTCAATCGTCCCGTCTATGATGGGTCAACACACCGACCGCTCTTATTGCACGATGTTCGCTCATCGCTGGAATCCGGACTGGCTCGCAACCTTCACCTGGCTGAAATGCGGCATTGTTGCTTCCGCCTACAGCTTCATGACCCTGTTCGTTCGTACACGCCTCGACAAACGCAAGATCTTCTCGGCAGAAAACGCGCGCTCCCTCGCGTCCATCTGTCTCATCCACTGCCAATTCCTTATGGGCATCGTCATCCTGCTCCTGATCCTGTCAGCCTTCTATCCACACTTTCCCTACTGGCTGACGGACACAAGGTACGGCCGCCATGGCAATTCCAGTCTTTTGGAATTCTTCGTGATCCTTGCACTCTGTGGCGCGCTCATGTACGAGCGCACCCTGATCTATATTCCCGCCGAAGACACTGCAGCCGAGGATGAACCGCAGCCCGCGGCGAACTGACCCGCCCGCCCACGCTGCTACCATCAAAGATTGGCACCCATGACAGACAACGCATCAGCAGCCGAGACGATCCGCGTCCGCATCGCGCCCTCGCCCACCGGCGATCCGCACGTCGGGACGGCCTACATCGGCCTCATCAACTATCTCTACGCAAAGCAGCGCGGCGGCAAATTTGTCCTCCGCATCGAGGACACGGATCGCGCCCGTTTCGTCGCCACCTCTGAGCAGATGATCTTCGACGCCCTGCACTGGCTGGGCCTCGAGTGGGACGAAGGCCCCGACAAGGGCGGACCGTTCGGCCCTTACCGCCAGAGCGAACGCACCGAAATCTACAAGGAGCACGCTGACCTCCTCCTCCGGAACGGCGCCGCCTACCGCTGCTTCTGCACGCCCGACGAGCTGGAAGCGGCGCGCAAGCACCAGTTGGCGGCGAAGCTGCCGCTGCGCTACAACGGCGCCTGCCGCAATCTCTCGTCCGCCGATGTTGAGGCAAAACTCGCCGCCGGCACGCCGTTCACCATCCGCATGAAGGTGCCGCTCGAGGGGTCGACCGCCTTTCGCGACGAGCTGCGCGGAGCCATCAGCTTCGAGCACACCAACGTCGACGACCAGGTCCTCATCAAATCCGACGGTTTCCCCACCTATCACCTGGCGAACGTGGTCGACGATCACCTCATGCGCATCACCGACGTCATCCGCGCCGAAGAGTGGATCTCCTCGACGCCGAAGCACGTGCTGCTCTACCAGGCCTTCGGATGGCAGGTGCCGCGCTTCTGGCACATGCCGCTCCTGCGCAATCAGGACAAGAGCAAGATCTCGAAGCGCAAGAATCCCGTGTCCCTCGTCTACTACCGCCAGGCGGGCTTCCTGCCCCAGGCGATGCTCAACTTTCTCGGGCTGATGGGCGGCGGCATGCCGGCCGACATCAACAACGCCACCGAGAAGTTCACCCTCGCCGACATGCTCGAGCACTTCGACGTGAAGAACATCCGCCCCGCCGGACCGGTCTTCGACCTCACCAAGCTCCGCTGGCTCAACGGCGAATACCTCCGCGCGCTCCCGCTCGACGACTTCTACCAGGCGCTCCGCACCTCCGTCCTCGCCGACGAGTATCTGAAGCAGATCGCCGCCCTCATCCAGAACCGCGTCGAGACTCTGGTCGAGTTCGGCAACCTCACCCACTTCTTCTTCGCCGACGACATTGCCCCATCGCCGGAAGTCTTTCTCCCGAAGAAGCGCATGCTCGAAGAGACTCTGGCCTTCGCCGCCGAGCAGTTGGCCGTGCTCGAGGCAGCGGAGTGGACCCACGCCGCGCTCGAGCCGGCTCTGAAGCAGCTGGGCGAAGCGCACGGCTGGAGCGTGAAGGAGAACTTCATGCTCCTCCGCGCCATTCTCACCGGCAGCACCTCCAGCCCGCCCCTGATCGAGAGCATGATCGTCTTCGGCAAAGCCCGCACCATCGACCGGATTCGCCGCTTCATCGACGCGCAGAAGAAGGCTCCAGGCGCGAAGAAGCCGTAAGGCTGGCGGGCCCGGGTTTGAGAAGCCCGGGGTTAAGAAGCCCGGGTTTGAGAAGCTCGGAGCTGGTGGCTGGCAGCGGGTAGCCCCACAGAGCAGCGTCGAGCCTTCACCGAGTCGCTGCTCAAAAACCTTCCTCCATCCGGGCCACCCTGCAACGCCTCGCCGCATCGAAGTTTCGACCCACCAAAAGGTGAAGGCAGGGGCCCGGTCGGGCGTTGCTGACTCCCTGCATGAGCAACGGGGAAACATGGCCATCGGCACAGCACGCGGTACCGGGCACAACAGAATCACCCAACAACCTTCCGCAGCCGAGCGAATCTTCGGCTCCAGCGAGATGGCCGCGCGCATCCGCGCCTTCGACTGGAGAATGACCCCCGTCGGCGCCATCGAGCAGTGGCCCGACGCGCTGGTGATCACCGTAAACACCCTCCTCGCCAACCAGCACGCCATGCTTCTCTTCTGGGGCGAAGATCTGACCCAGTTCTACAACGACGCCGCCATTCCCATCCTCGGAGCCGACAGGCATGGCCATGATCTGGGCAGGAACGCGCGGATTTCCTGGTCTGAGGTTTGGTCCCAGGTCGGTCCCCAGATTGACGCGGCCTACGCCGGCACATCCTGCCTCAACGTCGACCAGCTCGTTCCCGTTCTCCGCGACGGCCAGGTGCAGGACGCCTGGTTCAGCTACAGCTACAGTCCGGTCACCGATGCTGCCGGATCCGTTCGTGGCGTGCTGGTGAACTGCCTCGAGACCACCCAGAGCATCGTCGCCGAGCGGGCGCTGCGCGGCGAGCGGGAGCGCCTGCTGGCGGTTTTTGAGTACGCGCCGGCTTTCTTTGCCGTGCTCGGCGGTCCCGAGCACGTCTTTCAGATGACCAACCCCGCCTACCAGCGCCTGATCGCCGGCCGCGAAGTGCTCGGCAAGCCCATCCGCCAGGCGCTTCCCGAGGTCGTGGATCAGGGATACGTCAGCATCCTCGATGGCGTGTACCGGACGGGCGTGCCCTACATCGGCCACGGCGAGCGGGTCATGCTCGCTCCGGGCACCGCCGGGCCCCCCGAGGAGCGCCGGCTCGACTTCTTGTACCAGCCGCTTCGCGACCCCGGCGGCGCTGTCTCCGGCGTTCTCGTCTTCGGCATCGACATCACCGAGCGCCTCAGGACCGAGCAGCAGCTCCGCGATGAGCGCGAGCGCTCCGACTTTGCCGCCTCCGCCGGCGGCATCGGCTACTGGTTCTGCGATCTGCCCTTCGACAAGCTGGCCTGGGACGCGCGCGTGAAAGATCACTTCTGGCTGCCCCCGGATGCCGACGTCGACATCGGCCTGTTTTACGACCGCCTCCATCCCGACGACCGCGAGCTCACCCGCCAGGCCATCGCCGATTCCATCGCCAACCACACCACCTACGACATCGAGTACCGCACGGTTTCGCCCGCTTCAGGCGAGCAGAAGTGGATTCGCGCCATCGGCCGCACCGCCTATGACCCCGGCGGAAGGCCGATTCGCTTCGATGGCGTCACCCTCGATGTGACCGCGCTGCGCGCCGCCGAGGATGCGCGGACGCGCGCCGAACAAGCCCTCCTGCGCAGCGAGAAGCTCGCCGTCGTCGGCCGCCTGGCCGCGACCATCTCCCATGAGATCAACAACCCCCTCGAAGCGGTCATGAACCTCCTCTACCTCATCCAGGTGACGGCGAACGACGAGCAATGCCGCGCGTATACGCGCACCGCGCAGGACGAGCTCAACCGCGTCGCCCACATCGTCACCCACACCCTGCGCTTCAACCGGCAGACGCACAGCGGCGCGCTCGAGCCGCTCACCGAGATGCTCGACTCGGCCGCGTCCATTTACGAAGGGCGCCTGCGCCATTCGGAGATCGATTTGCGCCGCGAATACTCCGGAAGCGCCGGCGCGGTGTGCCTCGGCGCGGAACTGCGCCAGGTCTTCGCCAACCTCATCGGCAACGCCTTCGACGCCAGCGACTTCGGGGGAACGATTCTGCTGCGCACCCACCTCCAGGGCCATCCCCGGACTGGCGCCGCCGGCGTTCGCGTCAGTGTGGCCGACCGCGGATGCGGCATGGACGCGCCCACCCTGCGCAGCCTCTTCGAGCCTTTCTTCACCACCAAAGGCGACAAGGGCACCGGGCTCGGCCTTTGGGTCAGCCGCGAAATCCTCCACAAGCACGGAGCATGTGTCCGCGTGAAGAGCCGCCCCCAGCCCGGCCCATCCGGCACCGTCTTTTCCGTTTGGCTGCCCGTCCCGGACCCGCCGCGCCCCCTCGCCTGATTCGTCGCTCTTCGCGCCGCCGCCTTTCTCCGTTGCCATCCTTCCCGCGCGAATGCTAGCGTTTCTCCGGCCTCGAGGAGCATGGGCGGCGATGCGGAGCGGTTCGCTGGCTCCCGGCCAGAAAGAGACACCACCCCATGAAACAGCGCAATCCCCTCTCCATGGTGCTCGCCCTGTTCGCCCTCTCGTTCGCGAGCCTTTCCGCCGTCGCTCAACCCTCCCCCGCGGGACCGGCCGAATGTAAAGGCCTCCCCACTCACCATCAACTGCTCGTCGCCCTTGCGGCCGCCCGCGCGCAAACCAACGGCGGCTTCAACCTCGACATGTGGGGCGTCGTGGTCAATCGTGACGGCGTGGTCTGCGCGGTCGCCTTCACCGGCGCCGACCGCGGATCGCAGTGGCCCGGCAGCCGCAACATCGCGGCGCAAAAGGCCAACACCGCGAATGCCTTCAGCCTGCCGCAGCTGGCGCTCTCCACCGCCAATCTCTACACCGCCACCCAGCCCGGCGGCAGCCTCTTCGGTTTGCAGGCCAGCAATCCCGTCGATCCCTTCGTCGCCTATCGCGGCGATCCTGAACTGTACGGGCAGCTCAACGACCCCATGATCGGCGGCCGCATCGGCGGAGTGGACGTCTTCGGTGGCGGCCTCGGCCTCTACAACGCGCAAAAAGTTCTCATCGGGGGTCTGGGCGTCAGCGGCGATTCCTCGTGCGCCGATCACAACATCGCCTGGCGCACCCGCCACTCGCTCAATCTCGACTTTGTGCCTGCCGGTGTCAGCGGAGATTCCGCTCGTCCCGACAACATCGTCTACGACATCGTTCAGGCCCCCGGCTTCCAGATCGGATCCAGCCCCAGCGGCTGGGGCCATCCGGCCTGCAGCTCTGCGGCCACCAGCATCGCCGCCAATTTGCCGGCCGTGCAGTAATGCTCAACTCCAGGCCGGAGCCTGCTTCCCCGCGGTTCCGGCCTGCTTCTGCTCCCCGGCCACCGCCGCAGCCATTCGCCCCGCCTCACGGCCTTCGCCATCGCCGCATCGTCGCGGTTTGAAACACCGCCTGCGAAGCTCGTGACCCGCATCACAGGCAATCGGCTTCCCGCCTGCCATAATCCCTGGCACGCGGCATCGCCGCCGCTCCCGCCCCGCCTTCGCTCCCGCGCTGCGCCCATTCCGGCGATCCGCATGGAAAGGAATCCCGATGTCTGCGTCCTTCCTCATTACCTGGGCCACGCGCTCCGGATCGACCGAAGAAGTGGCCAGGCAGCTGGCGGCGGTTCTCATTGAGAAGGGCGTCGCCGTCGATGCGCGTCCCATGCGCGAAGTTCAATCTCTCGACGGCTACCGTGCGGCAATCCTCGGAGCGCCCCTCTACATCGGCCGCCTCCATCGCGACGCCCGGCGCTTTCTGGCTGCGCACCGCGACGAACTGTGTGCGCGCCGCGTGGCGCTCTTTGTGCTCGGTCCCGTCCACGCCGAAGAAGGAGAGTTTGCCACCGCTGAACGCCAGTTGCGCCGGGAGCTGAAGAAGTATCCCTGGTTCGCGCCGGCCGTGCAGCAGATCTTCGGCGGCCGGTGGGACCCCTCGAAGCTCGGGTTCCCGCTTACGTGGATGCCGGCGCTGCGCAACGTGGAGGCCAGCGACGCGCGCGACTGGGTGGCGATCCGGGCGTGGGCCGCCACGCTGTGCGACCGTCTCGCCGCACCGGCGACCGCCTGAAGCAGGCCTCGCCCTCCTCCGCTGCCTGGCCGTGCGAGCCTCTCATGCCTTCGCGGATTCCGCCGATGGCCTCAGCGTGGATTTCTGCGCCCCAATCACCCTCCCCGCCATCGAAAATGGCGGTAGTCTTGAGGTCGGAAAGGCCCGGGAGGGTTCGATGCGAGTGGTCCCGGAGGCGAAGGATCCGCGGGTGCGGTCGTACCTCGAACTGCGCAGCGCGGTCGGCTGGATCGCCCTCGGCCTTCCTCCGGCTCTGCTGCTTTCCACCTGGGTTCTCCCCAGCCAGCACAACATCCCTCTTTCCATCAGCGCCTACTACTACTCCCCCATGCGCAACGTCCTCGAAGGCAGCCTCTGCGCCATCGGCTTTTTCAATCTTTGCGCGCGCGGATACGAGTGGCGCGACGAGATCGCCGGCCACATCTCTGCGATCTGCGCCTTCGGTCTCGCCTTTTGCCCCACCTTTCCGCCCGGCCCCGATACTCCCCTCCAGCACCGCATGGGCACCCTGCACAACTACTTCGCGGAAGTGTTCTTCATCACTCTGGCCGTCATGTGCCTCGCCCTCTTCCGCTCCACCGCGGCCAACCGCACGCGCACCCGCAACAAGCGGCGGCGCAATGCCGTCTACACCATCTGCGGAATCGTCATGGCCGTGTGCGGCGCCTTCGATTTTGTCTTTCATCGCATGCGCCCCATCCCCCACCTCGGACCCGTGGGGTCGATCTTTCTTTGCGAAGCGATCGCGCTCGAGGCTTTCGGCGTCGCGTGGCTCGTGAAAGGGAAGACCTTCCTCGGCTCCAGACGCCCCCGCAACGGCAACCATCGCAACGGCAGCCACCCCAGCGGCGCGGCCCGTAAACCCGATCACCTTGCCCCAACTCCGCAGCCCGGCTCCCTCGCCGGCGTGTAACCGGCGATGCAGCGCCCCAAGCAAAAGCCCCGGCTCAAGGCCGAGGCTTTTGTTCCCTGATCGCTGATCGCTGACCGCTGTCCTACGCCTGCGCGTGCTCCAGCTCTTCCGCCTCGTCGAGGCCGTGGCGGCGCAGCAGGTTCGGCAGGTTCTGCGAGAAGGCCGAGCGCGGCATCACCACGTCACAGCCCGCCTCCACGGCCTTCGCTTTCAGGTCGCCCTGCAGGTGCGAGAGGAATCCGATAATCGCGGTGCCCCTCTTCAGCTTCGCCTTCAGTTTGGGAATCAGCGTCATCGGCTTCGCCGCGGCGTTGTTCAGGTCGAAGACGATCAGCGACGCCTTCTCGTCTTCCGGAGCCTCGACGATCTTCGCGATCGTCTCCGGCTCGTTCTTCACAAACGCGACCTTGATGCCCAGCTTGCGCGCGGTCTCGTTGATCTTCGCCAGGAAGAACAGGTCTTCGATGAAGAGATAAATGCGCGTCGGCGCATCTTCGCGGACCTGCGGCGGAGTTTCCCGTGCGGCGGACTCGTTGAAGTAGCCGTTGCCGTTGCCATTCACGTTGCCGTTGCCGTTGCGGTACTCCATGTGCGATGGAGGGCCATCGGCGACGTTGCCGTTCACGGCGCGGTAGCTGTGGTCCATCGGGCCGACGAAGACGCGCTCGCGGCGCTGTTTGCCGCGCCGGCGTCCGCCTCCCTGGCCCTGCTGCTGGCCGTTCTTGAAGAACCGCTGCTGGCTCGAGGGCGGCTGCTGCTGCTTGTGCCGGGGTTTCTGCGCCTGCGGCTGCGGCGGCTGCGGGCTCTGCGCCTGGCCCTGCTGGGACTGATTCTGTCCCTGGGCCTGGCTTCCACCCTTGTTCCGCTTGCGGCGGCGGCGGCGGCGATGGCCGCCGTGTCCAGGGTGCTGTCCCTGGGGCTGGTTCGATGCCTGGGCCCCGTTCTCTGCCGGAGGCTGAGGCTGGTTCTGCTCAGTTGTCATGCATGCACTTCCTGGTGCGATTGGCTCTGTCTTGCATTGTCCGGTCCCGCTCGTGCCTGATTCGGATGGGTTGCGGCCTGTGGGGGGGCGCCGCGCCCTGCTTTGCTTCTCCGGACTCAGATACAGAGGAAACGGTGTAGCTCCGGTTTCGGCCAGTGGGTCCTCGACCCGCTGGGGTGGCCGGAAAGTTTATGTTGTGGCGCGAAACTCCGCGCTGCCTGTCCCCAGGGTTGGCTCGTCGCAATGGACTGCAAAGCGCTTCACGCGTGACAGGACAGAAAGTATTGCGGACCCGCAGGCCACGTTGATCAACGGAACGGTTTGGAGTTGTCGCCTGATCCTGATCTCAACCTTCGCTTCGGCTCTGCCTGCGCCACGACGCGCGCGGCAGCCAAACACTCCAAAGCAACTGATAATGACTCTCGAGAAAGGCGGCGAGCCTCGCCGGTATCCAGCATGGCGTCAGCCGCTCGACAGGTAAAACTAACTATAAGCCCGAGAGCCGAACTCTGACAAGTATTTCGATGCCGTAGGTGACCATTGTGCTGCCGGGAGACGGCCCTGTCGAGCAAACAGAAAAGCCATCCCGCTGGATGGCTTTTTCCGTGTGACGGCCAGTCACTGGCCTCCCTGAAGTCGCCCGTGCCTGTCTTTCGGCCTGGGACTTTGGTATTCCGGCCGGGTCAAATCTCAGAGGATCTGCTCTCTTCGACCGGAATCCTTATGAGTACTGGCCCTTTTTATGGGCCCTAATACGTCGCTGGCACTGCGGTAAAGTGCAATTCTCATGCCGTTTGATCGACTCTTTAGAATCAACAAACTAGATGCCTCTGGTCAGGTCCGGACCTTCAGATTCCCATAGACTGGTTGCCGCAGGATTCTAAAAAGCCATAATCGGCCTACTTTTGGCAGCTTGGGCAGAAGTGCGTGCTGCGTCCACCCAGAACCACCCGCCGAATCGGCGTCCCGCAGACCGGGCAGGGCTCCCCCGTCCGCTGGTAAACCCGGTGCCGAATCTGGAAAAACCCCTTTTCCCCGTCCGCATCCACGTAGTCCGAAACCGACGAACCCCCGGCCCGGATCGCCTGCTGCAGCACCAGGCGCAGCGCCTTGTGCAGCCGATCGAGCTGCTCCCGCGTCAGCCTCCCAGCCGCCCGCGTCGGCCGAATCCCGGCCCGGGCCAGGCTCTCGTCCGCATAGATGTTCCCGACCCCATGCAGCAGCTTCTGGTTCAGCAGCGCGGATTTGATCGAGAGCTTGCGCCCGCGAAACAGCGCAGCGAAGTCGTCTTTGGAAATCGTCAGCGGCTCGCTGCCGGGCCCGGTAAATCCCGCGACGAGACCGATGCGCCCAAACCGCCGCGGATCGACAAAGCGCAGCTCGCGCCCCGACGCGAGGCCCAGCACCGCGTGCGTGTGCGGAGCCCACGGAACCTCCGGCGCCGTCA
>DATJTG010000046.1:0-20692 GCA_035503555.1 Acidobacteriaceae bacterium | reverse complement strand
CGCTCGGCGAAAAGGTTCCGGCGGTGGGCGCTCGCGTGCTGGTTCCGTTTCGCAACGAAAAACTGGCCGGCGTGGTAATCCGGGTCCATGACGATCCGCCGCCGGTTGAAACCAAGCCGTTGCTCAGTGTACTCGACGCGGAACCGGTGCTTTCTCCACAGTTGCTCGAACTGGGCCAGTGGATCGCGCAGTATTATCTGGCGCCGGTCGGTGAGGTTTTGCGGTCCATGCTGCCGCTTACGAGCGAGGTGCGGCGGAAGGTCCTCTACCGCATCACCGATTCGGGTCGGCAAGCGCTGGCTGCGGGAGCGGAGCGCGGGGCATCACGGCGCTCGCGGCTGACTCCCGAGGAGCAGGACCAGGAATACGCCATCCTCAACGCCCTCGAATCGGGCGAAGCTCTGACGCTGGCGTCGCTGCGCAGAGCGGCGAGGGCAGCGACGCGCCTGCTCCAGGGCATGCTGCGCAAGAAATGGGTCACACGCGAGACCGCCGCCGAGCCACGTGACGCGCGACGCACCGTGCGCTACGCGGTGCTGGTGGAAGGCGTCCGCCTGCCAAAACTCAACGACAACCAGCAGGCGATTTTGGCGGAACTGGCGGGAGCTGTGGGTCAGCTTCCGGTCGCGGAACTGCGGCGTCTGGCCGTGCCCGCATCGACGCTTGCTACTCTGGTGAAGCGCGATCTGGTGCGGATCGAAGAGCGGCCCGCGGATTTTCATCTCACCAGTTTGCATGCGCTGGCGGGGAGCGAATACGAGCTGAATCCGGTGCAGGCCCAGGCGCTCGAGACGATTCGCCTCGCCGTCGAGGCCGGCGAGTTTTGCCCGTTTTTGCTCTATGGCGTTACAGGATCCGGCAAGACCGCTGTGTACCTCGCAGCCATGCGGCGTGCGCTCGAGGGCGGGAAGTCGGCGATCCTGCTCGTTCCGGAGATCGGGCTGACTCCGGCGATGGCGGCGCAGTTGCATCACGCCTTTGGGTCCGAGGTCGCGCTGCTGCACTCGGCGCTCACGCCGGAGGAGCGCGGCGAGCAGTGGCATCGCATCCGCCGCGGCGAGGCCCGCGTGGTGGTCGGCACGCGATCGGCGGTCTTCGCTCCGGTGCAGAATCTCGGCCTCGTCGTCGTCGATGAGGAGCACGACAGCAGCTACAAACAGGAGTCGATGCCGCGCTATCATGCGCGCGATGTGGCGGTGGTGCGGGCCAAACTGGCCGGCGCAACGGTGGTGCTGGGCTCGGCAACGCCCTCGCTCGAAACCTGGCACAACGCAGCGCAGGGGAAGTATCGTCGCATCGAGATGCGCGATCGGGTGAAAGACCGGCCGCTGCCCGAGGTGCGGCTGCTCGACATGCGCCAGGAGTTTCAGGAGACGGGGCAGGAGCATCTCTTCGCGCGCGCGTTGATCGAGGCCACGCAGGAGACACTGGACCGCGGCGAGCAGTCGATCATTCTCCTCAACCGCCGGGGCTACTCGTACGTGGTGGTGTGCCGGGCGTGCGGCGAGAAGATCGAGTGCGAGAACTGCTCCATCGCGCTCACCTATCACAAGCCCGTGGAAGGCGGCGAAGGATTGGCCGCTGGGCAGCGGCTGGAATGTCACTATTGCGGTTACAAAAAGACGGTCCCGAAACTCTGTCCAAAATGCGAGAGCGAGTATCTCTACTTCCTCGGAGCCGGATCGCAGCAGGGCGAAGAGCGGTTGCAGGAGATCTTTCCCGGCGCGCGCATCGGGCGCATGGATCGCGACACGGTGCGCGGACGCAGCGATATGGAGCGGCTGTTGCTGCGTCTGCACTCGGGAGAGATCAACCTCCTCGTCGGGACGCAGATGATCGCCAAGGGGCACGACATTCACGGAGTCACCCTGGTGGGCGTTGTCGGCTGCGATTACGCGCTGGGGCTGCCGGATTTTCGCGCTGCGGAGCGCGTCTTCCAGCTCCTCACCCAGGTTTCGGGCCGGGCAGGCCGCGGGGAACTGCCCGGCAAGGTGATCGTGCAGACGTATCACCCCGAACATTACGCCGTGCAGTGTGCCGCGAAGCATGACTTCGAGGCCTTTGCCGAGCGCGAGCTGCGATTTCGCCGCGCGATGCATTACCCTCCCTACGCCGCGCTGGCGAATGTGCTGCTGCAAAGTCCGCGCATGGAGGAAGCTGCTGGGTGGGCGGCCCTGCTGGGCAAGTGGTGCAGTCAGACAACGCTGCGCGGGGTGCGGGTTCTGGGCCCGGCGAGCGCGCCGATTGCCAAAATCAAGCGCACGTATCGATTTCACCTGGTGATGAAGGCGGAGAATCGTAAATCGCTGCTGCATGCCCTGCGTGCAATGCTGGCGCATGCGGAGTCCGCCGGCATTCCGCGGCCGAATTTGACCATCGATGTCGACGCCGTGAGCCTGATGTAAGGAAGATGAGCACAAGGATGGATTTTCTTTCTGAAGAATCGGTGCAGTCGCTGCTGACGTATGACGATCTCATTCCCGCCGTGGAGCGGGCGCTCATCGACCTTTCGGCCGGAAGGATCCAGCAGCCCGTGCGCAGCATTGTGTGGGTGCCCCAGCACAACGGTGCATTCGGACAGATGCCCGCGGTCGACGGCGACCTGATGGGCGTGAAGCTGGTGACGTTTTTCCAGGATAATCGAAACCTCCCGACCCACCAGGCGATCATTCAGCTTTTCTCCGCGCGGACCGGCCAGCCGCTGGCGGCGATGGACGGGCGGCTGATTACCGAGATGCGAACGGCTGCGGTGTCGGCAGTGGCGACGCGATGCCTGGCGGGCGAGGATGCGCAGGTACTGGCGATTCTCGGCAGCGGCGTGCAGGCGCGCTCGCATCTGCAGGCGCTGCGCCGGGTGAGCGATTTCCCTGAGATTCGCGTTTGGAGCAGGACCGCGGATCATGCTCAGCGCTTCGCGGATGAATTTGGCTTGTCGGTCTCGCCAACGGCAGAAGCCGCGGTGCGCGGGGCCGATGTCGTGATCAGCGTAACCGGCACGCGCGAGCCGCTGGTGCGCGGTGCATGGCTTGCCCATGGCGCGCTGGTGTGTGCGGTCGGCTCGGTGGGTCCGAAGAACCGGGAACTCGACGACGCGGCGCTTGCCGCTGACATCGTTGTGGAGTCGCGCGAGGCGGCCATGATCGAATCCGGCGACCTGATCGGCGCCGGGGCTTCGGTGACGGCGGAACTGGGTGAGGTGCTGGCGGGAGCCTCTCTGCCAGGACAGGGGCACTGGACAATCTTTAAATCGCTGGGCGTGGGCGCAACCGATCTTGCTGCCGCAAGAATCGTCTGGGAACGGTGGCGTGCCGGGACCCGGTAAGAAATGCGCAGTTACATAACTAAAGGATTACAAAGGTCTTAATTTCTTCGTGACTTTCAAGACCCGGGCGTGCAAGCTAGTGTCTGATTTCCGGAGTCCTGGAACTTGCGCAGATTTTTTCCGGTGTTGCCCGTACTGACCTGCCTCCTGGCTGCAGGAAGGGCCTTCCCTCAGGAGCACGGATCGGTTTCGGCGTCGGACGGATCTCACGCCTCCACAACCATCGGTTCGCTGACCACAGTCGCGCAGATTCGCGCGCTTTCAGCGAGCGAGAGCGCGCAGAGTCATGCGGTGGAACTGCACGCGGTGCTGACCTATTACCAGCCCACGCAGGGTCAGGTCTTCGTACAGGATGCAACCGGCGGCATCTATGTCGTGCCGCCTGCCAATCCGCCGTCGCTGCAACCTGGAGACGCCGTGGTAGTGCGCGGCACTACGGTGCCGAGCTTCGCGACCAACGTGAGAGCAACCGAACTGAAGGCCGACTCGGGCGGGCATTTTCCCGTGCCGGTGCCGCTTTCGTGGCAGGAGATACTGCAGCGGTCGAATGACTGCCGCTACGTAAGCATCACGGGAGTGGTTCGCTCCGCGACAGATCAAGTTGCCGCAGGGCAAACCGCGGTGACGGCGATCCGCCGGCGCGAGGGCGCACCCGCGCAGACGGCCGAGGCAGCCAATGCGGAAACCTCGTACCTGCTGATCGACCTGCAGATGGACGGCGGATCGGTACGTGTGCACATGCAGGAGCCTGGCGCCATCAATCCTCTCTCGCTGCTCGATGCTCAGGTTCGGTTCGATGGAGTCGCAGGCGGCCTGTTCGACGGGAAGTTTCAGCAACTTGGCGCTGAGCTGTGGGTGAGCAGCGCGGCGCACATGCAGGTTCTGAAGCCCGCGCCCGATAATCCCGCGAATCTGCCGCTGACCGAGATCGGGCGCATCGAATCGAACTCGTACGTGCGCGACCAGAGCCAGCGCGTGCATGTGCGCGGCAGCGTGACACTCTACCAGCCCGGCCTGCAACTGGTGGTGGAAACGCCCGGGCGGCAGGCGGTGCTGGTGAATACCTATGAGCAGTCGCCCCTGCAGGTGGGGCAGGTGGTGGATGTAGTTGGTTTTCCCAATCCCCACCAGTACGCGCAGGATTATTCGGAGTCGATCGGTCAGGCCAATGTTCTGCCCACGCAGCAGATTCGTCCCATCACACCCATTACTGCGCCCTGGGACGAAGCGATGGCGGGGAACTATCCCTACGACCTGATTTCGATGGAAGGCACGCTGGCCGCGGAGGTCAGGGAGCGGCACCAGGATTTTCTGGTCATTCAGATGGGGTCGCATGTCTTCTCGGCCATGCTGCCCCGCACCGTTTGGAATCAGGATTTCGATCAGATGTCCCTGCCGGAGTACCGCATCGGCAGCAGAGTGCGCGTGACAGGAGTCTGTTACGTGCATGCAGGCGGCCCGTGGAGCACGCCGCGATGGTTTGAGCTGGAGATGCGCTCGCCGGCCGACGTGGTGGTTCTGGCCGATCCTTCGTGGTGGACGGTGCGGCACCTGCTGTATCTGAGCGCAGCTCTCGTTGCCCTGATGCTGGGCGCGCTCATCTGGGCATTCCTGCTGCAGTCGCAGGTGCGCAGCCAGTCCGAGCAGATTCGCGTGACCATGGAAAGCGAGGCCGCGCGCGAGCGGCGCATCGCGTTCATGGAGAAAGAACGCGGTCACGTCCTCGAGGCGATCAACAGCAAGCAGAATCTCGAGGAAGTCCTGCTGATGATTCTGCACCTGATCAGCCGTCAGCTCGGCGATCGCGCCTGCTGGTGCGAGCTGCCGAATGGGACGCGTGTGGGCTCGCCTGCAACAGAAAAGGGATCGCCTCCTGGCATACACCGGGATATTTTCTCGAGCGTCGGCGAACGGCTTGGCTCTCTCGTGCTCGCAGGGGTCAATGCTTCCAACAGCCACGCCGGCGAGGTGATGGAAATGGGGGCCAGCCTGGCGGCTCTGGCCATCGACAATCGCCGGCTCTACGAAACGCTGGTGCACCGTTCGCAATACGACCAGCTCACGAACGCGGCGAATCGCTTTCTGCTCGAGAACCGGCTCGACGAGGTGATTGCGTGTGCAGGCCGCAACGCCTCGCGCTTCGCGCTCATCTACATCGACCTGAACCAGTTCAAGGCAGTCAACGATCTCTACGGACATCGCGTGGGCGATGTGTACCTGCAGCAGGTGACGCAGCGATTCTCAGAAAATCTGCGCGGCATGGATACGCTGGCGCGCGTAGGCGGCGACGAGTTCATCGCGCTCATTCCCGCCGCTCGAAGCCGCTCCGAGGTGGAGGAGATCGCGCACCGGCTGCTGCGCTGCTTCGACAAGCCATTCTCGATCGAGGCGAACGAGATTCGCGGTTCCGCCAGCATCGGGATTGCCATTTATCCGGAAAACGGCAGGACCAAAGAGGAACTGAAGCGCTTCGCCGATGCTGCGATGTATGCCAACAAACCTGCGGTGCGGCATTAGATTGACGGTTGAACGGGCGCGGGGAGCAAAGCTTGCGGATTCCTGCCTGGTCGACGGTCGATGGCAACTCTGCCTTAGTGCAAGCCGATCCAGCGGATCAGCCACTGTGGAACGCAGCCGAGCAGAACCACCAGGGCCGCGAGCACCCACACCGTCAGCCGCGTGAGCGAGGCCACGCGCAGGTGCGATTCTTCGCGTGTCTCCGCGACGAAGGCCTGCTTGAGCACGCGCAGGTAGTAGAAGAGCGACACCGCACTCATCGCCACGGCCAGCAGCACCAGCCACAGGAGCCCGAGGTGCGGCTCAGCGGTGAGCGCCGCCGTGAAGAGGTAGAACTTGCCGAAGAACCCGGCAAGCGGCGGAATGCCGGCAAGTGACAGCAGGAAGACGAGGAGGCAAATCGCGAGATCCGGAGCGCGGCGGCTGAGCCCGCGCAGATCGGCGATGCGATCGACTCTCTCGGCTTCGAGCGCGCCCAGGACGCCAAAGGCGCCGACCGACGCCAGCGCGTAGGTGATGACGTAGTAGATCAGCGCGCCAAGTCCTTGCGGTGTGTGCGTAATCACGCCCAGCAGCATGTATCCGGCGTGGCCGATGGCGGAGTAGGCCAGCAGGCGGCGAAGGCTGGTCTGTGCGATCGCGGCCAGATTGCCGAGGATCATCGATACGGCGGCAACGATGGCGAGAACCGGGACCCAACCTGGCGAGTAGGCGCGAAACGCACCGCTGCCGGCCGCGGGCATCAGCGCCAGCGTCGCGACCTGCGCGAAGATGAAGAAGCTGGCGACCTTGGAACTGGACGCGATGAATCCCGCGCTGACGGTCGGTGCGCCCTGGTAGGCGTCCGGCGCCCACAGATGGAACGGCGCAGCGGCGATTTTGAATCCAAACCCGATGGTAACCATGACGATGGCGATCAGCAGCAGGGGATCGAGCTGGGGCCCGCTGACTGCGGCGGCAATGCGCGGCAACTCAATCGAGCCGGAAGCGCCGTAGAGAAGGCTCATGCCGAAGAGCAGGAATCCGGCCGACACTCCTCCGAAGAGGAAGTATTTGAGAGCTGCTTCTGACGACTCGCGGCTGCGCTTGTCGAAGCCAGCCAGCACGTAGAGCGACAGGGAAAGGAATTCGAGCGCCACGAAAATGAGCAGCAGGTTCTGCGTCGCGACGAGAAACATCATCGCGACTGTGGCGAAGAGGATGAGGGCGAAGTACTCGCCGATGTGTGGTGTAAAGCGAGCCTCGCGCGCCAGCATGGTCGTGAAGAATGCCAGCACCAGCAGCGCGATCTGCACCACATGTGTCAGCGGGGTGACGACGAACATGCTGTCCGGCAGGCCGGCCTGCGCCGGGCCCTGCCCGAGTATCCAGATTGCGGCCAGGATGACGAGACCGGCCACGATCGTCGCGGAGCGCAGCCTTCCCGAAGGGCTGGCCTTCCGGCGAAGAACCAGATCGAGCGTGAGAACGACGAGGCCCGCGACCGTGAGCGCAATCTCGGGCGCGGTCAGGCGCAGCAGGTCGAAATAGCTGACGGTGGTCATCGCCACGCTCCGGTGCGCAGGCCCTCAAAAAGCGGCGAGTTGAGCGCGGGCAAGATCAGATCGGTGAGCATTCGCGGATAGAGCCCGACGATCAGCGAAGTGGCCAACAGCAGGATTGCGCCGCACTTTTCAGGCAGGCTGATCGGGGGAAGCGCTTCATGGTGGGCCGCTGCCCGCCCCGGTGCAGGCTCACCGTAGAACGCTTTCTGCAGCGCGCGCCAGGTGAAGGCTATGCCGACGAGAATGCCGATGCCGGCAATGGCGGTCATCCACGGGAAGGCGCGCCATGTGCCGGCCAGCACCTGAAACTCCGCGATGAAGCCGCTGAAGCCAGGCAGGCCGATCGACGCCATGCCGGCCAGGATGAAGGTGACCGCCGCAAAGGGAATCACGTGCGCGAGGCGCAAGGGGCTGAGATCGTTGAAGTCGCGCGTGTGCGTGCGGTCGTAGACCATGCGCCCGACGACGGCGAATAGCAGTCCCGCGATCACGCCATGCGAGAACATCTGAAAGACCGCGCCGTCGAGGCCGATCTGCGTGAGGGTCATCAGGCCGAGCAGCACGAAGCCCATGTGCGAGACGCTGGAATAGCCGATGACGAATTTGAAGTCGCGCTGCACCAGCGCCACGCTGGCTCCATAGACAATGCCAATGAGCGCCAGCACTGCGAAAACCTCGCGCCAGGAGCCGAATCCAAACACGTGGAAGCCCCACGGCGCCAAACCACCGGGGAAGAGCATCATGGCGACGCGCAGGCAGCCGTAGGCGCCCAGCTTCATCACTACGCCGGCCAGCAGCATCGAAGCCGCCGTCGGAGCGGCCGCGTGGCCAGTCGGCGCCCAGGTGTGGAACGGCCACATGCCGGCGAGCACGGCGAATCCCAGGAAGACCACGGGGAAGGCCCACATCTGGAAGTGCGCCGGGAAGGGATACCGAGCCAGCACGTCGAAGCTCATGGAGTGCCCGCCGGAAATGGCCCACGCAGCGACCATGCCCGCGAGCACGAGCGCCGAGCCGGCAAAGGAATAGAGCGCCAGCTTCATGGCGGCGTATTCGCGTAGCGCTCCGCGATTTTCCGGCGACGCGTCTTTTGGCACCGATCCCCAGATAGCGATGAGGAAGTACTTCGGAATAATCGCGATCTCGTAGAAGACGAAGAGGAGGAACAAATCGAAGCTGAGGAAGACGCCGTAGACGCCGCCGATGAGCACCAGATAGAACGCGAAGAATTCCTGGGTGCGGTGCTCGATATTCCACGAGAACAGAATGCCCGAGGTCGCTGCGATGCCGGTCAGGAGAACGAGCGTGAGACTGATGCCGTCCGCGGCGAGGCGGTATTCGAGGCCCAGCTGCGGAATCCACGCCACGCGCGCCACGGTGAGGAGTTCGCCCGGCTGCCAGTGCACAAGCGCGACGAGGCCAAGCGCCAGCCCCGCCAGCGCGGTCAGCAAAGCAAAAGCGCGGGCAAGCTGCTTCGACGGCGCCAGCCGCGCGGCGAGCGCGCCAAGGAACGAGGTGTAGATGGTCCAGGCGAGCATTAAAACCTCACCCCCGCTGCCCACTGGTTCACGGCGCCGCTCACCATACCGGCAATGATTTGCGGATACAGCCCGAGCACCAGCATCAGGATCATCGCGGGTGCGAGCGCCAGCCGCTCCGTCAACGTCAGATCGGGCATCGCCTGCCAGCGCGGATTCACCGGCCCGGAGAAGACCTTCTGAATCACCGTGAGCAGAAAGACAGCAGTCATCAGGAGTCCAAGAACCGAAATCGAGGTCGCCCACGGCGTGAGCGCGAATGAACCCTTAAAGATCAGGAATTCGCCGGGGAATCCGTTGAGCCCGGGCAGGCCGAGCGAGGCAAAGATCGCGATCCCCATCAGCCCGCTCAGGACGGGGACGATTTTGCGCAGTCCGCCGAAGTCGTCGATGCCGCGTAAGCCGCCGCTGCGTCGCTCCAGGAGCGCGATAAACCAGAAGAGAGCGGCCGCCGTGAGGGCGTGACTGAATACCTGGAGCAGAACGCCTGTCAGAGCGGCGGCGTTTTCCGTCTGCGTGCCGGCAAAGTGCGCTGCCGCGCACACGCCGAGAATGCAGTAGCCGAGGTGGTTCACCGAAGAGTAAGCGAACGTGCGCTTCAGATCCTTCTGCGCCCAGGCCGCGAAAGCCGGCAGCACGATGGTGGCGACGGCGAACCAGAGCAGCGTTGTGCGCGCCTGCTCCATTTGCTGCGGAAAGATCCCCACCAGGATGCGCAGGAAGCCGTAGACGCCCATCTTCGACATGGCGCCCGTCAGCAGCATCGTGGTCTCGCTGGGGGCTTCAGAGTAGGCGGCCGGGAGCCATGTATGGAAGGGAACCACTGGCGTCTTCACCGCGAATCCGAGGAATGCGGCCCAGAACAACAACATTGCCAGCCGATCCGGACTACCTGCCCAGTGAAGATTCTGCGCCAAAGTGGGGAAGATCTGGCCGTTATGCGCCAAATCGGCGAGCCTGAGGAAGTCAAATTGCCCGGTACCGAGGTACAGCGCCAGAAACGCCAGCAGCAGAGCGATGCTGCCCACCATGGTGTAGAGGAAGAACTGATTGGCGGCGCGCGCGCGCTGGGACCCTCCCCAAAGCCGCACGAGGAAGTAGGCCGGGATCAGGCTCAGTTCCCAGAAGATGAACCAGTGGACGAAGTTCAGCGCCGTGAACGTACCGAACAGTCCGGACTCAAGGAAGAGAACCAGCGCATAGTACGTCGGGCCCTGCTTCTTGTTGGCCCAGGATGCCGCCAGCGACATCAGCGTAACCACGGCTGCAAGCGTCACCATCAGGATGCCGAGGCCGTCAGCGCCGACGTGATAGAAGATGCCGAGGCAGGGCGCCCACTCATGCCACTCCTCAAACTGAAGGCCCGCCGATGCGGGATTGAAGCCGATCCACAGCAGCACGACCACCGCGAGCGAGGCTGCCGCAAACAGCACGGCCGTCATGCGCGCCGCTTCGCGGGAACGGCAGGAAGCCAGCAGCACCAGACCGCCGATGAGAGGGAGCAGCGTGAGAACGGTGATCATCCTCGATGCCCCCACAGCAGCAGGATTGCGAGGACGACGAGCACGACGGCGATGATGCGCAGGTAACTTTGCACGCGGCCGTTTTGCAGCCGAGCCAGCATGCGGCCGCCGAAGGAAACCTCGCGGCAGCCGAGATCGAACCCCCCGTTCACCAGATACTTGTCGACGCCGAAGTCGAACCACCCCACGCCGGTCACAACCCACGAGACGAGCTGCACCACGCCGCCAAAAATCCAGCGATCGAGAAACGCCGCGAGCCATGAGGCGAAACGCGTGAGAGCGATGACAGTGAATTCATACAACTCATCCATGTAAAGCCGGCGCGCCAGCGCATGGAAGATGCCCGGTTGCAGTTTTTCGAGCGCGTCCGGCTCTGTGGCCGCGGCTATGGGCTTGCGCCCGTAGAAAAACCAGCCCAGTCCGAGGCCTGCGAAGACGATCAGCGTCGAGACCAGCATCAGGGAAATCAGGCCCGGCTCAGAGAAGCCAGCCCAGTCGAATCGTGCCGCTCTGCCGCTGAGGAAGTTTTGGAACCACGGCCATGCCGGCCAGCCAACGAATCCGAGAAGCACGGCGAAGACGGCCAGAATCGCCAGTGGCCCGGTCATCACCGCAGGGCTTTCGTGGGGATGGGCCGGCAGGCAGAATTCGCCAGGGCGGCCGGCCGAAACAGCAGGCTCAATCCTCTCGGCAGAAATTGCATGAGACGCCGTTTCGGCAGTTGTCACCGTCGCTTCAGGCTCGCGATGCGAACCGAAGAAGACGTAGTACATCTGCCGCGTCATATAAAACGCGGTGAGCAGGGCGCCTGCCGCTCCAAGATAGAACGGACCCCGAGAGACGCCCCAGCCATGCGCCGCGTGCAGGATCGCATCCTTGCTCCAGAATCCGGCGAACAGCGGAAATCCGCAGAGCGCCAGCATACCCGCGGAGTAGGTGAGGAACGTGACTGGCATGAAGCGCCGCAGGCCGCCCATATTGCGGATGTCCTGCTCCTCGGTGCAGCCGTGGATCACCGAGCCCGCGCCGAGGAAGAGCAGCGCCTTGAAGAAGGCGTGCGTGATGAGATGGAAGATGCCGACAGCCACTCCGCCCACGCCGAGGCCGAGCATCATGTAGCCAAGCTGCGACACGGTCGAATAGGCAAGGATCCGCTTGATATCGTTCTGCGCCACCGCAATGCACGCGGCGAAGAAGGCGGTGATCGCGCCCACCCAGGCCACCACTTCCAGAGAATGCGCGGTCATCAGCGGATACACGCGGGCGATGAGATACACGCCAGCGGCCACCATGGTTGCTGCGTGGATGAGGGCGCTGACCGGCGTAGGGCCTTCCATCGCGTCGGGCAGCCAGACGTGCAGCGGAAGCTGGCCCGATTTGCCCACCGCGCCGCAGAAAATCAGCAGGCCGATGGCCGTTGAAACGAACATCCCGGCGACGGTAATATGCGCGGACATCGCCGACAGCGCAGTCTGCTCCAGGCAGCCCGTTCCCTGGTTGTAAAAGAGCAGCGTGCCGGTCTGGGAGTAGAGCCAGACCATGCCGATCAGCAATCCCAGGTCGCCGATGCGCGTGGTAACAAACGCCTTCTTCGCGGCGGCTGCGGCCGCGGGCCGGTGATACCAGAAGCCGATCAGCAGATACGAGGTGAGCCCCACAACTTCCCAGCACATGAAGAGCAGCAGCAGGCTGTTCGCGATGACCACGCCGAGCATAGCGCCTGCAAAAAGCGAGAGGAAGCAGAAGAAGCGTGTGAAATTCTCGTCGTGGGCCATGTAGCCCACGCTGTAGATGAAGATCAGGAGGCCAACGAAGGTGACCATCACCAGCATCACTGCGGCGAGGGGATCGAGCAGCCATCCCAGCGAAACCCAGGTTGCGCCGAACTGCATCCAGGGGAAGTTCACGGTCTGCACGACCGGATGGGCCAGCGCATTTGCAAACGCCACGAGCGCGAGGACAAACGAGGCGCTCATCGAACCGATGGCGAGGGCGGCGGAAATGCGCCGCTGCGCCTGCGGCAACAGGGCGCACAGGCCCGCCGCCAGCATCGGCAACACGGGAATGAGCCACAGATGGCGGAGGATCCACGCGGGCGTTTGCGCTTCCATCATCCCTTCATCTCCGTAATCTCGCTCACGTCCGAAGTGTGCGCGTGGCGATAGATGGCAAGGATGAGCGCGAGCCCCACAGCGGCTTCGGCCGCGGCTACGGCAATCGAGAAAACGACGAAGAGCAGCCCCGTTAAAGCTTCGGGATGAGGCCCAAATCGCCAGAATGCGATGAAATTCAGGTTTGCGGCGTTCAGCATCAATTCAATGCCGGCCAGCACCAGGATCGCGCTGCGGCGGGTGAGAGCGCCGGCGAGTCCAACCGCAAATAGCAGGGCGGAGATGAGCAGACAGCCAGCCAGAGGGTTCATCAGGGTCTCTGCTCCTCTGCCTGGCGCTTTTCGCGCAGGGCGATAATGACCGCGCCGATCATAGCTGCGGTGAGCATCAGGGCAATCACTTCCAACGGCAGCACGTAGCGCTGCATGAGCGCGAGCCCGATCTGCAGCATCGACGCCGATGGTGCAGGTGTCACATCGGCAGGATGCGCAACGGCGCTCGACTGCACGGCCCACGCGAGAACCGCAAAAACCGCGAGCGCCACAATGGCTCCGCCGAAAGCCGACGGCGAAAACGCCTTATGAGCTTCATCATCGCCGCGCGTGAGCAGGATGGCGAAAACAATCAGGATGGCGATGGCACCGACGTAAACGAGCAATTGCGCGAGCCCCGCAAACTCCGCGCCGAGATTCAGATAGAGACCCCCCAGCCCGGCAAAGGCGATGGTGAGCGCCAGCGCGCAATGCACCAGGCGGCGCAGCGTCATGGCTGCGATCCCTCCGGCCAGGGTCAACAATGCGAGGATCAGGAACGGCAGAGTCATCGTCATTCGTACAGTTCCGGCGTCTCAGGCGCCGTGGTTCATCATTTCCACGTGCAGCGTGGGCCTTTCCAACCATGGCACAGCCGTATCGACGCAACTGTGACTGCGATCACTCCGCATAACGATAGGTTCTCTTCTCAATCCGTTTCCCCTGCTCCAGCGCACGCGCCAGCACGATGTACGGAACCGCAATCACCACCGCGCAGACGAGCCAGCGTACCACAGCCATTTCCGGCGATAGAGCAGGCAGGAAACGCCAGATCCCCGCTGACAAAATAACGATGAGCGCCATCGGCAGCATGAATTTCCAGGCGAAGTTCATCAGCTGATCCATGCGCAACCGGGGCAGCGTGCCGCGCACCCAGATGAAGAACAGGATGAAGGCGAACAGCTTGGTGAAGAACCAGATCCAGGAGGGAATCCACGCGAAGAAGCTGAAGGGCGAGGACCATCCGCCGAGGAAGAGGGTTATCCCGAGGCCGCTGATGGAGAAAATCTCGAGATATTCGGCAAGGAAAAAGAGCGCAAACTTGAAGCCGGAATACTCGATGAAGTAGCCGGCGATGATCTCAGACTCGCCTTCGGGCAGATCGAAGGGGCTGCGATTCGTCTCGGCCATGCCGGAGATCATGAAAAGGAAGAAGCCGGCGAGTCCCCAGGGCGTGAAGACGTTCCAGTGCGCCAGCGTTGCGGTGTAGTGCGCCTGCCGCTCGACGATGCTGGTGGTGGAGAGGGTGCCGGACATCATGACCACGGCGACCGACGACAGGATGAGCGGAATCTCGTAGCTGACCATCTGCGCGATGGCGCGCATGGCTCCCAGCAGGGAATATTTGTTGCGGCTCGACCATCCCGCCATGAAGACGGCGAGTTCGGTTGCTGCGCCGATGGCGAAGAAGAAGAGCACGCCGGCGTCGAGATTGGCGGCGACCATGTTGCGCCCGATGGGCAGCACGGCATATCCCAGAAACGCTGCACCCACGAGCACCAGAGGCGCCAGGTAGTGAACCACGTGATCGGCGGAGCGGGGAACGATATCTTCCTTCGTCAGCGACTTCAGCGCGTCGGCAATCGGCTGCAGGATGCCGAACGGGCCCACGCGGTTCGGGCCGTAGCGATTCTGCATGCGGCCCAGGCCTTTGCGCTCGAGCAGAACGGAGAGAGCGAAGATCGCGGGGAAGATGACGATGATGGGAATGATCGTGAGGAGAATCGAGACCAGGACCTGCAGCGACGCCGGCGTGTGCACGAGCGCCCAGTGCTTGAGCGTGACAAAGATCTGATCGGCGGCTGCAGCGTTCATTGGTTTTCTTTCACTTCAGACCTGGCAGGAGCGGCTGCGCCGTTCGTTGAAGCGCTGCTGGCCGGCGGTGGCGCTGCTGCCGGATCCTTCGCCTGCGCTGCTTTGGCTGCGGCAGCAGCAGCGGCTGCGGCCGCCTTGGCTTTCGTATCCTCCACATCCTTCGCGCGGCGTGCATCGCACTCCGCCGCTTCGGTGGGATGAATCTTGCGATAGTACTCGTTCGATTTCGCCAGCTCGCGCTTCGTGTAGAGCAGCGATCCGAAGCGGTCGGTGGTGCTCAGCTCAAACTCCGTGTCCATGCGGATCGCATCGAAAGGGCACACCTCCACGCAGATCTGGCAGCTCATGCAGACCGAAACGTCGATATCGAAGACCGCAGGGTACGCCTGCATCTTGCCGACGAAATCGGGTTTCTTGTCTTTGCTTTTCTCAATGTGGATGCAGCGCGGCGGACATTCCTTCTCGCAAATCTGGCAGGAGACGCAGCGCAGCCCGGCATCCGGATCTGTCCCGTCGTACAACAGGAACGGGAAGTTCCGGGACGCTTCCGGTAATGGCCGCCGCTCTTCAGGGAACTGCACGGTGGTCAGGCGGTCCTTCTCCACATAACTTCCAAAGAAGTTGCGCGCCGTCTCCAGCAGCCCCTGAATGATTCCTTCACCCAGCATCAGCGGTCTACCTCGCCCAGCACAATATCCACGCTACCCAGCGTGACCACCACATCGGCGATGTTCTGTCCCAGGCACATATCTTCGAGGATCGTGAGATTGATCATGCTGGGCGGCCGCACGCGATAGCGGTACGGATTCGTCGTGCCGTCGCTGATCAGGAAAAATCCCAGCTCGCCCTTTGGCGACTCGATGCGCCCGTAGGCTTCGCCAGCTTTGGGGCGCAGGCCGCGCAGGCGGACCTTCGGATCCATGATCGGACCCTCCGGGATACCGCGCAGCGCCTGCTCAAGAATCTTCACCGTCTCGCGCATCTCGAGGATGCGCATCATGTAGCGGTCGTAGACGTCGCCGTGATCGCCAAGCGGCACGCGGAAATCAAACCGGTCGTAGATGCCGTACTTGTCCACCTTGCGGACGTCGTAGTTAACGCCACTGGCGCGCAGCATCGGCCCAGTCACGCCCGCGCTGACTGCCAGCTCGCGCGAAAGCCGGCCCGTTCCCTGGGTTCGCGCCATCAGAATCTCGTTCGCGCGCAGGAGGTTTTCAAATTCGTCGAGGAAGCGCGGCAGCGCCGGCAGCAGGCGGCGCACTTCGTCGAGCCAGGCAGCAGTCGCGTCCACGCGCAATCCGCCGAAGCGCATGTAGTTGCACATCATGCGCGCGCCCGAAAGCGACTCAAACAGATCGAGAACCTTTTCGCGCTCGCGGAAGGCATACATCAGCGGCGTGCCGCTGGCGCCCATGTCCTGCAGAAGGAAGCCGACCAGTCCGGCGTGATTCTGGAAGCGCGTCAGCTCTGCGACGATCACGCGGAGGTACTCCGCGCGCTCCGGCACAGTGATCCCAGCCAGCTTCTCCACGGCGAGGCAGTAGCCCCAGTTGTTCGTCATGGAGCAGAGGTAATCGAGGCGATCGGTGTAGGGAATCGCCGCGAGATAAGCGCCGTGCTCGGCGATTTTTTCGTGATTGCGATGCAGATAGCCGAAGACCGGCTTCAGGCGAACGACCTTCTCGCCTTCGAGCCGCACATCCATGCGGAAGACGCCATGGGTCGACGGGTGGTGCGGCCCCATGGAGACTTCCATGATTTCGCCTTGCCCGGCGATGGGATCGACTTCGAGCAGATCGTTGCTCAAGCCTGCACCTCCGGCGATTTTCCATGGGGGACCGTGGCCAGCGCATCATCATCGGGCGGAACGTAATCCTTGCGCATGGGGAAGTCAGCGAAGCCGTCCCACATCAGAATCCGTCGCAGATCAGGATGGCCGTCGAAGACAATGCCGTAGAGGTCGAAAGCCTCGCGCTCCTGGAATTCGCAACTGCGCCACACCGGCGTGAGCGACGGCACGTGCGCGTAGTCGGCGCGATTCGCCGTGCGCACGCGGATCACCACCGGCCCGTGCTTCTTCTCCATCGAGAAGAGGTGGTAGACGGCTTCGAGGTATCCAGGGATCTTCGTCTTTCGCGTCTCTTCGACTTCGGTTTCCTGCTGCGTTCCGTCCGGTCCTTCGACGACCTTCTTCACTTTCACTTTTTCGCTGGTCTCGGTATCGAGCCAGTCGACGCCGGTCACCAGCGAGCAGAAATCCAGCCGCAGTTCGGCGTGGTCCCGCAGAAAGAGGGCTGCGTCGCGGGCATGTTCGCGACCGAGCAGAAGCGAATGTTGTGCCGAGGGGCTGCCATTCTGGACGACGGTGACGACCGCGCCGGGCACGCCGGCTTCGATCTGCGCCTTGATGTCCTCGACCGGGGGCAAAGTGCTCATTGCAGCACCTTCAGCGGATTGCCTTCGGCAGCGGCGAAGACATCGCGGTTATCGGCCGGCTCGAGCCCGTGCTCGCCGAACGCCGGAACCGGGTACTCGCTGGGCTGGCCGGCCTGGAGGTGCCGCGGGCGATCCGGTCCGGTCAGAGCCTGTTCATCGATCTTTTTCTGCAGCGTCATGAAGGCGTGAATGAGAGCCTCCGGCCGCGGCGGGCAACCGGGGATGTGCACGTCCACCGGAATGTAGCGATCGATGCCCTTGAGCACGTTGTAGCCATCGCGGAACGGCCCCCCGGAAATGGCGCAGGCTCCCATCGCGATGACATATTTCGGCTCGGGCATCTGGTTGTAGAGGCGAACCACCTGCGGCGCCATTTTCTTGGTCACGGTGCCGGAGACGATGATCAGGTCGGCCTGGCGCGGGGACGGCCGAAAGACTTCGGCGCCAAAGCGCGCAAGATCGTAGCGGGCCATCGTGGTCGCGATCATCTCGATCGCGCAGCAGGCCAGGCCAAACGTGAGCGGCCAAACCGAGTTCTTCCGCCCCCAGTTGTACAGCTCCTCGAGGGTGGTGGTGAAGATGCCGTTTTTGCTCAGCTCGATCTTCAGCTCTTTAAGACCGTCGGCCATTCCACTCCTTCGCTACCCGCTGCCGGATGCGAGTCTCTCGCTAACCGTCTCACCGCTGACCGCCTTATCGCTGCCTTCATCACGCCCATGTCAGCACGCCCTTCTGGCAGGCCCAGACCAGGCCCTCCACCAGAAGCAGCAAAAATACGAGCATCGCAACGCAGGCTCCCGCAGAGAGCCCAGTGAAGGCTACCGCGAAGGGCAGCAGAAAAACCGCCTCAACATCGAAGACGAGAAAGATAATCGCGTACAGATAATAGGACGCGCCAAACTGGATCCACGCATCCCCATGCGACTCCAGCCCGCACTCGTACGTGGCGTTTTTTTGGACGCCTGGCTTCTTTGGCGAGAAGAACTTAGCCCAGAGCCACGCCAGCGCGAGAGGGGTAAAGCCGAACGCGACAGCGCCAATCAGCAGCGCGACCACGGTGAGCCAGGGATGCTCCAGGTTAGTGCTCATCCAGTCAGTCCAACCCATGTGAAACTACGCGCTACGCTGCACAACCCACCGTGACGGTAATCACACGGCATCGAAAAAAGACGCGCAAAAAGATACGTTTGGCGCGCGAACGCAGTGTACCCGAACAGTTTATCCTCGCACACTTGTGTCGTTCGTCACAGCGGGTGGCGCGATGCGGAGAGCAGACTTTTCCTGAGTGTGGTCGGGGGCGCAACGCACGCGTCCGCCGGCCTGCAAGGGAGAAACATGAGCGTGCCCAGCAGGACAGCGATTTTCGACGGTAACGAAGCCGCCGCCTCCGTCGCGTACCGGTTTTCCGAAGTCATTGCGATTTACCCCATTACCCCCTCCTCGCCAATGGCCGAATTCGCCGATCAGTGGGCCGAAGAAGGGAAGCGCAATATCTGGGGCGCTGTGCCGAAAGTGGCCGAACTGCAGAGCGAAGGCGGAGCCGCCGGCGCCATGCACGGCGCGCTGCAGGGCGGGGCTTTTGCCACCACCTTTACCGCCTCGCAGGGGCTCCTGCTCATGATCCCCAACATGTATAAGATCGCCGGCGAACTGACGCCTTCGGTGATGCACGTAACCGCCCGCGCCATCGCCAGCCACGCGTTGTCGATCTTCGGCGACCACTCTGATGTGATGGGCTGCCGCCAGACTGGCTACGCGATGCTGGCCTCGAATTCTGTGCAGGAAGCCGCCGACCTCGCAACCATCGCGCACCTCGCCACCCTCGAAGCCCGCATCCCCTTCATGCACTTCTTCGATGGTTTCCGCACCTCGCATGAGATCAACAAGGTCCAGCCAATCTCCGACGAGACGATCCTCGCCCTGCTCGACGACAAAGCAGTCCGCGCGCATCGCGAGCGGTCGCTCTCGCCGGACCGGCCGGTGCTGCGCGGGACGGCGCAGAACCCCGATGTCTTCTTCCAGGCGCGCGAAGCCTGCAATCCCTACTACAAAGCGTGCCCAGTGATCGTGCAGGACGTGATGGACCGCTTCGCCCGCCAGACCGGCCGCGCTTATCGGCTTTTCGACTACTACGGCGCGCCCGATGCCGATCGCGTCATCATCCTCATGGGCTCGGCCTCGGGAGCCATTGAGGAAGCCATCGACGCCCTCAATGCCGCCGGAGAAAAGCTCGGCCTCCTGAAGGTTCGCCTTTATCGTCCGTTTGCGGCGGAGGCCTTTCTGACCGCGCTGCCGGAAACTGCGCGCAAAATCGCTGTCCTCGACCGAACCAAAGAGCCAGGTTCAACCGGCGAGCCGCTCTATCAGGACATCGTCACCACCATCTCCGAAGCGCTGTCGATCGGCCGCATCCCGATTTCGCAGTTCCCGGTTATCATCGGCGGCCGGTATGGGTTGTCGTCGAAGGAGTTCACGCCGGCGATGGCGAAGGGCATCTTCGACGAGCTGGCCAAGCCGCATCCGAAAAACCACTTCACCATCGGCATCGACGACGACGTGACGCACTCGAGCCTCCAGTGGGACGAAAGCTTCTCTACCGAGAATCCGAAGACCGTGCGCGCTCTGTTCTACGGCCTCGGCTCCGATGGCACGGTTGGCGCGAATAAGAACTCCATCAAGATCATCGGCTCTGAGACGCCGAACTACGCCCAGGGCTACTTCGTCTACGACTCGAAGAAGTCGGGTTCGCTGACCACTTCGCACCTGCGTTTCGGACCGGAGCCTATCCGCTCGACCTACCTCATTTCTCGGGCGAACTTCATCGCCTGCCACCAGTTCGAGTTTCTCGAGAAAGTCGATGTCCTGTCGGCTGCTGAGCCCGGTGCGATCTTCCTGCTCAACAGTCCCTACGGTCCGAAGGACGTCTGGATGCATCTGCCCAGGACGATCCAGCGCACCATCATTGAAAAGCATGTGAAGCTCTATGTCATCGACGGCTATGCCGTGGCCCGCGAAAACGGCATGGGCAACCGCATCAATACGGTCATGCAGACGTGCTTCTTCGCCATCAGCGGCGTGCTGCCGCGCGAAGACGCCATTGCGCAGATCAAGAAGGCCATTAAGAAGACCTACGGCAAGCGCGGCGAAGCGGTCGTACAGCAGAACTACGCAGCCGTCGATGCAGCGCTTGCCCATCTGCACGCTGTCACGATTCCCGACAAGGTCTCTGCCGGATTCGACATCCTTCCGGTTATTCCCGCGCAGGCCCCGGCCTTCGTCCGCGACGTGCTCGGCGCCATGGCTTCCGGTCACGGCGATCGCCTGCCGGTGAGCGCACTGCCTCCGGGCGGAACATTCCCGACGGCGACTTCTAAGTGGGAAAAGCGCAACATCGCACAGTTCATCCCCGTGTGGGACCAGGATCTCTGCATCCAGTGCGGCAAGTGCGTCATGGTGTGCCCGCATGCGGTCATCCGCGCAAAAGTTTACGACGGTGCGCTGCTGCCGTCCGCCCCGGCCACGTTCAAGTCCGCCAAACCCAAGTGGCGCGGCATGGACGATCAGCTCTACACCCT
>DATJTG010000045.1:0-24493 GCA_035503555.1 Acidobacteriaceae bacterium | reverse complement strand
GGGTTCTCGGTGGTGGCTCCGATCAGGCGGATCGAGCCGCGCTCAACCCACGGCAGGAAAGCATCTTGCTGCGCTTTGTTAAAGCGATGGATCTCATCGATGAAGAGGATGGTTCGGGTGCCCCAGGTCGCTGCCTTTTCGGCGTCGGCCATCACCTGCTTGATTTCTTTAATTCCGGCAAGGACCGCGGAAAACTCGATAAACGTGGCTTTCGTGGTTTCCGCGATGATTTTCGCCAGAGTGGTCTTGCCGACGCCAGGAGGGCCCCAGAAAATCATCGACGAAGCGTCGTCCCGCTCGATCTGGACGCGAAGAGGCTTGCCGGGGGCCAGGAGGTGCTCCTGCCCGAGAAATTCGTCGAGGGATCGGGGCCGCATGCGCTCGGCGAGCGGCGCCGCGACGGGGACGATGCCGGCGGATTCGGGAGCCGGATTGAAAAGGCTCATCAGGAGCAGGGTACAGGGAACAGGGATCAGGGAACAGTCTGCATACTCTGGTATTCGTTTTCGGCGCTCTTCGGCGGGAGCTGCATTCGCGGCACCCGCGGGTTGTCGTCTATGCGGCGGCGGATTGCACCCCTGGGAAGCGCAGCGACCAGCGATCGACGAAGGTGTGGAGTTTCTGGATCTCCTGATTTGGCAGCGCGAGGGCGACGTATCCGTCGGGCCGGATCAGGACGGCGCTGTTTTCCGCGAATCCGGCTTTCTCAGCACGCGGTTCCCACGGAAACGTCTGGAGTGGCAGGCCCAGGCTTTCGACGGCGGCCGCAAACGCCGGATCCGCATCGCCGTAGATTTGCACCTGCCAGTCGAGGAGACGGAGGGAATCGAAATTCGACGGGCCGTTCGGTCCGAGCCAGGGAAGGCGGTCGCCGCCGCTGACGTTTCCGGCGCTGCCCTCGCTGAGCGGGCTGTCTTCGTAATGGATACGGGTTTGGGAGACGAGCCGGAAGAGGGCATGCTGCGCCGACGACGTGCGCGTCGCGATGGAGAGCACCAGCGGCGTGAAAATATGGCGAGCGAATTCGCCCAGAAGGCCGCCGGCGACAATGCCCGTGAAAGCGCGGTCGGTGGTGGAAACGAGGGAGCGCGCGAAGCCGATGCGCTCATCCTCATAGGTGCTGAGCAGATCGGGAGTGACGCGGCGCTGGATGACCTGCGCGAGCTTCCAGCCTAAGTTCACCGCATCGCCGATGCCGGTGTTCATACCCTGTCCGCCGGCGGGGCTGTGGATGTGTCCGGCGTCGCCGAGCAGGAAGGCGCGGCCCACGCGGAATCGGTCGGCCACGCGATGGTGCACGCGATAGGTGGAGAACCAGTCGCAGGCGGCGACCCGCAGATTCAGTTGCTCCTCCGCCAGGCCCTGAATTTCCTCGAACCGAATGTCGTCGCGATGGGTCAGTTCGGGGGGAACAAGGCCGATAAGGCGCTGCATACCCGACGGCCGCACGGGAAACAGCAGCGTAAGGACCTTGTCGCCGAGGCTGATGATCAGGTCCCGCTCAAATCCGCGCTCCAGCCGAACGTCGGCGACAAAGAAGTGCTGCTCGTAGGTGCCGCCGGGGAAGCCGATGCCGAGAGATTCGCGGACCTGGCTGTGCGCGCCATCGCATCCGCAGATCCAGGCGCAGCGAATCGTCTCGGCGCGTCCATTGCGCTCCACCGTGGCGCTGACACTGTGGTCGTCCTGCGTGAAATCGGTGAGTTTGGTTTGCCACTCCACCTTGCCGCCGAGTTCACCGAGGCGGTCGAGCAGGAATCGCTCGTGGTCGTCCTGCGGATAGGCGAGCGCGAAGGGATACGGGCTGATGTCGCGGCCCAATTCTGCGAAGTGGATGGCGGCGAGGTCGTCGTCAGCCGATCCATCGCCGCGCCGGAGATGGACCGTATCGATGATCACGCCATCGTCGACGACCCTCTGCGCGAACCCCAACTGGTGGTAAAACTCGAGCGTGCGTGCCTGCACCACCATGGCGCGCGAGCGCTCGCCGGGGCCGCTGGCGTCAGAGAACATGCGAAACGGGACGCCGTGGTGCGCGAGGCTCAGGGCGAGGTTCAGGCCGGTGGGTCCGGCGCCGGCGATGAGGACGGGGATATCCATGAAATGGCGCGCTCCTCCTTGGTTCGAGGCGAGAGCGGTGAGGGCGGATGCCTTGTGCGGGCGGGGAATCCGTTCAATTTTGTGGCGAGTTTGGTTGGTTATCGCGCAGACGTTAGCGCGCTCGCTGCCGCGCGGCTTCGTAGAGGAGGATCGACGCGGCGACGGCAGCGTTGAGGCTCTCCACGCTGCCGGGCATGGGGATGGCAATGCGGGCGTCGCTGCGTTCCAGCAGGTCCGCGGAGAGGCCGCTGCCTTCGTTGCCGATGAGCAGCGCCGCGGGACGTGTGAGGTCGTAGTCCGAGCAGGGAATCGCGTCGGGATGGCCGCCGGCCGGGACCGCGGCGAGGATGGGGATGTGGCGATCCGCAAGGGCGACGAAGCAAGATGCAGCCTTTTCCTGCACAACCGGCACGCGGAACGCGGAGCCGGCGGAAGCGCGGAGGGCCTTGCCGTTCCATACATCCACGGTGCCGGGGAGCGCGATGACGCCGGTGGCGCCAAAGGCTTCGGCGGAACGGATGAGCGAGCCAAAGTTCCCGGGATCCTGCAACGCGGCGGTGATGACGACGAGCGCGGCCGGGTGCGCGGAAGCGGCGGCCGGCATATCCGATTCGCCCAGCGCTTCGGCGAGGGAGAATCGCGGCGGCTCGACGAGAGCGGCAATGCCCTGCGGGGATTCGGTTTCCACGGCGCTCGCGAAGACCGCGGGATTGAGCGAAACAATGGGAACGGGCGCGGGCAGCGCGAGCCGCTCGAGCAGGCGGAGCGAGGGGTCGCGGCGGTCAGAGTCGGTGCGGAGAAAGACCGTGCGCAGGCGCAGCCCGCTGCGGAGGGCTTCGGTGAGAAGGTGCTCACCCTCGATGGCAATCACGTCGGACGGATCGCGGGGCGACCGCGCGAAGGCGGCGCGGAGTTCGCGGACCCGCGCGTTCTGGCGACTCTGTACAATGCTGATGAGGCGCGAGCGATCCGAAGCCGTCGGCATGGGGGGATTCTAAACTCTTGCTGACGAGAAAGGTTCAGCCGCGTTTCCAACCAAAGATTTCGCTGAGCCTGGAAGTTCGGGAGAGGCCTTGTCAGCCGAGATTCTGCGCATCAATCCGGACGAGCCGGAGCCGGACCGGATCCAATATGTCGCGAAGTGCATCCGCAGCGGCAAAATAGCCGGCCTGCCTACAGACACCTTTTACGGCCTGGCTGTGGACCCCGTGAATCTGCGCGCGGTCGAGAGCATCTACGAGATCAAGTCGCGCCTGAAGCATAAGCCGTTGTCGCTGCTGGTCGCGAACCTGGCGCAGGCATATCAGCTCTGCCGTGAGGTGGGAACGTGCTTTGATCTGCTGGCGGAGCGCTTCTGGCCGGGGCCTCTGACGGTGATTATCAAAGCGAGTTCGCGGCTGCCGCTGCGCAGCACCGCCAACACCGGCAACGTCGCGGTTCGCATCCCGGATGCGGCGATTCCGCGCGCGGTGGTCGAAGCGCTGGGGCTCCCGATTACGGCCACGTCGGCGAACCTGGCAGGACTGCCGGAGTGCACCTACGCCGGATGCGTGCGCGACCAGATCGGCGAGAAGATTGAGCTGATCGTGGACGGAGGCCCGACCGGGCGCAGCGTGCCCACGACGATCGTCGATCTGTCGGGCGAGGATGGAGAGTGGCAGATCCTGCGCGAGGGAGCGATTCCGACGCACGCGATCGCACTTGCGCTGCAGCAGCGATGATTGTTCCGCGCGACAATCTGGATTCGGTACGCACGGGCGCGGGCGCATTGCGCCGCGCGCGCTGGGGTCTGGCGTTGTTCGTCACCGGAACCCTTGTCGTGGGGGCCGCGGCTTGGGCGTTCTGGGTGGATCGGCAGATTCGCGCCTACGCGGCGAAAGACGAGGCGCGGCCCGCCGACGCGATTGCGGTGTTCGGCGCCGCGGAGTACGACGGGCGTCCGTCCCCGGTGCTCCGGGCACGGCTGGACCATGCGCTCGACCTTTATCAGCGCGGCATTGCGCCGCTGGTCATTACCCTCGGTGGCGGATACGAGGCTGACGCGCAGCACTCCGAGGGCGGCGTCGGCGAGGACTATTTGCTGGCGCACGGCGTGCCCGAGGCAGCGATCATTGCGGAGACGGAAAGCGACGACACCGAAGAGAGTGCGGAGCGGCTGGCGGTGATCGCGCGCGCCAACAATCTGCGGAGCCTGGTGGTGGTGAGCGACGGCTCACATCTCTTCCGGATTCATGCCATCTGCGAGCACGACGGGCTTACCGTTTATACGTCGCCGCGTCCGGTGCTGCGGCCCATGCCGTGGAGCACGCGAGCCCAGCGGCTGGCTCACGAGATTGTGAGCTACACGGCGTGGCGGCTCAAACTGCACTAAAGCGAAAAGCTGTCAGCGGGGAACTGTCAGCGAAGGGCTCTCAGCGTGAGACTGTCAGCGAGGTACTGTCAGCGAAAGACTGTCAGCGAAGAACGTCCAGCGAAAGACTGTCAGCCTGGTACTGTCAGCGGAAGGCTCTCAGCGTGAGACTGTCAGCGATCGCGGTGGCGCACTGCCGTCAGCAGTCCGTTCAGCATTCTTCCTACCTCGCGAATCTCCTGAAGAACAGGCAAGCACCTTTCAGGCGTCGCAAAGCGAAGGGTCTGGGCTAATTCCACCTGAGTTTCGAGTTCGTTGAGAGAACCTCGCGCCTGGCTCAGGAATAGCGCAAAGCTGTTTTCCGTAGTCCGGCCGTGCCCCTCTGCGATGTTGCTGGGAACCGACAGAGAATTCCGTTGCATCTGGCTCGTCAGGGCAAACATTTGTGATTTTGGAAATGTCTCTGTCAGCCGATACACATCCCGGGCCAACGCCATGGATCGTTGCCAAACCTGCAGGTCGCGGAAACTCCGGGTCTTCATGCGTAACTATCAGATTCGCTGGGGATTCATTCCGCAAGAGCACCAAAGTTTCTTTGAATTCGTGCGCTTGCCGCCGCGCCCACCAAATGCAAAACATTTACGGCTGACAGCCTTTCGCTGACAGCTTTTCGCTGGGCGTTTCTCGCTAATTGCTGCCGTGCAGTTCCCGTTCCAGCTGTCCGTCGCGGATCATTTCCGCAGCCTGCTTCATGTCGACGCTGTCGGGAACGGGGCGATAGTCGCTGGTGATCTCGTCTTCCTGGTCGCCGATGGTTTTGAAAAAGAGGGCGTGGCCGGAGATGTGAACGTGGGTCTCGGTAATCTGCCACTCACCGGGCGCGATCTCGTTGCGGACGATGACGAAGGTGCCGCCAGCGTCGAGATGGCCGAGGAGGCCCCATCCAAAATTCACGGGCTGCATGAGGCGGCCGGTGAGCTTGATGAGGCGGTGGGATTGCTCCGTGACGACCAGCGTGCCCGACATCGACGACAGCACGCGCGCGCTCATGCTGGGCGGCGAGAAATTGGGATCGGGGTGGTAGGCCAGAGTGATTCTGTCCTCGCCTCGGCTGACTTCGCGCCAGATGAAGGCCTTCGGGAGCAGGCGCATCAGGTCGTCAGCCTGCTGTCCGTCGTGGGCCTCGGCTTTACGGGCGCGCTCGCGCAGGCTGGGATCGCTGATGATCTGCTGCATGTGAGCGAGGTCGGCCTGGTGCTCCTGCGCGCTCGGCGGCTGGCCGTGATCTTCGACGATCTCCGACAAGTTGGCCCCGGGCGTCTGGATGATGAGCTTCACCACATCTTTATCGGGAGACTTGTAGGCGTCGCGGTACATCCAGCGGCTGTGATCGGCCGCCTCGATTTTGATTTCGTTGCTGACGACGGTGCTGACGATCTCCTGAGGAGACTGGGCAGCCGCGCACAGGGGTGTGACGGCGAAAATCAGCAGCGCGGCGGGGAGGAAGTCATGCAAAGTGCGCATGGGCCTTATCCGTGTGATCATGCCTGACAAAGGGTGAGATGCAACCTCGGCAATAAGAGGATTTTATCCGCCGAATGGCTCGGCGCATGCGGTTGCCGGGTGTGGGCAAATCTTTTCAGGATCGCGTGCCGGGCCGGGTTTCGCAGGCGGAGACCGCGTTTCGGCGCCTCCTTCTGGCCGCGTACAATAAAAGAGAGAGACCGACAACGATGCCCCACATGGTTTTTTGCGCGAAATACAAGCAGGAGATGGAGGGTCTGGACGAGCCTCCGTTCGACAGCGACTTTGGCCACAAAGTCTACAACAACGTTTCGAAGAAGGCGTGGGGCGAGTGGATCGAGCGGCAGAAGATGCTGCTCAACGAGTATCGTCTGCAGCCGTGGACTCCGCAGGCCCAGGAGTTTCTGGTCGAGCAGATGGATCAGTTCTTCTTCGGTGAAGGCGCGGCGCTCCCGAAGGAGTACGTGCCCCCGACCCACTGAGGTCCAGCTATGAAGCGGCCAGGAAAAAACCGGCCAGCGATCAGCGATAAAGCTGCAGGCGAAGGATTGCAACCGAAAAGCTGTACGCGACGAACTGCAAGCGAAAAGATTAAGACGGCCGGTGGAATCCCGCTGGCCGTTTTCTATTGCGCGGGAGCGGCGGGCTGCCGGATCAGCTTGCCTTGTTTGACCACGAAGGTTTCGCCGCGCCAGGTCACGGTGTCGGAGGCGTAGCTCCACGCCCAGAGCGCCAGGCCGCAAAGGTCGTGCGGCAAAATCAGCCAGAGATCGCGGAGAACCCGGCGGTCGCCGGCGATGCCGACACCAACGCCCAGCGCAATCGATATCCGGAAGAGCAGGGCCATGCTGAACAGCGCGATCGAGAACAGGCTCAGGCCTGACGCGAGGCAATTGAGGAGGGCCCACGCGAGCAGGTTGGCGCAGACCATGCCGAAGTAGCCCGCCGGGCGCGAGTCGCGGAGAGTGCGGTACCAGCGCAACTGGTGATCGACGAACTCGCCGAATCGATACGCAGGGACCGAGGTCTCGACAATCTCTTCACACAACTCAATGCGGAATCCGGCGCGGTCGATGTGCGCGCCCAGTTGGTAGTCGTCGGCGATGTATTCAGCCAGAGGCCCAATGCCGTTGGGAAACGCCGCCGTGAGCGCAGAGCGCGTGAAGGCGAGCGTGGATCCGAGTCCGAAATGTAATCCGTGTTCGAGGAATCGCGCCGCGAGTACCGAGGGAACGAAGCTGGTGGATATGCCGATGGACTCGAGGCGGGAGCCGAAGGTTCCGTGGGCGCGTCCGTGGTAGAGCGCAGTCACGAGGCCCACCGGTTTTTTGCCGGCGTCGGGCGCAAAGGGCGCCATCACCTCAGACAGATAGTACGGGCTCACGTGGATATCGGAATCGTTGACCAGCAGGGAGTCGTAGCGCGCATGCGGCAGAAGCTGCGCGACCACGCTGATTTTGCCATTGGGTCCGAGCGTCTCGGGGCAAACGATGAGGCGAATGGAAATCTGCGGGAATTCTCCCTGCAGGCGATGGACCAGCTCGACCGCCGGGTCATCCGGCGTTGAAACGCCGAAGAGGATCTCGTAGTCGCCGGGGTATTCCTGGCGGCAGTGGCTGGAAAAGGCCTCGTACATGGCGGGATCGACGCCGCGCAGCGGCTTCAGCAGGCTCACTGCCGGGGCGAAGCCCGGGATCGGACGTTTGCGGCGCAGAAAAGACCGCGCACTGAGCAAAGCGACCGTGGCATAGCCGAAGCCGGCCAGCGTGAGCAGGGTGGTTAAAACCGCTACGACGGTAAAGAACATCACTGTTGAGTTTATAGGGGCGGTTTGGACTGGTTGCATGCATGCAATTGCACGGATGTGCTATGATCGCGCTCGTTTGAAGGCCAATTCCGGCTGCCCGATCGATCAGCAGTTTCCTGTCCCTTCGAACGGAAGGATCCCCCATGAATGAAGACCATATCGTCCCGATGCAGCATCCCGTAATGGGCCGCGATCGGATGCAGGTCCGGCCGCGGCCTCGAGAGGTTTATCTGGTAGGACGCGATCGTGAGATTCTGCGCAAACGTGAGCAGGTGATTGCAGGACGTTCGCAGCTCTCCGTGCGCTCGTTCAGTCCGGAAGAAGCGGAGAAGTTTGTGCGCGACCAGGAGGCGCGGCTCTGGATCTTCTGCTACACCATCGACCTGGGTCGCCTGGTGCATCTGGCGTGCTGCGCGCGGAGACACAGCCCCGGAAGCCGGCTGGTGCTGATACGAGGGCGCCGCGAGCCCGGATTCGAAGCAACCCTGTTCCATCAGATTGTTCCCGCGCTGAATGCACCGGGTTCGCTGATTGACGCGGTGAGCCATTTGGCCGTGGCTGTCTGACGAAAAGCAGGCCACAGCGAGAGTTGTCAGGCATCGGTTGTCGGTGATTCAGTGATCACTCGCCAAGAATGGGCAGATCGAGCGGGGGCTGCGCGAGCCAGCCGGCGTGCGCGATGCGATCGAGGGCCCGGCGTAAGGACGATGCGGCGCAGGGCTCGACGGTGACGACGAACGGCAGCCGGTCTTTCTGGTAACCGGGGCGCTGGAAAAGCGCATCGATGTTGATCTTCTCGGCGGTGAGCGCTCCGGCGATCTCGGCGACGATGCCCGGCGCATCTTTCACGACGAAACGGATGTAGTGGCGCAACTCAAATTCGCCGGTGAGCGCGGTGGGGCGGCTGGGCAGATCGATGGAGCCGGAGCCGTGGGCGAGCGCGATGAGGTCCGAGACGACGGCGACCGCAGTGGGATTGCCGCCCGCGCCGTGCCCGGAGAACACCACGTCGCCTCCGTACTGGCCGGATACAAGGACCATGTTTTCGGTGCCGCGCGACCAGGCGAGCGGGGAGAGCAGCGGAACCAGCATAGGACCAACGGCAGCGGAGGCTCCGTCGGGGAGCAGCTCGGCCTTCGAGATCTGGCGAATCGTGCAGCCGAGATCGCGTGCGTAGACGAGGTCGATGGCATCCACGGCGGTGATCGAGCGGCAGGCGACGGACTCGACGTCGATGCCGGCGCGGAGGGCGATCCGCGAGAGAATGACGAGCTTGGCGCGCGCGTCGAAGCCGTCAACGTCTTCGCTGGGATTGGCCTCGGCATAGCCAAGTTTTTGCGCGTCGGCGAGCACGTCGGCAAACGCGTCGCCGGCTTCCATCCGGCTGAGGATGTAATTGCAGGTCCCGTTCAGGATGCCTTCGATGCGCGTGATGCGGTCGCCGGCCAGTCCCTGCTGCAGGCCAGGAATGACGGGAATGCCGCCGGCCACGGCCGCTCCGTAAAGCAGGTGCGCGCCTTTCGAGCGCGCGAGTGCATCGAGCTCGATGCCCTGCGCCGCGATGAGCTTCTTGTTGCCCGTGACTGCGGATTTCCCGGAATCGAGAGCGCTCCGTACCCAGCTGCCGGCGGGCTCCAGCCCCCCGACCAGCTCGACGATGACGTCAACGTCAGAGCGGAGAACTTCGTCAAAACTCTCAGTCCAGATGACGGTGGAGGGGATCCAGTCGACCATCTTGCGCGCGATGCCGCGATTGAAGATGTGCGAGAGATGAATGCCCGAGGGCTGGAGATCGCACAGGATGCGCGCGACAGAGGAACCCACGGTACCGAATCCGAGTAGGGCGACGTTCATAGGGACAGGGTACAGGGAACAGGGAACAGGAGCGAGAAACTGCATGCGAAAGGCTGCAAGCCAAAAGCTGGAACCTCAAAGCTGAAAGCGGGAACCAGGCAATTGCTGGCGTAGTGCGTTTGCGAGGCTCGTGTAGGATTTGGGCTGAAAGTTCGAGGGGCGACCGATGAAGCCACGGTTCGTTGGGTGCGTGCTGGCGCTGTGCAGCATGGGAGCCGCAGCACAACAGTATCAATTTCCGTTTCGAAATCCTGCTCTGCCGGCCGAGCAGCGGATCACCGATCTGCTGTCGCGGATGACGCTCGACGAGAAGATCGAGGCACTGGGCACCGATCCCGATGTGCCGCGGCTGGGCGTGCCGGGCACGGGGCACGTGGAAGGTCTGCACGGGCTGGCGCTGGACGGGCCGGCGGCGTGGGAAGGCCATCGCCGCGCAGTCGTTCCGACCACAACATTTCCGCAGGCGCGCGGCCTGGGGCAGACGTGGGATCCGGAACTGGTGCGGCAGGTGGCCGCGGTGGAGGGCTACGAAGCGCGCTACGCCGATCGGCGGTATCACCGGGGCGGGTTGGTGATGCGCGCACCGAACGCGGATTTGTCGCGGGATCCGCGTTGGGGGCGCAGTGAGGAGTCGTACGGCGAGGATCCGTATGAGACGGGAACGCTGGCGGTTGCGTTTGTGCGCGGGCTCCAGTTTGGCGCGCCCGGCGTCCCGGAGTCGCTGCCGGAGAGCGACGACTCGCACTACTGGCTGACCGCCTCGCTGATGAAGCATTTCCTGGCGAACAGCAATGAGTTCGAGCGCATGGAGTCGTCGTCGAACTTCGACGAGCGTCTGTTCGAGGAGTACTATGCCGTGCCGTTTCGCATGGGAATCGAGGAGGGGCACGCGAACGCGTTCATGACGGCGTATAACGCCTGGAATCACATTCCGATGCTGGCGCAGCCGGTCCTGCGCGATGTGGTGATGAAAGACTGGGGATTCGACGGCATCATCTGCACGGATGCGGGCGCGCTGGGGGGATCGATTGCGGGGCACCGCTATTTCAGGACCATGCCCGAGGCCGCGGCAGGCGCGATCAGGGCCGGTGTGAATCAGTTTCTCGACAACTATAAGCAGCCAGTGCGCGATGCGCTCAGCCAGGGTCTGATTACGGAGAAGGATATCGACGCGGATCTGCGCGGGGTGTTTCGGGTGATGATCCGGCTGGGACTGCTCGATCCTCCGAAGACTGATCCCTACGCGGCGATTGGCGTAACGGATGTGGATCCGGCGCGGGGCGAGCCGTGGACGTGGCCGGAGCATCGCGCGCTGGTGCGCAAGGTGACGGATGAGTCGATTGTGCTGTTGAAGAACGAGCACGATACGCTGCCGCTCGACGCGCGCAAGCTGAAGTCGATTGCGGTCATCGGTCCATACGCGGATCAGGTGCTGCTGGACTGGTACAGCGGAACGCCGCTCGATCCGGTGAGCCCTCTGGATGGAATTAAGAAACGCGCGGGCGCCGGCGTGGATGTGGAGTTCAACAACGGCGCCGATGTGCAGCAGGCGGCGGATCTGGCGAAGAAGTCGGACATCGCGATTGTGGTGATCGGAAATCATCCCACCTGCAACGCCGGCTGGAACCGGTGTCCGGTGCTGAGCGACGGCAAGGAATCGGTGGATCGCCGGTCGCTGTCGCTGGAGCAGGAAGCGATCGCGCAGGCCGTGTTCGCGGCCAATCCGCGGACGGTGGTCGTGCTGAACGCGAGCTTCCCGTTCACCACGACCTGGTCGCAGCAGAATGTGCCCGCGATCGTGGAGATGACCCACAACAGCGAAGAGGAGGGAACCGGTCTGGCGGACGTCCTGTTCGGCGACTACAACCCGTCGGGGCGGTTGACGCAGACCTGGGTCGCATCGATGGACGACTTGCCGCCGATGATGGATTACGACCTGACCAAAGGGCGGACCTATTGGTACGCGACGAAGAAGCCTTTGTACGCGTTCGGATACGGATTGAGCTACACGAGCTTTGGGTATTCAGGGTTGAGTGTGGGCGATGGCGCTCTGCATCAGGGCGGATCGATCAACGTGCGTTTTTCCGTGAAGAATACCGGGCAGCGAACCGGCGATGAGGTGGTGCAGATGTACATCGCGCATCAGGGATCGAAGGTGACGCGGCCCAGCGAAGAGCTGAAGGGATTCGACCGCGTGCATCTGGCGCCGGGCGAATCGAAGACGGTGACGCTGCCGCTGAAAGCCGATGCGCTCCGGTACTGGGACGACGCGACGCACCGCTGGGTGCTGGAGGCGGACCGGGTGGAAGTACGCGTGGGCGCTTCGTCAGACGATATCCGGCTGAAAGCGATGGTGAACGTTACGCCGTAGCACGGGAATCATCCGGCAAATGCGAGGCGCTCCGATGAAGGTTCCGCAAACCTAAAAACGGATGCGAATGCCTCCGGTCGAAGCGCCGGTTCCCGGCGGTCCGACGTTGCCGGTGCCCGTGGTGATTTTCGTTGGGCCGTTGCCCTGGAGTTCGACCACCGTGATGGCAATCACGGCGCCGGCGATGAGCAGACTGCCGGTAATCGTGATCGGCTTGGTAAAGATGTGGTGCGAGGGCGGCTTGAGAGGCGGGGAGCTTACAGCGTTCGAGGTGGGCGTCGCCGTCGAAGGCGTCGGCGGGACGTTCATCTCGTTGATCAGCGTCGTCGCGGTGAGCGTGCCCAGCGTGGCAGTGACCTCGATTTGCCAGCCGCCCTTCAGAGTGTTGGGGCTCAGGCCGACCGCGCGGCCGATGCCATTGGCGTCGGTGGTCACGGAGAGAGTGGACGCGCCGCCCGCGAAGCTTCCGCTCGCGCCATCGGCTCCGCCGTGGATGGCAAAGAGAAGCGAGGCGCCGGCGACGGGCTTGTGATTGTGGTCCTGCACCTGAACGATCGGCTCGCGCGCGGTGCGTTCCTGGATGTTGTTGAGCGCGCCTTCTCCGTCGAGAATGATGATTTGCAGGCTGCGCGGCGGCTCCGCGGCGGCCGAAACCTGCGCCTGCGCAGGCGCCACCGGTTCTAGAACCAGCAGGGCCGCGATGAAAAGGGCGCAGAGGCGAAGGCCGGATCCGCCGAGGGTTGTCTTGAACGAAGAGGTGGTCATATCAATGGGCGCTCACTGAATTCGAAGTGCCGGAGGAGTTGGTCAGCGTGACGCTGACACCCGAGATGGTGGAAGCGTTGTTGCTGAGCGTGAAGTTCTGCACGTAGGTAAACAAACTGCCGTACTGCGTCGAATCGCTCTGGCTGTACCAGTCTCCGAAGGCAGTCGTGTTGCCCACAGTAATGTTTGGATTCGAAATCGAGGATCCATCTGCCGCCGTGAAGATGAACGTGGCGTCATCCATCTGCCGCGTGCTGGAGAAGCCCTGCACGGTGACGGTGAGGTTATCGCCGTCGCGCGTGAGGGTGACGCTGGAGATGGTGGGTGCGGTAACCGGCACGTCGATCACCACCGGCGCCAGACCCTCAGGCGTAACGTCCTGCCCATCGGCCGTGAGCGTCAGGGTGACGGTGATGGTGGCGGGCAGAGTCCCGGCCTGCAACTGAATCTTCGGCGTTGTGGTGGTGTTGGCCGGGATTGTGAATTGGTAGGTCGTGCCGCCGGTGGCGAACTGCACCGACGGATCGACAGGGCCGCCGGGCGTGGACGGCGCCACGCTCAGCGTAAGCGTCCCCACCAGATCCAGTGGATAGGCCTGCGTGAGCGTGAATTCGACCGTCGGCTGCTGGCCAGGATCGGCAGTCGGCGGCCCGCTGAGTTGCGCCTCCACATTGGTTGCTTCGACCGTGAAGCCGACGCCCGGCGTGGTGAGCCGGCCGCTGGTTACGGTCACGAGGCCGGTTCCAGGCTGCTGGAAGAAGCTGGCGGGAAGAACGGCGGTCATCTTCGTGGGGCTGAAGTAAGTGCTGGTGATCGTGGCGCCGTTGAGCTGCACCGTGGATGTAGGGGCGAAGCCGGTGCCCGTCAGGGTGATGGTGGTCGCTGCGGCGCCCAGCAAGCCGCTTGACGGGCTGATGCTGGTCAGCGCGAGTCCGGGATTCACGACGATCGAAACCGAGGCGCTGGCGGTGGTGTAGTCAGCGGTATCGGTCGGCGTGTACGTGGCGCTCAGCGTGTCGGTGCCGAGCGGCAGTACCGTTCCGAGGGCCGGCGTGTAAAGGAACGTGCCGCCCGTGGGTGTTGCTGTGGCATCCAGCTGCGTAGCGGAAAGCGGAGTGCCAAAGGTGATAGCCGCCGGATTGGCCCACGTGATGGACGGCGTGGCCTTGCCAACGACGATGGTCGCCGAGCCGCTGGCGGTCGTGTAATCGGCGGCGTCAGTGGGTGTAAAGGTGACCGAGAGCGTATGCGTTCCCGCCGCAAGCACAGTGCCGGCCGCTGGCGTGTAGGCCAGTGTGCCGCCCGTCGAGGCTGTGGCGTTGAGTTGCGCTGCGCCGAGCGCGGTCCCATAAGTAATGGCCGCAGGATTGGCCCAGGTGATGGTCGGCGTGGCTTTGCTGACGACCAGGGAGACCGACTTCGTGGCGGTCGAGTAGTCCGTTGCATCAGTCGGTGTGAAGGTGACCGAGAGCGAGTGCGTTCCGACTGCGAGCACCGTACCGGCTGCCGGAGTGTAGGCGAAGGTACCAGGCACGGACGCCGTTGCGTCGAGCTGCGTGGCGCTGAGCGCGGTGCCGTAGACGATTGCGGCTGGGTTCGCCCAGGTAATGGTCGTGGTCGCCGCGTTGACCACGATCGAAACCTGAATGCTGGTGGGTTTGTAATCGGTCGTATCCGTGGGGACGAAGTTCGCGGTGAGCGTCTGGGTTCCGGCCGCGAGCACCGTTCCCGCCACCGGGCTGTAAGTGAAGGTGCCGGCCACCGACGAGGTTGCGTTGAGCTGCGTGGCCGAAAGCGCAGTGCCGTACGTGATCGCCGCGGGATTGTGCCAGGTGAGCGTGGGTGTGGCCTGATTCACCACGATGGACACGGAGCCGGTCTGCGTCGAGTAATCGGTCGTGTCGGTCGGCGTGAAGGTGACCGTGAGCGTACGGGTTCCGACGGTTAGAACGGTGCCTGCGGCCGGCGCATACGCGAAAGTGCCAGGAACGGACGCGGTCGCATCCAGTTGCGCAGCGCCCAGCGCAGCTCCATAAGTGATGGCAGCCGGGTTGGACCACGTGACGGAAGTCGTGGCCTTGTTGACGACGATGGAGACCGAAGCCGTAGACGCCGTGTAGTCCGTCGTGTCGGTGGGCGTAAAGGTGACGCTCAGAGTGTGCGTTCCCGCGGTCAGAACAGTGCCCGCGGCCGGCACATAGGCGAAGGTGCCGGGCACGGAAGCCGTGGCGTTCAACTGCGTGGCGCTGAGCGCGGTGCCGTAGGTGATGGCGCCCGGAGTCGACCAGTCGACAGAGGTGCTGGCCTGATGGACAACGATGCTGACCTGGGCGGTGTTGGGCTGGTAATCGACAGAATCCGTCGGCGCAAAGTTGGCCGTGAGCGTCTGCGTGCCGGCCCCCAGGATCGTTCCACCGGACGGTGTGTAAGTGAAGACGCCGGCAACGGGACTGGTAGCGTCCAGCTGCGTGGACGAGAGGGCAGTGCCATAGGTGATGGGCGCCGGAGTGCCCCAGGTGATGGGCGGCAGACCCTGGTTGACAGTCTCGCTGAATGTCCCCTGCGCTCCGCTCGCCCAGAATGTGGACGGCGTGGCGGTGAAGGTCGAGGCGAGGGCGTCGGTGCCGGCAGGCAGCGAAACGCTGGGCAGCGCGAATTGCGCAGCGCTGTCGATCCAGGGCGTGATGCCGAAGTAGGCGATGGCGAGGTCGGGATTGCCGTCGCCGTTGAAGTCAGCGGTCGTCATGGCGGCGCCATAAGCGCCGGAGAGGATGGCTTCGCCGGTCATTGCGCCGCTGGCGGAGCCAAGGAGAACCGTCGTGCCCACGCCGATCTCGCTCCCTTGGGTGCCGGCGACGGCGACGTCTGCATAGCCGTCCTTGTTGAAGTCCGCGATGGCGATCGCATCGGGCGCGCCGGGCACGCCGTACGGCGTGCCGGACGGGAAGTTTCCTGTCTGATCGTTGATCAGGATTTCCACGGTCGAATCGCTGGGGCTGATGACGGCGAGATCCGGGAATCCGTCGCCGTTCATGTCGCCGGCGGCGATGGGGCCGAACGATTCGCCCGCCGGGAAGCTTGATCCGTTAAACGTGCTGTTCGCGGGCGAGTACAGATACACCAACACCCGGCTTTCTCCGCTGTCGCTGACCGCGAAATCGGCGTAGCCGTCTTTGTTGAAGTCTGCCGTGGCGACGGAAACGAAGTTCGAGCCGTCTCCGCTTGTGCTCCAGCTTGCGGTCGTGGGGAAGATTCCCGACGCGGACCCGTAATAGACCGAGACATTCGGTCCGCCGGCCACGACAAGATCGGGACTGCCGTCTTTGTTGAAGTCAGCAGTAGCCACGCCTGTGGCTCCGGAAACGGCGAGAGTCTGACTCAGAGTCAGGTCGCCGGCCGCATCGCCCGCCGGCAGGAAGACGACGACGCTGCCCGTGGAGCAGGCGATCGCGACGCCGGAGAATTTCGGAAGAGACTGATTGAAAACGCCGGTGACCAGAGACTGCGCGCCGGCCGGAATTCCCGTGCTGTAGACAACCGGCGCCTGGAAGGTGCCGTCGCCATTGCCGAGCGCGACATACAGCTGGTTGGCGCCGTCGATGCCCTGCAGCCAGGCCAGATCGGCAATGCCGTCGCCGTTGAAGTCTCCCGATGCCATGCCGGCTTGCGGGACTTCGCTGCTGGCAAAGCTGGTCAGCGGATTGAGGCCGCTGGTTCCATTCACCGTCACCAGGTTGCCGCTGCCGAGATCGGTTTGATCGCCGGATGGGCCGAGTTCGACATCGACCGTGCCCACCGGAACGCCGAGTCCGTTCGACGTAACCGTGGAGGTAAGGCTTACCGGCGTGGGATAGATATCGGGGTTGACGTTCGGCTGCAGCGACACCGCGACCGGCGTGTCATTGACGGTCAGCGAAACGCTGTTGGAGGTGGCTGGCGCGAAAACGCCGTCCCCGTTGTAAACCGCCTGGATGTTCGAGTAAGTGTTCGGGATAAAGCCGCCGTAGCTCCATGTCGCCACGCCATTCGCGTTGAGCAGGGGCGTCGGCGAACTCGACGTGGGCACACCGTTGAGGGTGATCTGTTCCCCGGTGGGGAATGAGTCGCCCGTGGCGGTAACGGTGAAGGTCACAACGGCGCCGGCTGTGGTCTGCGTGGTCGAGCTGGTGAGGTTGAGCGCGAAAGGCAGGCCGGCAACTGTGATCCCGATGGGGCCGAGCCCGCTCGCAGGCGGCTGTGCGAGCGCCAGATAATTGGTGTCGCCCGAGTAGGTGGCCGTGATCGTGTGACTCCCGGCCGCCAGATCGGTCGTACTGAGCGACGCCACGCCGTTGACGACGCTGGCCGGCGCGTCCAGAGGGTTGCCGTCTGAATAAAACTGCACGGTGCCGCCTGGGAATGCCGCTCCCGCGACGCCCGTGATGGTGGCCGTGAAGGTTGCCGGCGTTCCGTAATTGACGCTCGAGGGTCCGCTGATGCTGCCCGTGGGCGCCGCCTGGCTGACGGTGATGGTGATCGGCGAGCTGGCGCCGCCGGCGAAGAGATAGTTGCCCCCGTAATTCGCCGTCAGATTGTAGGTGCCCGCCGAGGGATAAGCGACGGTGTTGCTCAGCGAGGCTACGGCACTGTTGTTGTACTCGATGGACTGCAGCCAGTTGCCCGCGTTGGCGTCGGGGCCATAGAAAGTCGCGTCGAGATAGCCATCGCCGTTCACATCGCTGGCAACCATGGGAGCCGGATAGGCCGAGTTCGCATCCGGGTTATAGGTTTCCAGCAGATTCGTGGAAATGGCCGCGCCGGCCTGCCAGTTATCGAATCCCAAACGCTGGAGGGGCGTGATCTGCACGGCGTAGGAGGGACCGCTGGGGTTGAAACCGGCGAGAAGCAGATTCCAGTTGGCGGTCTGAGCCGCATTCGATGCGGGGGATCCCGTGACGGGGAACGGTGGGCCGGTCACCGATCCGACTCCCTGTTCCGCGATCGCATAGCCCGTGTTGAGGACGCCGTTGCCCTCATTTTCAAAAATGATGACCTGGCCGAGGTCTTCGCCGTCGAGCGAGCCGGGATCGGCGATTGCAACGTCGGGATAACTGTCCCCGTTCACGTCGGTGACTGCCATGCTGACGCCGACGTAAGTATTGGCGCCGTAAGACTGCTCGGAAATTGTGTTGAAGCCGCCGTAGCCGTTACTGGTCAGAACCAGAACGGCGCCGCCGCCGCCGTCATAGTTGTACGCAAGGAGGGCGACGTCGGAGTAGCCGTCCTGATTGAAGTCAGCGGCTGTCGCCTGGACCACCTGGCCCTGCGACGTATCGAACGTATTGACGGAGCTGGGATTGAAGGTGCCGTCGAACGGCGAGGCCGCGTCGTTGAAGAGCACCTGGACAAAGCCGTCGTAGCCGTCGACAAGGGCGGCGTCGAGGTAACCGTCGCCATTGAAGTCGCCGACGACGATCTGCGTGGGAGCGTTCACCAGGTTGGCGATCGCATTCGTCGCGAATGCAACCGGAGCCTGGAAGGTGCCGTCGCCATTGCCGAGGATGTATTCGGCAACCGGGGCCACTCCGGCGTTCTCTGAGTTCTGGCAGGCGACGACAAGGTCGGGGAAGCCATCGTTGTTCAGGTCGCCGACTGCGAAATCTTCCGGAACGCATCCGGTATAGACCTCTTCCTCGCTGGCGAAGGTGTCCGCGCCGGTCGAGAGCATCACCTGGAGATAAGGAGCAGACGGGAGAGAGGTTGGGTACGAAGTCGGCATGCTGACGATGTCGAAGTAGCCGTCGCTGTTGAAGTCGGCGGACAGCATCTTGTACGAGCCCGTGTCGATGGCCGATAAAGCGCTCGGGATGTAGCTTCCCGCGGCGGCGGTGTTCTGCGTGAGCGGCGCGTTCCACGAAGTGAAGGACCCTCCTGCCGTCGGATTCAGGCTGAAGGTGATGGGACCGGCGGGAACGCCGCCATCGGTGGTCGCCGTGGGCGTGACCGTGCTGCCGAATATGGACGATGCCGCGGTGCCGTACGGGAAACTGGTGGGATTGGCCGAAACGGTGACGCTGTCGTTGAAGGGCAATACGACCTGGATCTGGACCGAATTGGTTGTGTAAATCACGCCGGGACCCGGCGGAGTGTTGACGTAGATCGAAAGGGTTCCGGGCGCCTTGAATTCGCTGGATGGAATGAGCGCCTGGACCTGCGTTGGGCTGATGTAGGTGGTCGTCAGCGGAGTGGCGCCGACGGTGGGATTGGGCGGCGCCAGGTACGCGACCGAGGAAGTATTGAAGTTCAGTCCGGTGAGCGTAACCGTGGTGTTGGTGGATCCGGAGTCGATGATGTCGGGGTTGACGACCGTGAGCCCGTTCGCCTGGAAGACGGTGCCGAAGTTGTATTGCGGAATGTAATTGCCGTCGCCGCTGTAATACGCGTAATACGCGCCGGTCGTCAGGGAGACGCCATCGATGGGTGGAACCGTGCCGTTCGAGATAGTCACCTGGCCCAGCTGAGTTCCGGTGTTTTCGTCGTAGAGCGAAACGGTGCCCGTGGGCGTGACCTGTCCGTTGGGCACAGAAATAGCGAACGAGAAGTTGATCGCCGAACCCGATTCGACTTCGCCGGGCGAAGTGACGATGAGTTCGGCCGGCTGGCTCACCGTGAGCAGATACACGCCTGCCGTGGCGCCTGCGTAGGGGCTTCCTTCAGCGGGCGTATAGATGGCGCAGATCGGCTGGGGTCCGGGGTTATAGAAGTAGCCAGTCGTCAGGGAAGCTACGCCCGTGTTGCCATTGACGTCGGTGCTCCCCAGATCGTAATTGTCGGCCGAGCAGGTGGAGACGTCGCTGGAGATATAGAAATCCACGGTTCCGTTGGGAATGCCGGAGATGCCTGCCAGATAAGCCGTCAGCGTGGTGGTGAATCCGTCGCCCACCGGGTTGGGCGAAGCGCCAATGTCAAACGAGGTCACGTTGAGCTGTGCCTGCGCGACGCTCGGCAGGATTCCGATTGCGAACACCAGGCAGACGATGGAGAACCCGAGATGGCGAGGCCGAGGCGGAAGTCTGCGGATCATTGGCCGCTCCTGGCTGCCGGAATGAACAACATACGGGCGACCGGATCGTCGGCTTCGATCATCCAGCCGGGAGACTTGCCCGGCGCAGCCAGCTCAAAGACCGCGTTGCCGCTGAGCGCAGAGAGTTGCGAGGGGACGCATCCGCAGGGATATTGCGCGGGAGCAGTCGCGCCGGTGAGATCGACGCGCACGAGATTCGAGTCGGAGCGGTCGGCTGCGACGGCCCAGTGGTCGTCGAGCGAAGCCGCAACGGCAAACGGCGTATTGAGCCCGGATGCGTGCGTGGCCAGGATGATCGAGTTACCGTTGTGCCACCGCGTCAGGGTGTTGGCCGCGGAATCGGAGAGCAGGATGTCTTCCGAGCCGGACAGGAAGTTCATGCCGCCGTAGCCGCCGAGCGTCGTGAGCGTGCTGCGCGTGCCGCCGGCCGGAAGGGTGGCGACGGCGACGCTGTTGCTGCCCGCGCTCGTAGCCAGAAGGAGCGTGCCCGCGTCGCTGATGGCTGCTGCGACGATCGGCGCGGCTGACGATACGGTTGCAGTTACCGGCAGCTGTGGCAGTCCGCTGATGGTGAGAACGGAAGCGCCGCCGGAAGCATAGACAACGGCGTTGCCGCCCTTCGGAGAGAACGCGATGGAAGCGCCGGGTGGGATTCCCTGCGTGAGCCTCTGTGGGCTCGCGGATGGCAGAGTCATCCACGCGAGATTGCCTTTGCCATCGACGAGCAGCGCGGTCTGCGTCTGCGCTGAGAAGGCCGCGGTGGCGTAGCTGCCGGCAGCGAAGAGCGGAGCGCCGAGCTGGGTCGCGCCGGGCACGCCATACAGGGCTCGAAGCGTGGAATCTGCGGCATTCCAGACGAGCCCGAGTTGCGGACCACCCGCCACCTTCGCGGACGCCGCCGAACCGCTCCCTGTTGACCCGGAAGTAGTTGGCGAAGGAGTTACGGTGCCGCAACCGGAAACCAGCAGAAAAATCAGGCACAGAACAGCAGAGGAGCGGGCAGTGGGGTGCCCACCGGAATGCACGTTCACGGGTCGACCATCCTAAGAAATTCGCTCCAGGAACGGGGCATCAAAAGGAGCGGGAACAATTGCAGGAAATGCACGAACTGTACTCTGCCCATGCGCGGGGGTCAAATGATTTTTTGTGAGTACAAAAAGCGCGACGCGCTCCGCGAATGGCGATCCGCGAAGGATGGAATCAAGGCCGGGGGAGGCCCGCCGCAATGGATGCGCGCGCTATTTCACGTGCGAATAGTCGGCATCGGCCAGCGTCTGCGTGGCCGGGATCTGGTCGTAAACCGCGCCGCGCAGCGAGTAGAGGCGCGAGTCGTTGGGATACTGGGTAATCAACGCGTCGTACTCCATAACCGTGTCGTACCAGAGGCGATGATCGAAGAGGATTTTGGCGCGAGCGATCCCGGCATCGGCGTCCGACCCCTGGGCCTGCGCAAGCGCCGCATCGATCTGCGAGCGGTCGGGATCGGCGACAACGACGATCATGGCCGCCGCCGGCGGCGGAGCCAGCAGGGAAGAATCGGGCGTAATGCGCCAGAGGTAAGTGCCGCCGGGCATGAGCGGCGGCGCATCGGCCGGGTAAGTGAGCTCGAGGCCGGTCACCGGGCGATCCCACGTGAACTGGCCGGCAACGTCCTGGATATGGAACGTGTAGGACCCATTCGCGTCTCCCTGCCACCAGAACGACGGACGCAGTGAGTAGACGCGGCCTTTGTGCGGCGCAAGGAGCACCAGCTTGCCGCTGCCGACGCCGCGCGAAGCTCCCCCAATCTGATTGGCGCTGGCCTTGTCGGGCGCCAGATCGAAGCCGGTGAGCTGCGCCTGCGCGCGCTTCGGCCGGTTCGAACTGCCCGGCTGACTCTGCGTCGTCGACGGGTTGCCGGCGGGCGCGGACTGTCCGCTCTGCGCGAGCACGACCGAGGCGCAGCCTGCGGCGACAAGTGCAATGAGTGATCTGTTCACGCCAGAACCTCCGGTGGATGTGCTTCTTCCTCGGCGTGCTTCTTCAGGACGCGCGGGCCGAGGCCATAAATCGTGATCTGCTCGCCGAAACCGCGGACCGGCGTCGCTCCGAGGGGATAGAAACCGGTCATCACATCCTTCACGCGCTGGTACGTCCCCTCGGAGACGATGATCTCCGTGCCGAAATCCTTGTTCAGGCTCTCGAGGCGCGAGGCGAGATTGACGGTTTCGCCGATGACGGAATATTCCAGCCGGCTCGATGATCCGACGCTTCCGCTGGTGAGCATCCCGGTATGGATCCCAACCCCAATTCGGAGATCGGGGAACGGGCTGTTGGGGCCGCGTGCCGCGTTGAGAGCTTTCACGCGCTCCAGCATGGCCAGCGCGGTGCGCACGGCATTGCAGGCGTCGTTGGTTTCGCCCTGGGCCAGAGGAACGCCATAGACCACCAGCAGCCCGTCGCCGATGAACTTGTTGAGAAAGCCGCCGTTGGCGCGGATCACTTCATCCATCGCGGTGAAGTACTCATTCAGCCAGCCCAGCACCACCTTCGACGGCTTGCCGGCGGTCATGCCCGTGAAATTGCGAATGTCGCTGAAGAGCACAGTGGCGATGTGCTCGTCGCCCTCGAGGCTCACTTCGTCGCGGCGAAGCCAAATCGTGTGCGCCACCTGCGGATCGACGTAGCGGGAGAAAAGCTCCATCAGCTGCGCGCGCTGCTGCTCGGTTTCTGAGCGTAGCAGGTTGACCTTGACATATTGCCAGGCCACGCCGGAAGGCAGTGCTGCCGCGGCCCCAGTGAGCGTGCCCAGGTACGGGAACCAGAAATGAAAGCCGGTAAACAGAATCTGCGCGAAGACGTAAATGCCGATGAGAAAGACGATATCGAGAATGAATGCATCGCGCAGACGCACGCGCGCAAACGCCCACGCGGCTGATCCGATGATGAGCAGGTTGATCGCCCACTGCAGCCACAACGGAACTTCCGCGATGGCGTCGCCCCGGAGCAGCGTCTCGATCGCTTCGGCGTGGATTTCCGTTCCCCCCATGCGCTCGCGCTTGCCGTTAGCCTGCGCAAAGCGGAAGAGCGGCGTGAAATCCTGGTCGCGGGCAGCGTCGCTGCTTTGGCCGATCAGCACGAGCTTGTTCTGGAGCAGCGATGCGTCGACGGTGCCGTTCAGAACGTCCCAGGCGGAAATGTGCCGTGTGGGCTGCGGCGACCAGTCGCCGATGCGGAAAGTTTTGGCGTCGACGCTGTCGTAGGGAACGCGATGCCCGCGGAACTGCGCGTTGCGGCGATTCAGCGGGCGGAGCACGCAGGTCGTGCACTGCGGATCGACCTGCGCCAGATACTGCTCGGCGAGGAACACAGGGAAGCTCTCCGAGGGCTTCTTGCCCCACGCGAACAACTCCGCGTCGCGGACGTAGCCGTCGCTGTCGTAGGGCATGTTGATCGCGGCGTAGGCGAAGGCGCCGGGGCTGCCGTCTTTGCAGAAGCCGGTGACGACGTCGCTGTGCTCCGGCTGGCAGAACATCGGGAGCGGAAAGTCGGGAGGAAGCTGTCCGGTCCCCGCCTGGGATGCAATGACCACGTTCCCAGCGGCGGTGAGGGCTGCCTGCATCGCCTCATCGTCGCCGGCCGCGCGGGCTTCGGAGAGGAGAATGTCGAGTCCAATCACGGCTGGTTTGGCCTTCGCGACCTGCCCAATGGCCTGCGCGATGATGCTGCGCGGGATGGGATAGATCTGGATTTTGGCGAAGGTGGCGTCGTCGAAGTCGACGAAGACCACGTCCTGCGAAGTGTGCGAGTAGGGGCCGTGATTGATGAGGAAGTCGTAGGTCCAGTTCCGCAGATCGCCGTACGGAGTCCAGCGGTCGAGCAGCGACATCGCCAGCGTAAGAGTAACGGCAACGATGGCGGCGACAATCAGCCGGTCTGGCAGGCGTCGGATCATGCGGGCGGAAAGAGGGCCACAGTGGGACGTGCGCTGATTTCCCTGGGGTGGCGGAAGTCATCGTAGCATGGCCACTTAAGGATGATCCTGGATTTTCCGCGCGGCGCATGGGTAGACTCAGGAACACCTTTCCGGAGGCTGTGCAACGCGGTGCAACCTGGGCGAAGGACGAGGATCGTTGCGGCGAACGCGTGCCTGCTCATACTGAGCGGATGCATGGGTACGACGGTCACACCGCCGAAGCAGCCGTCGGGGCCTGCGCAGACAGCGGCGAATGTGCTCAGCGTCGCGGATGTTCAGTCGATCGTGACCGCCTCGGCCGCGTCGGTGAATGTGCCGCTGGCCATCGCCGTCAGCGACCGGTCCGGCAATATCCTCGCGGTCTACCTGAAGGCGAATGCTCCGGCGACGGCCCAGGCGAACTTCGGCGTGCAGGCTCCCGCCGCGGAGGTCGCGGCAGAGCTGGCGCGCAGCGCGGCTTTCTTCTCCAACGACCAGGCGCCGATCTCGACGCGCACCGTGCGGTTTATTTCGGCCTCGCATTTTCCGCCCGGAATTACAAATACCGAGAGCGGCCCGCTTTATGGGATCGAGAACACCAATCGCGGCTGTGGTTTCAACGTGACCTATCTGCCAGGGCAGAGTCTGCCGGTGCCGATGGCGCTCAGTGGAGGCCCCTCGCTCGGCATCCTGACCGGCAAGCCCGACGCGATGGACTCGAACAA
>DATJTG010000044.1:0-17402 GCA_035503555.1 Acidobacteriaceae bacterium | reverse complement strand
CGCGCAATGACGCGATCGCGCTGATTGAGGAGTTCCCCTTTCGAGAAATACGATCCGTGGAAACTCCAGTCGGGGTGCGCCGCCAGTTCTTCATAGCGCTCGTTGTACCGATCGATCGGTTCAAAAAAAGCGTCGGGATCGGCCGTATGAAACATCACCGCCATGCGCATTTCGGCGGCCTTGTCGAAAAGCGGAGCGAGCCTTTCGTCGTCAATGCGGAGCAGCTGATTTTGCGCGTCGCGAACGCTGAGGCCGAGATCCTTCCAGAACTTGATGCCTTTAGCACCGTGGTCGGCCAGCCGTTCCAGCCAGTCACAGGTCCTGGCAACAAAGTCCGGACGATCCACGCCAGTCCAGTCCATCCAGCCGATGGTGCTGAAGCGCTGTGGATCGGCACGGCGAAATTTTTCGAGGATCGCGAGCGCCTCGTCGCCGGTTTTCATGGTGATGTTGATGATTTGTTCGATACCGCAGGCGTCCATAGTGCGCAGGACATCTGCGGGTTCAAGCGCGTCGATGTGATTGTGATAGTCGATGGCGGGAAATCGGGGTCGCGCGATCTCGTGCTCGGGTGTCGCCAGCGAAGATTTCGGCTGAAATTCGCTCAGTGGAAGCGTGACTTCAGCTTTCGCCGTTACCATCGCTACAAATTTGTCATTATCCGCCGGTTGCATCGTCATCTGCCCGCATTCGCTGGAGCAAGACCGCCGGCACGAGGACTGGCCACCGGGAAATCGTGATCCTGGAGAAAATGCAAAACGCGGCTTCTGTCGCGATATGCCTCGGTCCCGCCTGGCGCCTGCGTAGACAGCGCGCCGGTGATGTTCCCGGCGCGGGCGCACGCTTCCGGAGGTAATCCCTGCAGCCAGGCGAAGAGAAAGCCTGCATTGAAGCTGTCTCCCGCACCGATGGTGTCGACAGGCGTCACCATCACGGGGGGAGCCGCGAAGCGCTCCCTCCCCTTCTGCACGACGGCGCCCTGTGCGCCGCATTTGACGGCAATCCAGGGAACGCGTCCGGCCAGCGCGGCCAGCGCGTCGTCGAGAGTCTCGCGCCGTGCGATGCGCAAAAGCTCGCCTTCGTTCGGCAGCAGCAGGTCGATGAGATCCAGCAGCTCGTCGAGCACGCCACTCCATTCGCCGGATGGGTCATCGTTGGTGTCGAGCGAGAGCGTCAGGCCGGCGTCTTTGAGGCGCCGGAATAAGTTGGGAAGGCCAGGAGCGAGGCTGGTCTGCAGAAAGAAAGACGACAGGTGGAAGTGACGCGACGATCGAAGGTAGTCGAAATTTAGATCGTCGACCGTCATGTCGCTCATGGTGCCCGGATACGTGAGAATGTGCCGATCTGCGCCATGATGCAGCAGGACCGTTATGCCCGTGGACCGATGGTCTCTGAAAGCAGATTGGCTGAGATCCACGCCACTGTCTTCGAGGCGCTGCAGGGCGATCCTGCCGAGAGGGTCGCGACCCACAAGCGTGACGAATCCCACGCGCGCCCCAAGAATCGCGAGATTGTGAGCAACGATGGCAGAGGAACTGCCCAGCGTCGCCTGGAAGTCCGATGCCAGCAACTCTCGTTCCACCGGCATGGCGGCGGGAAGACCATAGAGGATCAGGTCCAGATTGATTTCGCCGGCGATGGTGACGTCAAACATTGATTCAGTTAGTGAGATCTGTCGTTCCAGTTCTAGTGAAGCCGAAAGTAAACGTCAATCTTCAATCGCTTCCGTAATGATCGAGCGGGATTCACGGCGACCTGCACCTGCGGTCGTGAACAGCCTGTTTCAGACGTGTTGCCTCAGATTCGGCCGGAGTGTGAGCGAGCCGTCCTCGTTCAACTTCTGATGGCAGGCCAACCGCACCGGATACCGCATCCCCTTCACTTCAATCTCTGCTTTCATCCTCAGGCCCCGCCATTTTGTGCCTTTTGGGAGTACAAATTGCGCCTGCCGAATCTTTCCGGGCAGCGGATAGCCAGCATCGAGGCACCCGCTCTTCAGCACCTGCCCATTTTCGTCGACCACACTTACGCGCAGCACGCCGGGCACGCCCGCGATTCCGTCATTGGCGAAGCCCGCGATGATGCCGGCATAACCATCGGCCTCGTAGCTCCAAATAAATGCGGGCCGCACCCGATAACCGATGCGTCGATTGATTTGATCAAACCATTGCGGCGACGCGCGATAAAAGGCCTCAAGTGTCGCAGGATTGATCTGGTGAAAATTCCACAGCGACCAGTAATTGGCCCCAACATCCATCACGTGCGAGATCATGTTCTCTGCAGGTGAGATTCCCTCATCTTTCTCGGCCGGGTCGGGCGCTCTTCCGGAAAGCCCCTGCTCCAGCAGCGCTCCAATCCAGGGCGGACGATTGCTGAGCGCTTCGATCTGCTCATTTTCGATGAAGATCGTGTCGCTGCGAATCCAGTTGTTGCTGCGCACGCTGCGGTCCAGCACTTCGGAGTTACCCACGTGGCTGAAGTCCGGTTGCGTGTTTGTGAGCAGCGGCGTTTTCGTGAAATGCTCCAGTTGCATCTCCAGCATGCGCACCCAGGTTCGCTCCGCTGTCTGGTAATCGGGAAATGGATTGTTGCTGAAGGGCCACGTATGCCCTTCGCCCCAGAATCCATAGAGAAATGTGTCCATGAACTCGATGCCTGGGTTGCCGTTGAATTCCGCAGCCAGCAACCCAACGAGTTCTTCGAATGCCTGTTGAAAGAACGGATCGTCGAAACGGGGCTGATAGCGCGCATACGGATTCGTCAGATAGCGCTGCGCCGCGGCTCGATCTCCGCTGTCACTCGTGCTCAGAATCAAATCCACCTTTGGGACGCGGTCGAGCACAAAATCCGGCAGCGCAGGCGCATTTCTGTAGTCCGGCGCGCTCATCTGAATGCGGAACCCAATCCTCTTGTTGTGCCGCCTGCCTAAATCCAGCGCGAACTTAAAGTGTTCCGGCAGTTCCAGCCGCCCCGGCCTCGGCTGCACCTCTCTCCACGTCGGACGCAGATACAGCAACTGTCCCAGTGGAAACGCAACGAGTTCCTCAATTGTCTTCAGCACGTTGTCGGACCGTATTTCGTCCGTGCCCATGTCGGCGGTGATATAGGTAATCAGCCCTTTGCCGTAATTCGGCACCGGCTCATCCGAGGGCGTCGTTGTCATGACTACGTCGTCCGAGGGAATAACCGCGTCCGGCGGATATTGCGGAAACGGCCCCTGGTTCAGCCTGTCGTTCACTACCGGGCCGGAGCCGAAATCGTAATTCCCCCAGTTGTGCGCGGGCACATAACCCTGCGCGCGGCCGGCGCCCAGGCCTGCAGCCGCGGCGAGGGCGCTGCCCTTCAGAAAATCTCTGCGCCGCATCCGATCATTTCCCTTCCTCTCGTGTCGCGATTCAATGCCGGGCCAATTGTCCTGCGCGGACGCCGTGCCGACTAAACCAAAAGCAGCTCGATCTTCTGATTGCGTAGCGCGTCCGCGACTTCACGCGGCAGGCTTGAGTCAGTGATGACGCAGTGGATCGCCGAGGTCGGAACGATGCGCGACAGGCTGCGTCGGTCAAATTTCGTGGAATCGCAAACCACCACCACGCGCCGCGACGCCTTCACCATCGCCTGATTCACGCGCGACTCGAGAAAATTCGGAGTCGTGATGCCGGTCTCCACGTCAAATCCATCCACGCCGAGAAACAGAACGTCAGCGTGAATCTGCTCCAGCACATCTTCCGCGAGCGGACCCACAAGAGAGAAAGAGTTCTTGCGCAGCGTACCTCCGATCAGAATCACCTCGAAGTTCGTGCTGGCCAGTTCGGCAGCAATATTCACCGCGTTCGTAATCACAGTAAGCTGCGAGAAGCGCTTCAGAGCCTGAGCCACGGCAGTCGTCGTTGTTCCGGAGTCCAGCATCACGCACTGGCCTTCCTGCACCGTACGCGCGGCTTCTTCGGCGATGCGCTGCTTCTCCTCGGAGTGCTGCTTCTGCTTTTCTCGCAGCGAGGGATCGAAGAGCGCGCCCGATTGCAATCGCAGCGCGCCGCCGTGGGTTCGTTGCAGCAGCCCCCGCGACTGCAGATGCTCCAGGTCTTTGCGAATCGTGATCTGTGAGATGCCGAGCGTACGTGACAGTTCGCCCACCAGCACGCGCCCGTCGCTTTGCACCAGCGAGAGGATGTGGCGGCGCCGCTCGTCGATCAGCATCTGGCTGTTTTCGTTCGGCGGTTTATCGTTTTTTGCCCGTTTTCGTATCATCATTCCTTCGGCCACTGCAGATTCATGCCGCATGATATCGGCTCTTGTGCGCGTCTGCCATGCGATCGATGTTCAGGGCAGGCGGCGGATTTCCGCTGGATTGAATTGCGTTGGCATGGTTCCGGTCACCTGGATTTGTGCTTGTTTCTGCGCCTTCAGACCGCTCAGGCTGCGGACGGCCAGTGTTACGGTGTAGTCGCCGGGCTCCGTCCACGTGTGACTCACTTTTTGCCCTCTCTCCGTAACGCCGTCTCCGAAGCTCCACGACCAGCCAACCACCGGGTCGCCGCTGACCGCCGTAGCGGACAGACGCAGCGTGTCGCCCGAGGCCCCATGCTCCGGCACATCGATTTGAATCTCCGGCGCCGTGGCCTCAGCGCTTCGATCGATCAGCTTCACCATCCGCACCGATTCAGCCGGAATCGCCAGGCGCACCTCTCCATGTTCGGGCTCGGGAAGGTCCTCCTTCTCCAGGACGTCAGTTACGGAATAAGCCGCGGAGGGCAGGCCTGTCTGCTCGAGAGGAATCAGGCGCTCGACCGGCTGCTTCGTCCAGTTGAAGACGGTCAACACGCTTTGCCGTCGCGACTCTCTCAACAAGAAAATCGTCGGTTGCTGTTCCTCCTCCGTGTAGTCCATCAGATCCACGGGCGTCGACGAGCGCCCGAGCTGCACCATATCGATCAGATCCTGATTCTCGATCAGGGCAAGCCGGTCAGATTCCCTTTCCAAAGTCGGCAGGTTGTCGCCAACTTCGAACATGCCGCCCGTAACTGCCGCCAGCGCGATCGCCGCGCGCGCGTCGTCGAGTGTTGCCGGCTTGCCCTCGTGCCAACTCTGATCGGCGATCGTTTGCGTTGAAACTGCATAGGCATCCGGATCGGCAACGAAATAGTTCCGGTTCATGTAGTAGCGCGCAGCGATGCCCGGCTCAGCCTCCTTTGTCGCGTCGAAGGTGTGTCCGGTGTCCTGCGAGATGCGCCCGTAATCCACGTATCCCACGGGGTTCAGCATCACGCTGCCGTCCTTGTCGAGATAGACATCTTCGCCCACCGCCTTGCGAATGATGCCGAGACCGATGCGTTGCGCCTCCATCGCGGTCGTTCCCGGCTTGTGGTAGCAGCCCTCGATCGCGCTGTCATCCATGAAGTCGAGCTTGATGTAGTGAATGCCCCACTCGTGAACGAGCGTGGTGTAGGTTTGCCGCAGGTATTCAGCGGCGCCAGGGTTCGTCACATCCAGCATGTACAGCTTGTCTTTTCCATCGACGACGTCCCCAGCCGGAATCGGCTCTCCTTTGGCGTTGTGAATCAGCCAGTCCGGATGCTGCTGATGCACCCACGCTCGCTCGCTGACTTCAAACGGAGCGGTCCAGATGCCGGGCGTCAGGCCCAGACCGCGCACCTGATACTCCAGCGGGGACAGTCCCTGCGGAAACAGCTTTGCATTCGGTGACGTGTATTCTCCCCGCGCGTACTGGTAGCCCTCGTCGATATGGAAGACGTTGTAGCCCAGCGCCAGCAGATGCTCCGCCTGCCATTGCGCGTTGGTCAGAGCCGCGCCTTCGTTCAGGCCGAAATAGTAGGCGGTCCAGCTCCACCACCCCATCAACGGCGGCGCTTCGCGCGGATGGTGAATCTGCCGGATGAGCCATCCGTAGGTTTCGAGCTGATGGTGATAGTCGCGGCTCACGCTCAGCAGCAGGCGCTCGGAATCCAGATGGCCGGCCGCCGGCACATCAACGCTCAGCGGAATTTGATCTTCCGCTGGTGAGTCTTGGAGGGAATTCTCTTTTTCCAGCTCCGTCGTTCCCGTCGACTCCACCTCGTACGAATCAATCTTTGGCTCGCTTGCCGCCGCGAGATGCAGCCGCAGAATCGTCATGAACTTGTCGGAGCTGAGCGCGCCCACGAACAGGCTCTCGTGGCTTTCGCGGTTGTAGACCAGTTGGCTCCCGACCGCGCGATGCATGCGATCCGGCTCCTTGTACGGCACATCCCCAAGGTCCCGGATCTGCATGGCCGGGCGGTCTTCGCTGAAGCTGTCTGACAGAACACGATCCTGCACATATGCACCTTCCAGATTCAGGGTGTCGGCACCGTTCGTATCCACCCCGCGGATGGCCTCCACATGGATTGCGTGCCCGGTGGTGTTCTCAACCGTGACCTGCACATCGGCGAATGGCGCTTCGCGATCGGCGCGCAGACGGTACGAGAGATCGGGTGCTCCCGCCAGCCCGGACGCCGTCACATCCCATTCGATCGCCGCGCCCAGCTCCGTCGTCGCAGCAGACTGATGAACGGCAACACGGGGATAGAGCTGAAGGCGCAGCCAGCGGCCATCCACCTGCGCTGCCACGCCGGAAGTCAAAGCAAAATGGGAGCCGTCCGCGATGCCGATACTGTAGCGTCCGGCGGGGGTTACCTGAACGCGCATTGCCGGCGTTTGCGCCCGCTCCGAAACTCCCCAGGCACCGCTCAGGGCGATCAGGACCGCCGATCCAAACCGCGTGATCCGCCAATTCAAGGCACGCGGCCAGTTCCCCTTGAAATTTCGTTTCATTTCGGTCTATATCAATCCGGTATCGAAGCGTAGTCGAGGCCCGCGCCCCATGTCAAGTACCGGCTGCCTGTCCGGCACCCGGCTATTCTTCAGTAAAAACAGGACAAAAACGATTGTGAACTGCAATGAATTTCTGGCCGGGGCACTCCGGAATCTCGATTTCGAACCTGCCCATTGCTCCTCTTCCGACAAGAATGGTAATAATACGGAATCTTAAAGCAGGCCTTGTGTATCGGCACGCAGTTTCACGGGCGTTGTCGTCGGGTCCGCGCAGGAGGCGACCCCTGGAGCCCTCAAACGTCACCAACCCGGCAAGCGCGCCCGGTTTGCGCCGCGCGCTGAAACTGCGCCACCTCATTCTTTACGGCATCATCATCATCCAGCCCACGGCGCCGATGGGCATCTATGGCGTCGTCTGCAACGCGGCGCGCGGGCACGTGGTCACAACCATCCTCATTGCCATGGTGGCTATGCTGCTCACCGCGGTCAGCTATGGACGCATGGCGCGCATCTATCCCAGCGCCGGATCCGCCTACACCTATGTCGGACACGAGATCCATCCCACGGCCGGCTACGTTGTGGGCTGGTCCATGCTGATGGACTACATGCTCAACCCCATCATCTGCGCCATCTGGTGCAGCGCCGCCGCGCAGAACATCCTGCCGCAGGTGCCCTACGCTGCCTGGGTCCTCGCCTTCGCGATTCTGTTTACCGGACTCAACCTTCTCGGCGTCCAGGCCTCCAGCCGGGTGAACGAGTTTCTCGCGATCGGCATGGGCGTGGTTGTCGTCGTTTTTCTCGCATACGCCATCCGTTACATCGCGAGCATCGCGCGTCCTGCCGGCTACGCGTGGCTCATGCCGTTTTACGACCCTGCCCGGTACAAGGCGAGCAGCCTGCTCCACGGCACTTCGCTGGCCGTGCTCACCTACATCGGATTCGACGGCATTTCCACCATGTCGGAAGAGGTGGAAAATCCACGCCGCAACATCATGCTGGCCACGGTGCTCACCTGCCTCGCCATCGGCGTGCTTTCGGCTGTCGAAGTCTACGTCGCTCAACTTGCGTGGCCCTTCACCGCGGCATTTCCTGAAAATCTCGTCGATACTGCGTACGTGCAGGTGGCCCTTCGCGTTGGCGGGCACTTCCTCTTTCAGTTGCTCAACGCCACGCTCCTCATCGCCAACATCGGCTCTGGCATTGCGGCGCAGTTCGGCGCGGCGCGCCTGCTTTACGGAATGGGCCGCGCCAACGCTCTGCCCCGCAGATTCTTCGGCTCCGTAAGCCCTCACAACAACATCCCACGCAACAACGTGATTCTGCTCGGCCTTATCACCCTCGTCGGAGCGTTCCTGCTCACCTATGAAAAAGGCGCTGAGCTTCTGAATTTCGGCGCGTTCATCGCTTTCATCGGCGTCAACGCGGCCGCCCTCATCCACTACAAATTTCGCTCGCGCGAGAAAGTATTCCTGGCTGCGACGATTCCCGCCGCCGGCATCGCCATCTGCACGTTCATCTGGTTTAACCTCAGCCGCAATGCGAAACTGCTCGGCTTTGCATGGGTCATCGTCGGGCTGCTTGTCTATCTGCTGATGCGAGGCAAGCGCGCGGGCGATGCCACTCTCGAGGATGCGTTTTGAAAAACCCACATCGAACCCTGATCCGCCGCGGCCTCACGCTCGTCTTTCTCGCCAACACCGCGCTGTCCGCCGGTTACGCGCAGAACCATCTTCGCCTCGACGGCGATGGAATCTCCGTGGAGCTTCACGCTAAGGATCGCCACTTCGGCGGTCTGCACGTGACCGACCAGCTTGCCTCGCGCACCCTCGACCTGCCGGAAGCCTTCGTCCTCACCATGAAAGACGGATCCGTGCTGCGCTCTTCCGCGATGAGGATGTCCGCACTCTCCCCGAGCGATCTGCCCGGGGGATCCGCTGCCGGCCACGCTCCTGGCCGCCGCATCTGCGCTGAATTCGCCGATCCGCATTTTCCTGGCGCGCTGCACTGGTGCCTTCTCCAGCGGGAGCATGCGACGTATTTCCGCCAGGAGCTCACGCTCCACGCCACCAGCGACGCCCCAATCGCCGAAGTGCGCATGCTCGACTTCACCGACCCTGGAGCCCATGTTTCGGGCACCGTTCGCGGATCGCCCATCGTCGACGACGGAATGTTTTTTGGCTTTGAGCATCCGCTCTCCTCCAGTCATGTCGATGGCGACCATGCTGTGGCGTCGCTTGCACGCGTTCTTCCCCTCCGCGCCGGCCAAAGCACGACCTATTCCTCCGTCGTCGGCGTCGCCGCTCCCGGACAAATGCGCCGTGCCTTCCTCCACTACATTGAGAGCGAGAGGCCTCGCGCCTACAGCCCCTTCCTCCACTACAACTCCTGGTTCGACATCGCTTACGGCGGCGCCTACAACGAAACCGACGCTCTCGATCGCATCCATGCCTTTGGCCGCGAGCTCGTCGACCGGCGCCACGTCGAGATGAACTCTTTTCTCTTCGACGACGGCTGGGACAATCCGAGCTCCCTCTGGGGCTTCAACAGCGGATTCCCTGACGGCTTCAGCAAGATCGCCGCCGCCGCCCAACAGATTCACGCTGGGATCGGCGTCTGGTTTTCTCCATGGGGCGGCTACATGGAACGACGGAAAGAACGCATCGCCTACGGGAGAGCGCACGGCTACGAAATCATCAAGGGCGGCTATGCTCTCTCCGGGCCAAAATACTATCAGCGCTTTGAGCAGGTCTTCCTCGAGATGGTCGACCGCTATCATGTGAACCAGTTCAAGATCGACGGTACCGGCAATGCCGATCGCGTCTTCCCAGGCAGCGCTTTCGACAGCGACTTCGACGCCGCGATCCATCTGATTGAGGTCGTGCGCCACCGCCAGCCGAGCACTTTCATCAATCTCACCACCGGCACCTATCCCTCGCCGTTCTGGCTCTTTTATGCCGACTCCATCTGGCGCGGCGGGGAAGACGATGGCTTCGACGGGCCTGGATCGCAGCGGCAGCAGTGGATCACGTATCGCGACGAGCAGACTTACCGCAATACGGTCCTCGGCGGACCGCTCTTCCCGATCAATTCCCTCATGCTGCACGGCATCATCTACGCCAGGCTCGAAGATCATCTGAACACCGACCCTGGCCACGATTTCGCCGACGAGGTCCACTCCTACTTCGCAACCGGCACGCAGTTGCAGGAGATGTACATCACGCCGTCGCTGCTCACCTCTTCCGACTGGGATACGCTCGCCCACGCCGCAAAATGGGCGCGGCGCAATGCCGGCATCCTCGTCGACAACCACTGGATCGGCGGCGACCCGGGCAAGCTCCAGATTTACGGATGGGCTGCGTGGAGTCCGAAGGGATGGATCGTTACTTTGCGCAATCCGTCGGACACACCGCAGGACTACACACTCGACCTGGATGAGGTTCTCGAGCTTCCGCAGGGCGCCCGCATCAGCACGGAGGCTTCCGACCCGTTCGGCGAAGAGGGCGCGGCTCCGATTCATCTCGACCCTCATCGCACTGTCATCCCGCTCGCGCCATTCGAAGTCCGCACTTTCGAATCCTCCTCGGGAGATTCCGAGTCTCACTAAATGATCGAAAGAGAGCCACAAAGACCTTTCGCTTTTGCATTGCTAAATTACGATTTGTTACGATATTCTCAATGCCGTTGAAAGGCCTTCCGACCGCCTCGCGGGCGCCGGAAGTCGGAGATCACCGTGGATCCCTTAACATCGCTGCTGCGACTTTCCCCGTCGGAAAAGCTTGAGCGCGGCCTGCTCCATACGCCGCAGGAAATCGCCCAGCAGCCTGAGACCTGGCGCCGCACCTTCGACCAACTCCAAACTCGACACAACGAGATCGCCGCCTTCTTCGCCTCCGCGGGTTTGACGGATGCGGAGGAGCTGCGCCCCACTGTCTTCCTCATCGGCGCCGGCACCTCTGACTACATCGGCCGCTCGCTCCATCACCTGTTACGCCGCAAGTGGCAGTGCGAAGTCATCCCCGTCGCGAGCACCAGCCTGCTCACGGATTTCTCCGACTCGCTCATCCCTGGTCGCCGCTATCTCTGGATTTCATTTTCTCGTTCCGGCAACAGCCCCGAAGGCATCGCCGTTCTCGAGCGCGCGCTGGAAGAATGCCCTCAGGTCAGCCATCTGCTTGTTACCTGCGATCGTGCCGGCCGGATGACGAAGATTATCGAGGGTCATGCGCGGAGTCATGCCATCGTTCTCGATGACGCGACCAATGATCGCAGCCTCGCCATGACCAGTTCCTTCACGAACATGGTGCTAACCGGGCAGTACCTCGCCTACTTGTCGCACTCCAACGAGTATCAGCCGATTCTGAGCGCCCTTGCCTCAGCCGCGGAATCGATCCTTCCAGGGGCCGCTGAACTCGCTGCCCACCTCGTTCGGGAGAACTATCATCGTGTTTGCTTCCTCGGCTCTGGCGGACTCGCGGGCGCTGCCATGGAGTCTGCGCTCAAAGTGCTGGAGCTGACCGCTGGCCGCGTGCAGAGCATGTCGCAGGCGACGCTGGCTCTGCGCCACGGTCCGATGGCGGCGCTCGATCGCGATACCCTGCTCGTGTCATTCATTTCCAGTCAGGCGCCGCGCCGCAACTACGAGCTCGATCTGCTGCGCGAAATTGGCGGAAAGGAATTAGTTCGCACCCGCGTGGCCATCTCCGCCGACGCGCAGGAGCTGGGCATCGAAGCGGAACATGTTCTCGCGCCCGCATCGGCGGCCGCTATTCCGGACGCGTGCCGGCCCATGCTCGATGTGATCTTTGCGCAGTTGCTCGGGCTTTTCGCATCCATCCACGCAGGACTGAAGCCGGATGCACCCAGTCCCAACGGCGCCATCAGCCGGGTTGTCCCGGAACTCAGCATTTACTAGAGACGCGAAAGCTACCATTGCGCGAGCCTCGTGCACCGCGAGAACTGACCGCTATTCGAACCACGCCACGCCACCGCGTTCGACAGGCGGAAGTGTAAACGTGGTCTGATCGCCGGCCGACTTGCCCTGTAGGGTGGTCTCCGAACCGAGAAATGGCAGCCAGTGCAGCTGTTTGCCCATCGCACTCAGGGCTGTCAGGTAGATTCCGTTCTGCATCGCGGGTGTTTCATTCTTCCCCGCCTCGAGCCCCGCAAAATTCGCCAGAAACAAATACGTCCGCCCGCCGATCCGCGCCTCGTGCATGACGACATTTGGAGACGCTTCCACCTGCACATCGCTCGTCGTTTCCATCGCTTGCAGCAAGTCGTCCGCGCCTGACAGATTCGGGTGGTACAGGTCCTTCTCCGCCGCCTGCAGATATCCCAGCTCCGGCTCGTCCGGAAAACGCGTCGCTCCCTGCAGCTCGCCGAGTTTCGCGTCGATCTTCCCTGTCAGCACCACGCGTCCGCCGCGGCCCGCAAACGCTTGCACGCCTGCCGCCTCCGCATCGCTCACCACGCGCACATCCGGCAGCACCAGTACGCTCCCGTGGAATTCAGCGAGCGTTCTCTCGGTCACCACCCGGAACTGCACATGGTTCCGGAGCAGCATCAGCAGCACGCCGCGGTACGCATCCACGAATTCCTTCGGATAGTAATTCCGCGTCGTGTCAGAAAAGTAGACGCCGGTCTGCCCCTGCGGCTCCCGCTCCGCGCCAAAAATGTCCTCGTGTGCGGCGATCCAGTGAAAGATTTCTCGTCTCGTCGGCTCGTCATTCGAGCCCGACATCACATGCCCTCTGGCATCCCAGAAGTTTGCGCCGGCCGTCAGTTCTGAATTCGCCAGGGACAGCATCGCTTCCCGCGGAGCTGCATCCTTCGCCCCATCCCACGAGTAGTTCAGGATCCAGGTTGGCTTCGCCTCGCCCGCAAACGCGCGAAAACTGCGCATTCCAATCTGATACATGAACCAGTCGAAGGGCGTACGCGAAGCCGCGGTGTGATCCTCGCCCTCGCCAAACTCATACTCGTGGGCAATGGCGTCCACAATGGGATAGAGCTGATACACATCCGCGCCTACGCGCGGCACCGCTTCCTCGAGGCCAGGATAAATCTCCGGTATTAGCGCGATCTTCGGATTGACCTCCACGGCGTTGCGCCGAATCTCCGCGAGAAAATCGTCGATGGTCTGAATGCGAAAATCGATCCACTTCCGAAATCCAGGATCCTCCGCGTCGCCCAAACTGATGTCTTTGCGCGCATCCAGCCCCGTCGCTTTTTTGAACGCCGCGACCGTGCCATCGTCGAAGCTGGCCCAGGTGTCTTCCCAACCTGTGAAGTGTGTCATCCAGTACGGAATGTCGACGTAGATCCCATCGATACCCGTCGCCGCAATCTGCCGCACCCGCTGCATGTAAATCTTTCGCCATGGCTCGGCATACGGGCTTACCCATACGTCCTCTTCGCCCGGCCGAATCCAGAACGCCGACTTCGCACCGAAGATGGCCGGCTCGCCGGTGATCTTGCGTTGTAGCCAATCCGGATGTTCCTTCGCCAGCGTGTGCGGCCCATCGGCATTCAGCGAAATGCATTCGGTCCCCGCAATGTAGACGTAGGCTTTGTTCCGAGCCTTGTGCGCCGCTTCCGCCACGCGGCGGATCGCCTCTAGCTTTACGGTTGGGTCGAGGAAGCTCTCATAGCGTCCGGGGATGTCGTTGTCCACCTCGATGCCGTAGACACTATCGGCCGTGGCCTGCTGCACAATCTGCTGCGCGTTGTCCGGGGTCAACGGGTAGGCCGCGATCCGCACTTTACGCATCCAGGCTCGCGCGGCCGTGTCATCCTTCTGCGCGAAGAGCAAGCCGTGGCATGCGAGCCCGACCAGGACAACGGAAGCAAACCTGCGGACGAATCTCCCGGAGGTGAGGTGCATAGACAAAGGTCCTCGTTGTTGCGTGTGCAGAAAAACGAGCGGGGCCGGCAACCACCCCAATCGCATGGAGACTTCAGAACTGGTAGCGCACGCCGAACTGCAGGTGTCGCGGAGTGTAACCCGCCGCGGTTGAGCTCACGATGCCAAAGGTCGAATCCTCATAGCCGAAGTCTGGAAACGCGAAGCGCGGTGTGTTGGTGAAGTTGAAGATGTCCACGTGCAGTTCCAGTTGGCTTTCGCGCGGCAGCGTCTCCGCCTTCATGAACGACACGTCGAAATCGCGAATGCTGTCGCCGCGAATGTTCGAAAAATAGCGCGGTGCGTTGCCCGGCTGCTGATCGCCCGGATCCGCAAAGCAGTTTGTATTCAGGTAGGGCTGCTGCGTATACGCCGCATGGTGGATGCTCATTCCCGTCGTAACCTGCCGGCAGGTCACACTCGGCCGCTGGTTGCCATCCGCCAGCCGCGGATTGCCCATCGTGATCGGCATCGGTGTGCCCGTCTGGTAGGTCATCAGCGTCGAGCCCTGCCAGCCGCCCACAACGTAATTGACAAACCGGTTCATGTTGGAGGCGAATAGCCGACCGCGTCCGAAGGGCGAATCCGCCACCACAGCGGCAACCAGCCGATTGGTCGCATCATTGGCACTGATCGACCACTCCGCCTTGAGATTGTCCAGCTCCTGAGGATTGCCCGTGTCCAGATAGCCGACAAATGCGTTGAAGCCAACCGATGAATCGTCCTCAGCCTTCGCCCAGGTGTAGTTGCCCTCAAACGACAGGTACTGGCTCTCGCGCTTCTGGAACCGCACCTGCATCGAGTTGTACCAGGAATCGGCCGCCAGTTTGGGCAGTCCTGAGAAAACACCGTCGTACTGCGGATACGGCCGCAGCAGATTCAGAAGCGGGAGTTGATCATCGCCGTAACGCGACTCCGGCTCATTGAAGATGGCGCCTGGCCCGCTGAACAGCGCCTGGAACGGGTTGTTGACGAGATTGCTTAACTGATCGCTCGTATACTGCTCGCGCACGTTCGACGGAATGAAGTTTCTGTTGCTCGTGCTGCTGTACCCGCCCCACGGCAAATGCGTCGAGCGGTTCGCCGAGTAATCGACGCCAATGACAACTTTCCAGGGAAAGGCCTTCTGGATACCCAGGTTCCACTGATAAATCTCGGCGTTGCGCGCCGTCTCCAGATCGAGGTTATTGCCGTCTGACAAACCCCAATCGGCCAGCTTGCCGTATTTCGTGCCCTGCGGTTGCGGGATTCCGCCGGGGAAGGGATTCTCCAGCGTAGCGAAGCGGGTTTGATAATTGTCCTTGGTGAAAAACACCGAAGGGCTCGCCGCAAACGCCGGCCCTGGATACTGGAAGTTCGTGGCAACATTCAGCCCGTAATAAATGCCTGCTCCCCCGCGCACCACCAGCGTCGGGCTGACCTGCCACGCGAAACCGAGACGCGGCGCCACATTGTTGCGATCCACGGGCAGCGTGCGCATCCCGTTGCCCGCAAAGATCGTCGCACCGGGAGGCGTGTCACTGGACTCGTACGCGCTTAGCCCCGGCACAGCCTGACCACTGCTTTCTGTGAAGTCGCTGAACTCCACGAAGTTGTGCCGCTCGGAATACGGAGTGCTCCACTCATAGCGCACGCCAAGATCGATGGTCAGTTGCGGCGTCGCATGCCAGCTGTCCTCGGCATAGAATGCCGTCTCTCGCGACATGTCGGCCACTGCCGGCTGCACGTTGATGCCGCCTGTGTCTCCGTAACCAATCAGAATGTTTGCGAAAGAATTGCCCTGCGTGCCGTTGGCGGTGTCGTACGGCGTTGCCGAACTCACCGTTTGGTCGAAGCTGAAGAAGCCGGTAGGGTAGTTAGGCTGATCGAAATTGTTATAGAAAATACGCTGCTCTCCGCCAAACTTCAGATTGTGCTGGCCGTGCGTCCACGAAAAGTTCGATGAGTAGTTCAGCAGGGTGTGCGCGAATCGCGTGTCGACGCAGCACTGGCTGAACAACGGAGTGAATCGGGAATAGTCCCCGTAATCGTTCGGCAGGATCGACGGCATGCGCTTGATTCCGTTCGCGGCATCAAGATAGGACGGAAAGCCGAGGCTCGTCGGGTCGACCGTGTTCGAAAACGAAGGCTGCCACACGCGATCGATCCCAAACCGGCTCACCCAAAGCGTATTTGCGGTCGGAGAGAAGGTGTATTCCAGTCCGTCGTTATAGAAAGCGCCGCGATAGGCCGTGCCGTCATTGAAGATGTCGTCGGTAAAGACACCTGGCGTAACGCCGTCGTTGTGCTGGAAGCTGTAGCGCGCGCTCAGCCGGGATCGCGAGCTGAAGTTCTGGTCGATCTTGATGTCGAACTGCTGGCTTTTCGAGGTCGACAAGATCTCATCGCGATAGTTGTTCGTACCGATGCCGGGATCGCCTGCTGTATTGGCAGCAGGATAGAGATTCAGCACCGCCTGGCCGACCTTGTCCCACTCTGTCTGCGGAACCTTGTTTCCGGTGTAAGCCTGACGGTTGCCGTTAGCGTCGGTGGTAAAGGGGTCGAAAATCTGGTTCTGCACCAGATTGCCGTTCGCGTCATAGGCCATGGTCTGAGAGAAGTCGCCCTTGCGTTCGAGATCCGTTGGAACGGTCGCCACGATGTTGACCGGCTCCAGATCGCGCACAATCGAGACATCGCCGAAGAAGAATGTCTTGTCTTTGCGGATCGGGCCGCCGACCGTGAAGCCCTCCTGATCCTGCTGGTGTCCGGGCACCGGACCGGTGTTGAAGAAATCTCGTGCGTCGAAGTTCGCGCGCTGCCCGTACCACCATCCGCTGCCGTGCAGCTGATTTGTGCCGGACTTCATGACCGTGTTCACCACAGTCCCGCCGTTATTGCCGTATTCGGCGGAGAAGCTGTTGTTCTCTACCTTGAATTCCTGCAGCGCTTCCACTGAAGGCTGATAGTAGACGTTCGTCGTTCCGCCCTCGCCCTGCTCCGGCGCGCTCAGCAGATCGCCGTCCAGGCGAATGTCCGCGGTCGCGTTCCGCTGCCCGTTCGAAACAAAGTTCGTCCCGCTGGGATACGAATCCTGCGTACCCGATCCGGTCGTCTCTGTCACGCCGCCGGCCAGAAACGTTAAGCCAAACGAGTCTCGGCTCATGAGCGGAATCTGCGTCAGATAAGTGCTGCTCACATCCGTCCCCAGGGTCGCATCTTCCGAATCGAGCAGCACGGGAATCGCATGCACCGTGACATTGGTCGCCGCCGTCGCCGGTTTCAGCGTCGTGTTCAGCGTCGCCTTCTGGTTCACCGTCAGAACGAGGTTGTCCTGCTCAACAGTTCCGAATCCCTTCGCTTCGATCACCATTTTGTAGGTCGCAGGGGGCAGCGCGCGAAAGGAATAATCGCCCTCGCCGTTGGTCTGCGTGGTCCGCGCGATGTTCGTTCCGACATCTGTCAGCGTGACCGTCGCCCCGGGAATCACAGCGCCGCTGCTATCGCTGATCGTTCCGGCCAGCACACCTTCGTTCGTCGACTGCGCCCAGGCCGGCAAACAGATCGGTAACGTCGCCAGCAGACCCGCGAACGCGAGAAAGCAGAGCTTGCGCATGAAGCCTCCAAGGGATTGCATACGAAACATTGATTTATTTCTTCTAGTTTCGTATTGAGCACTTTTAGTCCCGAATCCGCCATCGTGTCAAGGGGG
>DATJTG010000043.1:0-12802 GCA_035503555.1 Acidobacteriaceae bacterium | reverse complement strand
CACCATCGACTGGCCCGGAGCGACCCCTGACAAAGCGGCGATCGTTGTCGGCCTCGTGAATCAGTGGATGGCGCGAGCCTTCCCCTTCGCGATCTTCATCTGCCTGCTGATTGCCGCCATCAACGCGTATCGCCTGATCAGCATCGTTCGCAAATCAGGCATGGGCACGATGCAAACGGCGATGGTCTAACTCGCAAACGGCGCCGTTCCGGAGGCGCCGCTCTCGTCTCGGATAGAATTCGGTGCGGTGACACAAACCTCCCCGGAAGCTGAGAGCGGTCCCCGGCTCGCGCCCAAACTGGGCTTGTTCGACGCCACCATGATGGTGATGGGAGGCATCGTCGGCGCGGGCGTGTTCATGAATCCGTACGTGGTCGCCCAGCGCCTGCATTCTCCCGTGCTGATTCTCGCAGTGTGGGGCCTCGGCGGCATCATTGCCATTCTCGGCTCCTTTATCTACGCAGAGTTGGGCGCCCGCATTCCCGAAGTTGGCGGCCAGTACGAATATCTCCGCCAGTCGCTGCATCCCGTCTTCGGCTTCCTCTACGGATGGGCGCTCCTCCTCATTATTCAAACCGGTGGCATGGCCGCGGTCGCCGTCACCTTCGCGCGATACTTCCTCGAACTCACCCGCCTGCCTTGCTCCGAACATTGGGTGGTCGTCGTGACGCTGGCTCTGCTCACGGCCGTGAACTGCCTGGGAGTCAAACCCGGCGGCCGATTCCAGAGCATTCTCATGGTGCTCAAGATTGCGGCGATTGCCGCACTCGTCGGCGCCGGTTTGTTTCTGGTTCGCGTGCCCAAAACCATCCTCCACCCCGTATTGGATCGGCCCGTTGGCTTCGACCTGCTGACCGCCTTGGGCGCGGCGATGGTTCCGGTCCTCTTCTCCTACGGAGGCTGGCAGACCACGAATTTCATCGCCAGCGAAATCCGCGACGCGCGCAGGAATCTTGGCCGCGCGCTCATGATCGGCGTGGTCGCCGTCGTCGTGCTCTACGTCTCGGTCAACATCGTCTGCCTGCGTGCTCTGGGGGTGACGGCTCTTGCCACAACCAGCATCCCTGCCAGCTCCGTCATGCAGATCGTGGCCGGCGATCGCGGAGCGCGTCTTATCGCCCTGGGCATCGCCGTCTCGACCATTGGATTTCTCAGCCAGTCCGTGCTCACCGGGCCGCGCGTCTACTTCGCCATGGCCGAAGACGGGCTCTTCTTTCGCAGCGTTGCTTACCTCACGCGCAGGACTCAGGTTCCCGTCGTTGCCATCGTGCTCCAAAGCGTGTGGGCCGTGGTGATCGCGCTCAGCGGGAAATACGAGCAGATCCTGAACTTCCAGGCGCCCATCGACTTCACCTTCTTCGGCCTGAGCGCGAGCTGCCTTTTCGTTCTGCGGCGCCGCGACCGCGGACGCCCCACCGGCGATGCCGGCTTTCGCGTGCCCGGCCATCCGTACACGACGCTGCTCTTCATCCTGTCGTGCTGGCTCATCGTCGCGAACGCATTGTGGAAGTATCCTCGCAACAGCTCCATCGGATTTGTGATCATCATCATCGGACTGCCGGTCTATGCGCTTTGGCAACGGCGCCGGCTCAGGGAGGCTAAGGAATGAGCAGTACGCGTGCCGTCGCGTCCACCTATCTGGAGTGGGCGAAGCTCCATTCGCGGGCAAAATACAACCTCGCGACCAGCGGCATCATGGGTTACCCGCTTGCGGAACTGCACGTTGCCGCGCAGGATCTGCAGATCACCGGACCCGACATGTATGGCCACAAGCCTCTCCTCGAGCGCCTGGCGCGCAAATGCGGCGTCAAGGTGGATTGCGTCGTGACCGCTGCGGGGACCTCGATGGCCAATCATTTGGCGATGGCCGCGCTCATCGACGCCGGCGACGATGTTCTGATCGAGCAGCCCACCTATGGACCGGTCCTCGAAGTTGCGTCGTATCTGCGCGCGAACATTCTTCGTTTTGAGCGCCGCGCCGAGTGCGACTTCCAGATCGATCCCGAAGACATTGTGCGGCGCATCACTCCGAAAACGCGGCTCATTTGCCTCACCAATCTGCACAATCCGTCGGGCGCCCTCACTCGCGAAGAGACGCTCGTTCGGATCGGAGCGATCGCAGAGAGCTCCGGAGCGCAAGTGCTCGTCGATGAGGTCTACCTCGACATGGTGTACGACCAGCCGCAGCGCTCGTCGTTCCACCTCGGCAGCAACTTCGTCGTCACGAACAGTCTCACGAAAGCCTATGGTGTCAGCGGGCTCCGCTGCGGCTGGATCCTCGCAAAGCCCGAGGTGGCTCATCGCATGTGGCGGCTCAACGATCTCTTCGCCGCCACGCCTGTACATCCGGGCGAACTGCTGAGCGTCATGGCGCTCGATCAACTCAGCAAGCTCGACGCACGCGCGCGCACGCTGCTCGATGCGAACCGTAAAGCGCTCGACGCGTTTTTCAGCGGCCGGAGCGATCTCGAGTGCTTCCGCAGCCCGTGGGGCACGGTCGCGTTTCCCCGCCTGAAAAACGGACCGGTCGATGAGTTCTGCCAGTTTCTCCGCGAGCGCTACGACACCAGCGTCGTCCCGGGGAGCTTCTTCGAGATGCCGGACTACTTCCGCATCGGCATCGGCGGCGACCCAGCCATGACCGCGGAAGCATTCAAGCGTCTGGCCGCCGCGCTGGACGAATGGGGAACGCACCGGTGAACTCGCACGAACCCGGCCTGCGCATCGGCATTGACTGGGGCGGCACCAAAATCGAGGCGCTGGCCATGGACGAAGACGGCCGCGAGCTCCGTCGTGTCCGCATCGCGACGCCTCGCCACAATTACGAGGGCTCCATCCGCGCCGCGGTGGATTTGGTCGCCTCGATCGAGCGCGAAGTCGGCACCACCGGCCCGATCGGCGTGGGCATTCCCGGCACCATCGTGCCCGCCACCGGCCTGGTGAAGAACGCGAACTCCACATGGCTCAACGGCAGGCCGCTCGAGAAGGATCTCTCCGTCGCGCTCCATCGCGAAGTGCGTTGCGTCAACGATGCGAATTGCCTCGCCGTTTCTGAGGCCGTCGATGGCGCAGCAGCCGGCCACCCCGTCGTCTTTGCGGCGATTCTTGGCACCGGTTGCGGAGCGGGCATCGCGCTCCACGGCCGCATGCACTCCGGCCCGAACGGCCTCGCCGGCGAGTGGGGCCACAATCCTCTGCCCTGGCAGCGTCCTGACGAATATCCCGGCGATCCGTGCTATTGCGGCCAGCGAGGCTGCATCGAGCGATGGCTCTCGGGCCCGGCGCTCGAAGAGGACTACCGTCGCGCGTCGGGATCGGCGCTCACGGGAACAGAGATCGTGGCTGCTGCGGAAGCGGGCGAAGCGCAAGCCACGGCGGCGATGGAACGCTACGAAGACCGGCTGGCGCGCGCACTCGGCCACGTGGTAAACCTGCTCGATCCGGACATCCTTGTGCTCGGCGGCGGACTGTCGCGCATCGAGCGCCTCTATCGCAACGTGCCGCCGAAAATTGCGAACTGGGCCTTCGGCAAATCCGCAGTCACAGCGGTGGTTCCTGCGAAACATGGCGACTCCAGTGGAGTTCGCGGTGCTGCCCGCCTGTGGACATGATCCGCTAAGGCGGGCTACGGCGCGACCGCTGCGCCTCCGTAGCTCGCGAGCGGGCGGCCTTGCAGATCGAGCAGCAGCGCCGCTCCGTGCTGTGCGCCCAGCGTGAAGCGGATATGCGCGTGCGACCGCGCGTCTGTGATGTCGATCGTCTGATCGCTCGCCGATTCGTTGCTGAAGCTGTAGAGTTGCGCGTCGTCGAGTTGCGTGGGGAAGGCGAGAACGGCGGAGGAGAGCGGCGACACCTCCTGGAATACCGGCGGCAACTTCGCCTCCTGCAGCGCCCATCGATAAATCGCGGCGGTCGCGTCATAGCCGTCGGCAAATTCGACGGGGTCCGCAATCCAGAGGATTCTGCCGCTGCCATGCGGGACGACAGCAACGGATTTCCCATCGGCAAAGCGCATCGTCAGCGTCTCTGACTGCTGCACGCTTGCCGGGAAGCCGTAAGCGAGTCCCCGGCCGTCGGGCAGGGTCGTCTCCGATCCCCGCACCACCAGCGGCACCACCTCCGCCTTGATGCCCAGCGGCCCCATGCGATCCACCGGCAGCCAGTGCTCGTCGCGATTCACGGGTCCCGTGATGAGCAAAGTCCCCCCGCGCGAAACGTAGTCCATCAGTTGTTCCCACGCAGGCTGGCTCAGCCCCTGCGGCGACGGCAGAATCACCAGTTTCGGCGAACCGAGATCGGCGAGCCGGTTCTCGGTCAGCATCCGCACCGGCGTGTGGTCGTAGTAGGCCAGCGTCCGCAACGCCTTCTTCTGCGTCTCGAGCGCAAGCCCTCCCATTACGGAGTAAAGCAGCGTCTGCGAGGTCACCATCGTGACGTCGGGCGGAATGATCCTGGTGAAGCTCTGCGGGCTCTTGTTCGCGAAGGCCGCGAAGCCTGCCAGCACCTGCGCCTCCGGCTTCTCGGTCCCATCGGGCCGGATCGCGCCGATGGGGATCTCGTTGTCGTTAGCCATGTAGGCATTCACGTTCCATACCCACTCCAGCGCGCCCGCCCCCTGCGCGAACGAGATGGCGATCTTGCGCTCGAGTTGGTCGCCTTCGATTTCGGCGCTGAGGCGCAGATGATCGTCCATCGTGAGGCGACGCTGCTCGCCGGTTTCCTGGATGAGCATCGGCTTACCCGGAAACTTCGGCGCGAGCGAAGCCCAGAGGATAGCGTCGTAATCCCACCACGTGTGATCGGCGGTGAAATCGATATCGGGCGAGTAGAACGCCGGCGACAACCGGCCTGCGACGCCGCCCTCGTCCTGGCCGACCGTGATCAGTTGCTCCGATCCCGTGCCACGGATCATCGCGCGCATCTGTTTCACCCAGTTGTCGAAAACCCACTGCGTGAACAGCGCATAGTCGTAGTCCTTGAGCGGATTGAAGCCGCTGCGCACCGCGTCTTCTGAGAACGCCGGGATCGGCGGCAGGGCGAGCGGATCCTGCGCAGCCTCAGCCGGGGATTTCGCGGTTGGCGCAGACTGCAGCCTGCGTCCGATGCCGAGCGAGGGCTCCGCAATCGCGTGCAGATACGCGGCGCGATCCGGATACCGCTCTCTGATCCACTTCGCCCACGCGGCCTTCTCGAACGGATCGTAATCGGGCAGCGTGCGCCATAGATTGCTGTTGGCGCTGGGCTCGTTGATCAGATCCCACGCCAGGAACGGCACCTCGTGGAACTTGCTCACCAGCGACTGTGCGTACTTCGTCTCCGCCGCGAGCGCGACGGGATCGAGGTAGCCGTTCCTCCCGCCCCACGTATCGGGATAGAACGCGAAGAGATTGAACTGGACGGGCAGGCCGTTGTGCCGCGCGCACATGAGAAACGCCTCGATGGTGCGCAGCGCATCCTCGCTCACGGCGCCGTCGGGGCCAAGCTCCGGTTTCCACGCGGTCCACAGACCGGTGCGGATCATGTTCAGTCCGGCAGCGTGGATCTGCGCCATGTCGTGTTCCCATACGTACGCGTTCGGCTTCATCAGGTACATGCGCGAGACGTCTCCCGACATATACGTGGTGCCGACGACCGGCAGCGGCTTACCGTCAAGCTGGAAGTAGTCGGGGCCGACGGTGAGCTTCGGGCCGGAGAGCAGGTAGTTCCAGTCACGCATCCAGAAGCCGGAGCGGTACGTGCGGAGAGGCGCTCCACTTGCGAGTTCAAGCGTCGCCTCGACGGTGTGGAAGCCGCGACCCGTTGCGGCTTTCGCGTCGAGCGTGACGATTGGCGCGGCGGCCGTCGTTTCATCTTCAAGCACCTGCCCGTCCTCAGCCGTTACGTGAAGGTGCAGGCGTTCGGCAGCGCGCGCTTCCTGCGCGGGGCCGAAACTCTGGAAATCGAGCGCGATCGGTTCTCCCGTCACGAACAGCGGCACGCGTGGGCGCAGGGTGAACCGGTCGCCACGGCGCATGGCGATCTCCGCGAGCGTGGAAAGGAGCTTCGCGTTCGAGAAGAAGTCAGCATCCGGCTCGCAGGCGACGAGAATCCAGCGGCCGCCGACAAAGCGATGCGTGTTGTGGTCGAGTTCGAGAACCGGCGCGGCGAGCTTGTGATGATCGTGCTCCCCCCACGCGAGCGTGGCCAGGTCCATGTCTTCGTAGCCGGTGTGGCCGCCGGTGGTGTCGCCGTCGACGACCGACAGGCGAAGCACCGGGCTGAAGGCGCGCTTCCATGAGAACGCGGGCAGAGCAGGGAAGACATCGGGATTCGGCGTGAAGGCTGCGGCATCGCTGCCGGGAGTCTCCTGGTAGTCGTGGATGAACAGCTCGAGCGACTGCGCCACGCTCGCACTGCGCAGATGCCAGCCGCTCGCATCCTGGTAAGCGGCACGGGTGAAGGGCTTGCCGCCCAGGGCGAGCAAATTGCCGCCGCGATCGAGATACGTCAGGATCGCGTCCCAGTCGGCTTCGGGCCACGCCGATCCGTACGGCAACACCAGCAAATCGGCGTCGGATTCGGCGAGTGCCGTTCCCAGGTGATCCGCATCGGTGAAGACTGCATCGGCGAAGGCTGCGTGGAGAGCCGCTTCGTTCGGCGCAGGCGAGTCGGCGGACGGAAAGCCAGGCTGCCAGAAAACCACGGTTTTGGCGAAGCCGGCAACAGGAGCAGAGAGCAAAAGGACGGGCAGGAAGAAGCGCAGAAAAGAACGCATGGCAGGACGGTCCTTACAGGAACGCGTCCACGTTACCACGCGATTCCTGCGCCACCGGGGTCATGCTGCTACTGCGGCTGGTCAGGCTTCTGCGGCGCGGGAGTGATCGTGGTTTGCTGTTGTTGCTGTTGCTCCGCCGCCTGGCGCGCTTTTTTCTCGCGATGCTTGTTGAGGAAGTGCTGGTAGATGTCGGGCCAGAACTCGGCGAGTTCCGCGCCCACTATGCCTTCGTAGGTGACTGTCAGGCCGCGCTCGAAAGTGTCGCTAACGCCGCGCTGGTCTGCGGGATAGTAGAGGTTGGAAATGCCTCCGGCGATGAAGTTGCCCGTGACGTTGGCGTAGTTCGGGCCCCATTTGCCGCTGTCGCGTTTGCACCACACGGTCGTGGACGCCGAATAGGCCGCGCGCCTGATGAAGCTTCCATGGCCCATGCGGAAGTAGCGTGGATCCTCGTGCCACCACGACGGCAGCACGGCATTACCCCAGAAGTTTCCGTCGAAGGTGTCGGCATAGGACGCGCCCCAGTATTTAGCGAAGCCTTCCACGCCCTGCCCATAGCTGGGATCGTCGTCGCCCGCCATGCTGATGCCGGCGGTGATGCCGGTGAGGGCGAAGATGTAAGGGTCGGTCGAGCTCTTGAACATGAGCTGGAATTTCTGCTTCGGCGAGAGCGGGGCGGAAGCACCGTTCGACGTCACGTTGAACATCGGGACGACGCCCAGCATGCGCTGCTTTTCCTGCGCCTGAAGTTCACGCTGCGCGCGCGCTCGCTTTTGCTCCTCTGTCTCAGGCTGCTGTGTGCCGGAAGCCGGCGGAGCGGCCGGTTGCGCTGACGATCCCGACTGCGGTGTTTGCGATTGCGACTGAGCGGGCGATGTCTGCTGGCTCGAGGACTGAGGAGCATCGGGCAGAGCGGCTGCGGAACTGCTCAGCAACTGAGCATGCAAACCGGAAGCCCAAAGGAAAGCAGCCAACGTAACCAGAGCGGGGATGAAACGATACGGAGCAGTCCGGGCTGCAATCAAGCAAGGTCTCCCAAAAGGCGACGTCGAGGAATTCAGACTGCCCCTGTTTCTACAGACTTGGATGGCAGATCGACGATGTAGAAGAGACTTGCCATCTCTGCCGGAAGTTGAACGAATTTCAACAAATTTCCGTATCAGCGTGCACACTACGACATCCGGCTGCCGTTGTGTGAAATTGGCGGGGAAATCGCGGAAACCTCCGCCGATCATAGCGGACCCATGTGCAAACAACAAGTTGCGGGGCCGGGGAGCGAATCGGCGGGAACCCTATGCAATACTGGGGTCGGTTGACCCCGAGAGTCATGCCACCAGCCCCGAATCCAGAATTCATGCGGCGGGCGATCGCGCTGGCGACGGAAAACGTGCGCAGCGGGCGGGGTGGTCCGTTTGGCGCGGTCATCGTACGCGACGGCGTGGTCGTGGGCGAGGGCGCGAATCGCGTGACGCTGACCAACGACGCAACGGCCCACGCCGAGGTTGTGGCCATCCGCGCAGCGTGCACGGCGCTGGGCGCGTTCAGCCTGGACGGATGCGAGATCTACTCGAGCTGCGAGCCGTGCCCCATGTGCCTTTCGGCCTGCTACTGGGCGCATATCGAGCGCATCTGGTACGGGAACACTGCGGCGGATGCTGCGCGGGCGAACTTCGACGATGCGGTGCTGTACCGCGAGGTGGCGCTGCCGCACGCGCAGCGGCGAATTCCTTCGGGCGAGCTGCTGCACGACGAGGCGTGGGCGTCGTTCCAGCTGTGGCTCGATACGCCGAACAAGATCCTGTATTGACGCTGCGCAAAGATCGGCCAGCGCACGGCGGTTTTGCGCCGTTCTGCCGCCGCGTGCATCCTTAGGTTTATGGAATACAGACATCTGGGGCGATCCGGATTGAGAGTGTCGGCGCTGAGCTTTGGCGCGGCAACGTTTGGCGGCGGCAACGAGTTCTTCAAAGCGTGGGGCGAGACTGGCGTCGCCGAAGCGCGGCGCATGATCGACGCCTGCATCGACGCGGGCGTGAACCTGTTCGACACGGCGAACGGCTACTCGAACGGGCTGGCGGAGGAGATCCTCGGCAAGGCTCTCGAGGGCAAGCGGGATCAGGTGCTGATCTCGACCAAGTCGTTTTTCCCGATGGGCCAGGGGCCGAACGACCTGGGCTCGTCGCGGCAGCACATTCTGGAGCAGGTGGACGCGAGCCTGCGCCGGCTGGGCACCGACCGGATCGACATCTACCACATGCACGGTTTCGACGCGATGACGCCAGTGGAAGAGACGCTCGACACGCTGAACACCGTGGTGCATGCAGGCAAAGTCCGCTATATCGCGTGCTCGAATTTTTCCGGCTGGCATCTGATGAAATCCCTGGCGACTGCGGATCGGCATGGGTGGACGCGGTACGTGGCGCACCAGGTGTATTACTCGCTGGTCGGGCGCGAGTACGAGTGGGAACTAATGCCGCTAGGCCTCGACCAGGGCGTAGGCGCGCTGGTGTGGAGTCCGCTGGGCTGGGGACGGCTGACGGGGAAGATCCGCCGTGGGCATCCGCTGCCGAAGGTGAGCCGGCTGCACAAGACCGCAGATGTCGGGCCCCCGGTCGACAACGAGTACCTGTACAAGGTGGTCGATGCGCTGGACGATGCGGCGAAGGAAACCGGAAAGTCCGTGCCGCAGGTGGCGCTGAACTGGGTGCTGCAGCGGCCGAGCGTCGCGAGCGTGATCGTGGGTGCGCGGACTGAGGAGCAACTGCAGCAGAACCTGGCGGCGGCCGAGTTCCAGTTGACGGCGGAGCAGGTGGCGAAGCTGGATGCAGCGAGTGCCGTGACGAAGACGTATCCCTATTGGTGGCAGCAGAGCTCGAATCCGAGCCGGAATCCGCAGGTGGTGTGAACGGAGACAGAGTGCAGGCCAGAGGCGACGGGCCGCGAGAGATGCAGATCCCGCCCGGAGTTTGGGAATATGTCGAATTTTCTCTGGTGCCATTCTTAAGCGTTGATAGAAAACGAGAGGAGTTAGCGGCGAGCGAGCAAGGCCGGGCTCCGCTAAGTGACCGTGTGTGTATCAGGTGCGAAGAGGGCCGCGAATGATCACCTCACGACCTTCGGTGATCACGAGACGACCGCCGCGCGGGCGATTTGAGAGAGGGCAGGGCAGTTGCGAGAGGGCCGCAAATGAACAGTTCGAGGTCCTGCGTTGATGGGTTAAGGGTCGCCGGTTGATCATCGAAGGTCGTGAGGTGATCATTAGGGGCTGCCAGAGGACAGGTGAAGGGCCGGCAGACGAGCCTTGGACGGCGCAACGGCGGTCTGCCGAATTGTGAGCGTCGCAGGGCATTCAGAAATTCGGATGGGAAAGGAAAAGGCCGCCCCGGTGGCGGCCATTTCCTTTCTTACTCTCTATTCTCAGAATACCAAGTTCAGCGAGTAACCACGCCAAATTTGTTTGGAGTTATTGGCGTGTAAGTGGCGTGTTATGAAGAGTCGTTACTATGGTTTTTGGCTTTGCCTCTTGACAGGAAAAGAAGAGGAGGCGAAAGAGCAGAGAAAAGCATCGAAATCCAGCCGAAAGTGGCGACGCGAAGGGGCAGCTGGAGCGTCTTCGAAAGGCAAAGGCGAAATGCGGGCCGCCACGGTCGCGCTCCCTGACTGGCGGGCGGGGAGTCGTACGATTTTTGCGAGCGAAGAAGAACCGCAGATCGATGGTCTCCGCGCTCCTCCGAGTGACAGAGACGCGGGATTTGAGCGAGGACTGCGGCCGGGGCTGCATGGTATACTCAACCGTTGCGGGCGAGTGCCGGAAGTGGCTGTATTTCCGGCCTTTTTGCCCCAAAACTCCAAGCGCAAAAGCGATTCTGAGGTTCTCATGTCCGGCCATTCGAAATGGGCGACGATTAAGCACAAGAAGGGTGCGCTTGACGCGAAGCGCGGCAAGATATTCACGCAGCTGATCAAGGAAATCACGATTGCGGCGAAGTCCGGGGGAGATCCGGACGGCAATCCGCGGCTGCGCAGCGCGATTGCGGCGGCGAAGGCCGAGAACATGCCCAACGACAACATCAAGCGCGCCATCCAGCGCGGCACGGGCGAGCTGCCCGGCGCCACGTATGAAGAGATCGCGTTCGAAGGCTACGGTCCGGGCGGCGTGGCGCTGATTGTCGAGGCGACGACGGACAACCGCAACCGCGCGGTGAGCGAGATCCGGCATACCTTTGCGAAGAACGGCGGCAACCTGGGCGAGCCGAATTCGGTGCGCTTCATGTTTTCGAAGAAGGGCATTATCGCGATCGCCAAGGATGCGGCCGACGAAGAGAAGCTGATGAACATCGTGCTCGAAGCCGGCGGCGAGGATCTGAACGACGAAGGCGATACGTGGGAGATCATCACCGATCCGCACTCGTATGAGGCGGTGGCCCAGGCGGTGCGCGACGCGAAGATCGAGACCGTGATGTCGGAAGTGACGATGATCGCGTCGACGTATACGAAGCTGGAAGGGCCGCAGGCGGCGCAGATGATCCGGCTGATTGAGGCGCTGGAAGACCACGACGATGTGCAGCACGTGTATTCGAATTTCGACGTGGACGCGAAGGCGCTGGAAGAAGTGACGGGCTAAGCGCCGCAGGCGGCGCAGCAGGATCCAGGGGCCGCCGCGCAAAGGCGGCCTTTCCTTTGTTCAGACACGGAGAAGAAAACGGAAGCGATGAAAACACGTTCCTGCGCTCTGGTGTTGGCGGCACTTTTTCTGGCCGCTTCTGTTTCTTCTTTCGCACAGGCTGACGGTGGGGGCGGTCGCGGCACGACCAGCGCGAACGCGCCGGCAGGCACGAGCACGGATGGCCCGGCCGAGGCGACGATCAACAAGCTGCCGTGGGAGTGGGGACCGTTTTTCCAGGGCGGCAAGGGCGTGGGCGAACGCTCGGACTACACGCTGCTGAGCGCGGGCGTGCGGCTGGGCAAGGTGATCACGGATGAGCACCTGGGCGGGATCTTCCGCGGGCAGTTCGAATATGCGGGGGAGCTGATGCCGTACTGGCAGGCCTTCACGCCTGCGCCGCACGATCAACTGGTGACCTACACGATCGACGGCGTGCAGTACTCGTACCTGACGCCCTATGGGGGTGGAAGCTTTACGGGAGTGAGCCTGACGCCGATCATCCTGCGGTGGGATTTCAAGCCGCACGGGCGGTTGGCTCCGTTTTTCCAGGGCGCGGGCGGGCTTATCTACACAACGCACAAATTTCCGCCGGACCAACTGGTGGCGCACGGCACGCCGGGCGGGACGAGCGTGTGGAATTTCAGCCCCCAGGGAGGCGCGGGATTCCAGTATTTTCTCAGCCCGCGGCGGTCTATTATGTTTTCCGCCAACGCGATCCATATCTCCAGCGCATCGCTGGGGGATAAGAATCCCGGCGTGAACGCCAGCGTGCAGTTCCAGGTTGGGTATACGTGGTGGACGCGGTAACACAGGGTACAGCGTACAGCGTACAGGGTGCAGGGATGGCAGACGCTCTGATTGAATGCGTGCCGAATTACTCCGAGGGGCGGCGGCGTGAGGTGGTCGAAGCCATCGTGGCGGCGATGCGGGTGGAGGGCGTGGGGCTGCTGGACTGGTCGGCGGACGCGGATCACAACCGGTCGGTGGTGACGGTGGCGGGGCCGCCGGCGGCGGTGGTGGAGTCGGCGGTGAGGGGGGCGGGCAAGGCGGCGGAGCTGATCGACCTGACGACACAGCAGGGCGTGCATCCGCGGATCGGCGCGGCCGATGTGATTCCGTTTGTGCCGGTGCGGGGCATCTCGCTGGAGCAGTGCGCGCTGCTGGCGCGGCAGGCGGGGACGGAAATCTGGAAGCGGCATGACGTGCCGGTGTATTTCTACGAAGCGGCGGCGGCGAGGCCCGACCGGGCGCTGCTGGAGGAAGTGCGGCGCGGGCAGTTTGAGGGGCTGCGCGAGGCGGTGATGCGGGAGCCGGCGCGGCGGCCGGACGTGGGCGGACCGGGGCTGCATCCGACGGCGGGAGCGTCGGCGGTGGGAGCGCGG
>DATJTG010000042.1:0-12870 GCA_035503555.1 Acidobacteriaceae bacterium | reverse complement strand
GTCCCGTGCGCCTGCAAATGGCTTTAGCGCTCTTCGACGAGCCGCGCAACTTGGAGGAGTTCGACTGTGCAGAACTGCGTCTTCGTGCGCCAATTGGTTGAGGCGCTTAGGCACACAGGCGGCGTACTGGCTGCGGATACGGGGATTCCGATTGCGGCCGCGCCAGAGGGGCTGATTGTGGCAGCCCACGCCCGGGGAGTCGCCGCTGGTCATCCCCCTGATGGCTGTTTGACGTGTGACGGTGCTTCCTTCAGAACTTGGGGCACGACTCGCTTGACAGGCCCAGAGTAGTGAGCGTATCAAGCATAACGCGACAAAGTAAACGTTATCCAAACTGGCATAATTCCGTCGTTTTGGGGCGATCAACGAGACCGTTTAGAGTTCTGTCGGCCATTGCATTTATCGCATTGATGCTGTCGATTCGGAACGCCTGGGCCCAGTTCAGCGGAACCGTAACCGGAACCGTCGTCGACCCCAGCGGCGCGGTTGTGCCCAACGCTGAGATGAAGCTGACCAACGACGCAACCGGCGAAAACACTGTGACTGCCACGAATGCGTCGGGCATCTCCACTTTCCCCAGCCTCGCACCAGATAACTACCACCTCACTTCGACCGCCAAAGGGTTCGGTGCGATAACTATTCGACCGAAACCCAGGTGGATACCAGCGCCAACGGACAGGGTGCGGTCGGGAACATGTACATCGTCGATGGCCTCGACGTGACCAGCTCAATTCGCGCCGGCGTGCTCAACCTGACGCCCAGTCCTGACTCGATTCAGGAAACCAGCATCCAGACCAACACTTACTCCGTCCTCTACGGCCGTGCCAGTTCGGTGGAGATGACCATGACCACCAAATCCGGCACCTCCCACTACCATGGCAACGCCGAGGACTTTTATACCAACCAGGACCTGCTGGCGACAACTGAGTTTACGCACCAGTACGCCCCCTTCCACAGCAACAACATCTCGGCCTCCGTTGGCGGTCCGGTTTGGCCCGGAAAACCGAAGCTTGGCTTCTTTTTCTTCGAGATTGAGCCGCAGCTGGCCACCAACGCAGTCTCCTACTCGACCACCTTTGCCGATCCGGCGTTTGTACAGTATGCGCAGGCGAATTATCCGAATACGGTGGGAACCAAAATCCTGACGACCTATCCGGTGAGCAACATTACTGACGCGGTGGTTTCCTCCACGGCAGCCAACGTCTTCCCGGTCGGCAGCAGTGATGCCTGCGGCACACCGGCTACGGGAAATCTGCCCTGCAACCTCCCTATGATCGATACGGGCAACTACAATTCTTCGGCATATCGCAACGCCGATCAGTACTTCGTTCGTGGAGATGAGGACCTCCACAATGACCGACTCTACGGAACCGTCTACCGCACGACGCTAAAAACGAATGGCCCGAATCCGCGACCGGCCTTCAACGAAACAGACAACTACTACGAATGGGCCGTGCAGGGGAATGAGACGCACACCTTCAGCCCGAACACAATCAACGAAGCCGAATTCGGCGGAGACCGCGTTGAAGGCATCGCTCCGGCGACGGGGCTCTTCAGTGTTCCCATCGTGGATGTGACTGGCATCGGCGCCGGGTATGGCGACGGGTTCGCCCAGGGCGATTTCATCCAGCACAACTACCACTGGCGCGACATGCTGACCCATCTGGTCGGCAATCACGACCTGCAGGCCGGATTCGAAGGCCTGTTCGGCGACGATATCGAAATCTTCAACGGGCCCTACGATCAGCCAACCTTTGCGTTCAATAACCTGCTCGATCTGGCCCAGGACAATCCTTATACCGAAAGCGGCCTTGCCTATAATCCGCTCACCGGCCAGCGCGATCAATACAACTGGAACGCCGCCGGCACCACCTACGGGGCTTTTGCCCAGGATACCTGGAAAGCCGGACGAAGGCTCACGATCAACTATGGGCTGCGCTGGGACGATTTCGGGAATCCATGGTCGCGCAGCACAAACACCGCTTTCAGCGACTTTTATCTCGGGCCCGGTCAGACGCAGCAGGAGCAGATCGCGAATGGCGTCCTCATTCGCCACGATCACGCCCTTGAGCGATCCATCACCGATGTCTTCAGTCCCCGCGCCGGCGTCGCATGGGATATCGCCGGCAACGGAGACTGGCTGGTGAAGGCGGGAGTCGGCATCTTCCACAACTGGCCAACCCTCGCCAACCTCCAGGAAGAGTATCGAGGAAATCCCCCCGGCGACATCTTTCCGACATTCTATGGAGGACAAACCCCCGCGCCGGTCTTTGGTTTTGGTACTTCAAATACGAAACCCTATGGATTCCCCGCGCCCACCTTCCCTGCGGAGTCGCTCAATGCCGCCGGAGGTCTGACGGGATTGCAGTTCAGTATCGGTGCGGTCGATCCGACGCTGCAGTCTCCTGTGAGCTACGTCTATTCCGGGGGGCTCGCCCATCGGATGAGTAGCCACTATGTGGCCAGCATCGACTACTCCGGCGCAAATGGCCGCAATCTACTGTCGGGCGGCGGTCAGGTCTATAACGTCAGCTATGGGCAGGACATCAACGAGCTGCCGGGAGACCTGATCATCAACGATAGCCCCGTCCCCAAACGCCTGAACTCCAACTTTGGCGAAGTGCTGTATACGGCGAATGATCGCGTTTCGAACTACAACGCGCTGATCCTCGGTCTGCAGGGAAGGTTCAGCAGATCGTTCTTCAACGCCTCCTACACCCGCTCGTCCTCCTGGGACGACACCCAGGTCTTTCCAAGCTACATCAACGTGCACCAGTGGTACGGGCCATCCATTTGGAACGCGCCGAACCGCTTCTCCCTGACCTGGAACTACAACCTGCCGGATGTGAACGGCGCGCACGGCTTCCTGGGACACGCCGGCAGCGGATGGACCATCAGCGGAACCGCCGCCATCCAGAGCGGTTATCCGATCAACGTTTCCACCAACGCGCCGTTCGAACCCATCACGAACGGGTCGGGCCAATATGTTGGTTATGAGCCGGGCAGCGGTGACTACAACGCCGACGGCGATAACTTCGATTTTCCTGACGTGAGCGGTTACTCCCAGGGAAGCAGCCGTCACGCCTTCCTGCACGGCATCTTTGCCTCGGGGCAATTCCCGCAGCCTGCGTTCGGACAGGAGGGCAACGAGAAGTACGATCGGTTTGTCGGACCGAATTTCGACGAATGGGATTCGGCCCTGCTCAAGAACACGAAAATTGCTGAGGGCCTGAACTTCGAATTTCGCTTCGAAGTCTTCAACGTGTTCAACCGGCCGAACCTGGTCAACGTGGATACCAATTTGCCCGACGGTACTTTCGGAACGGCTACCGGACAGGACACTCCGCGCTTCGTCCAGTTCGGAGGGAACTTTACCTTCTAAACGGATTGCCTCCCATGGGCAGGACTTCACTGCTGACTCCGCGAGATTCCTGCCCCTGCGTTTTATGGAGAGAGCTTTGCGGACGCTGGTGATGTAAAAAGACCCCATGGGGTGCGTAACGAGCTTCTTTGCGGTGCACGCGGGCTCCCGTCTGTGGCGGTGGTTTGGCTTTACTGCCGCCCTCGTGGCAATCCCCGCGTTGCTCTCTGCTCAAAGCCAGCAACCGGATGCCGGGTTGGTGATTCAGATGCTGCGGGAGCACCGGTATTCGCAGGCAGTGACCAGCGCCGATCAGTTGCTGTCGCAGCATCCGCACGATTGCCGCCTGCTCTCCCTGCGGGGCATCGCACTCAACAGCATGCAGAGGCCGGCGGAGGCGGAGCGATCTTTCCAGAATGCGCTGCAGTTCTGTCCGGACGATCTGGTGGCTCTGGAAGGGGCCGCCGAGATCGCGTATGCCCTGCACCAGCCGCAGGCTCCGCTTCTTCTTCAACGCATCCTGGCGCTCCGCCCCCAGGATGTGACGACCCACGCTATGCTGGCTTCGTTCTATCGCGGCAGGGAAGACTGCCGGGCAGCGATGCCGCATTTCGAGGCCAGTCAGGCCCTCTTCGCATCGCGTCCCAAGTTCCGCGAGGCCTACGCTTTTTGCCTTGCGAAGACCGAGCAGTATGAGCAGGCGGCCGCGGCCTACAGGGCTGTTCTGGAGCAGGATCCGGACCCGGCCGCGCGGTACAACCTGGCTCTCGTGCAATGGAGAATGCACGATCCGAAGAGCGCCCTGGACACGCTGCGCCCCTTGCTCTCCGGCGATGCGAACGAGATGGTTCTGGCGCTGGGGTCGCGTGTCGCTGAAGACGCGGGGGACACGCCCCTCTCGGTGAATCTGCTGCGATCTGCGATCCTGCTGCAGCCGAAAGATATGGCGAACTATCTGGAGTTCGCGCAGATTTCCTTTAACCATCAGTCCTTTCAGGTCGGGATCGATGTGCTCAACGCCGGGCTCACGCAGTTGCCGGATGCGGCTTCCCTCTATCTGGCGCGCGGCGTGCTTGAGATGCAGCTCTCGCAGTCGGAGAAGGCCATCGCCGACTTTGAACAGGCGCACAAGCTGGAACCCCAGTTATCTCTGGCGATGGACGCGATGGGGATCGTCGAGAGTCAGCAATACAATCAAACCGCCGCTCTCGACCTGTTCGGCCGACAGGCGCGGCTGCACCCGCGAGATTCTTTGCTGCAATATCTCTACGCGGAGGCACTGTCGAACTCGGCGACCGAAACCGACGCGGCCCGGAAAGCCATCCAGGCGGCAGAAAAGTCCGTATCTATCGAGCCCGGCTATGCACCGGCGCGGGATTTGCTCGCCCTGCTGTGGCTGCGCGTGGACCAGCCGCAGAAGGCGCTCGAGCAGGCACAGGCAGCGATGAAGATTCAACCGGATGACGACGTCGCGCTCTACCACGAAATCATGGCAAGACGGCGGCTGGGCCAAACCGAGCAAGTTGAGGCGCTGGTAAAGCAGCTTGCCGAGATGCGCAGTCAAAACGCCCAAAAAGAGAAGGCCGCTCACCGCTACACGCTGCAGGAGGAGCCGGGATCGTAACCAAACCGCGGCAAGCCGGCGAGAAGCCATCCCCCTCTCTCCGCTGTAACGGATTCATGTCACTCAGTCCCACAGAGAATCGTAGAGGAACTCTCACGATGGCGTCTCATGTTTCTCGAAGGTCCCTGCTCGGTGGTTGCGCCGCCGGGCTTGCAGAATTGCTGCTGACGCGGCGGATTGTCGTCGCGGGCGTTGTCGAGCCGCTGGCTGGTGAACCGGGCCAACTGGATCTGGCCCTCTCGGCTTTGGCCCCCAGCATTCTTCGCATCGCAATCGCCCCGGTATACGCGTGGGCATCCGAGGAGGAACTCGGGGTGGTCACCCAGCCGGGAGCCGCCCTTCTGTTGCACAAGCCGGACCCAACGACAGCGGATCTGCCATGGGGAAAGTACCGAATCGCGGTGGAGGAGAAGCCCCTCCGCGTGACGGTCTCCCTGGCGAACGGAAATGTGTGCCAACGAATCCAGTTCGAACCCGACAGTACGGCGGTGCGCTTCGAGATTGGCGATGCGCCCCTCTTCGGTTTGGGGGAGGGACTGCCCAGCTACGATCTGCGCGGGGTGCGAGACGGCATGAGGAACGGAGAAGGAACGCCGCACCTCGATATCGATGGGGCGCGGCTTCCCATTCCGTGGCTGATCAGCGCGGGCGGATGGGGATTGTTCGTCGGACAGCCTTCGGGGTTCTTCGATCTGACTGGGCCGACAGGCGTATTCCAGCCGGTGGAGGCGTTTTCGAGCCGCAATGTTTATCTGGTCCTGGGCGACACGCCGGCCGAGATCCTGCGCGGATACGCCGAACTGACCGGCTATCCGCATCTGCCGCCCCTGTGGTCGCTGGGGTATCAGCAGTCGCACCGGACTCTGGCGAGCCGGGACGAAGTGATGAGCGAGGCGCAGACTTTTCGTGAGAAAAAGCTGCCGTGCGACACGCTGATTTATCTGGGAACTGGGTTCTGTCCGTCAGGCTGGAACACCGATCACGGCTCGTTCACGTACAACGCCGATGTGTTTCCCGATCCGAAGACGATGCTGGACCAACTGCACGCGGAGCACTTCAAGGTGGTGCTGCATGTGGTGCCGCCGGGGGATTTTCATGGGACGATTCGCGACACCGGTGCGGAGGCGAAGACGCCCGGCGACGCCGTGACGTATTGGCAGGAACATTTGCCGGTCGAAGAGACGGGCGTGGATGGTTGGTGGCCGGACGAAGGCGACCGGCTCTCGGTCTATGAGCGATTCCAGCGCAACCAGCTCTATTGGGATGGTCCGGTAAGCGTGCATCCGGAGCGGCGTCCGTTTGCGCTGAACCGCAACGGCTATGCGGGGCTGCAGCGTTTCGGATGGCTTTGGTCGGGAGACATCGATTCGAACTGGGCATCGCTGACGGCGCAGGTGCGGAACGGGATCAACGTGGGGCTGTGCGGGATTCCCTACTGGGGCACGGATACCGGCGGGTTCACGCCGACGCGCGAGCTGACGCCGGAATTGTACGTTCGATGGTTTCAATTCAGCGCCTTCTGTCCGCTTTTCCGCTCGCACGGGCGCGCGTGGAAACTGCGCCTGCCATGGGGATGGAATACGGGGAACCCGGGACCGCTGGAAGGCGCCGAGCGACTGGGACCGAACTGGCCGCCTGAGGACGAGTTGCGCGACGCGCGGGTGGAGGAGATTTGCCGCGAGTATCTGAACCTGCGCTATCGGCTGCTTCCTTATCTTTACTCCTCGGTGGCGCAGACGCATGAGACGGGGCTGCCGCTGATGCGGCCGCTCTGGCTCGCCTGTCCGGAAGACAAGCAGGCATTGCTGCGAGACGATGAGTATCTCTTCGGGGACAGCTTCCTGGTGGCTCCGGTGCTGCGCGCGGGGACAAGCGAACGCGCGGTGTATCTGCCGCGAGGCACCTGGTGGGAGTTCTGGAGCGGCGCCGCGGTGGCGGGCGGGCAGCAAGTGTCGCGCGCGGTGGATTTGAAAACGATGCCGCTGTATGTGAAGGCAGGCGCCGTGGTGCCTTTGGGGCCGGTGAAGCAGTACACGACGGAGCCGGTGGAAGAGCCCTTAACGCTGCGGGTCTATCCTGGCGCAGACGGCAACTTTGTACTGTACGAAGACGATGGCGAGAGCTTCCGCTACCGGCGGGGGGAATTTACTCGCATTCATTGCACCTGGCAAGACGCCGACCGTACGTTGGCGCTGCGCGTGGATCCGAAAGGAAAGCCAGCCAGCGGAAGACAAGTGCAGGTTGAGATTGCAGGCGGGCATGCTCCTGTCACGGTGACGCTGCAGGGACCCGTGACGGAAGCAAAATTCTAAGGGGATCGCCGTAGGATCCGGCAACGCAGCCGTAGGATCGGTTACGGCCCGAGGAGGGACTGCCAGTGATCGCGTCGTCGAAGTGGGTGTACAGAACGGACAGCGCGATTCGCTTTTCGGCCGAGATGCCGCCGGAGTGCGCTTCCTGCCTCGCGCGGAGCCGGTGACCCGATGGAGCGCAAATGGTATTTCGTTCTGCTGGTATCGGTAGCGATTGCGATCAGTTACTTCGATCGGCTGACGCTGCCGGTCGCGATTGCGGCGATTCAGCGCAATATTCCGCTGTCGAACGAGCAGTTCTCCTGGCTGCAGACATCGTTCCTGCTGTCGTATGCAGCCCTGTATGTGATTGGCGGGCGGCTGCTGGACTTGCTGGGCACACGACGAGGCTTCCTGCTGATCATGCTGTGGTGGTCGCTGGCCTGTGCGCTGCATGGCCTGGCGACGGGTTTCGTCCTGCTGGTGATTGCGCGCTTCCTGCTGGGTGCAGGGGAAGGCGGCGCTTTTCCCGCAGCAACCCGGGTGGTGGCGGAATGGATCGGGCCGAAGGAGCGGTCGACGGCGATGGGATTGATCAACGCCGGCACGGCGATTGGATCGCTCCTGGCCCCACCGATCGTCGGTTTCATCCTGCTGCATGGCGGCTGGCGAATGGTATTCGTGACCGCGGGAAGCGTGGGGCTATGCTGGGTTCTTTGGTGGGCCGCAAGCTATCGAACGAATGCGTCGGAAATGTCTGCGCCGCCGGAAAACGCAGAGAGAGCCAGGCCGATGGCATGGCTAGAGGTGATTCAGCTGCACAATGTGCAGGCGTTCGTATTTGCGAAATTCATGAGCGATTCGGCATGGTATTTCCTGCTTTTCTGGCTGCCCAGGTATCTTTATGACTCGCGCGGGTTTGATATCAGGCAGGTGAGCTACTACGCCTGGATTCCCTACGCGGCCTCGGGCGTGGGCAGCTTTCTGGGTGGGTGGTTCTCGTCCGCGTTGTTGCGCAGAGGCTTGTCGCTCGATGCCGCGCGCAAGATCGCGCTTGGATGCTGCGCGGCGGCGATGCCGGTGGTGACACTGGTGTCGCTGGTGCCCGTGGCGACGGCGCTGGCTCTTTTCAGCATCGCATTTTTCGCCCAGCAGGCATGGTCGGGACTGGTGATGACACTGCCCGCAGATATCTTCCCGCTCAATGGCGTGGGCACAGTCGCGGGGCTAATCGGCTTTGGTGGGGCCATGGGCGGCGCTGTCTTCGGCGTGATCGCCGGGTCTCTGCTGGGCCACGGCGTCCACTACGGTGCGCTGTTTGTTGCCGTGGGAACTTTTCACCTGATTGGCTTTGCCGCAATTCTTTTCAGGGGCGGCAGGATTCAGCCATTTTGTCCGGCTTCTGTTGAGCGGATGGAGAGCGCGCAATGAAAATCAAGGAAGTTCGCACACGTGTAGTGCAGTGGGAGGGCGAGACGGTTCCGTTGCCCCCGCACTTCTGCACGAATCCGATGGATCTGGTCGCATTTCGTACGCCGTCGATGGGGAATTTTGCCTTCCACAGCTGGCTCCTGGTAGAGATCTTCACAGACGCCGGGCTGGTCGGATTGGGGAATGCAGCGCTGTCACCAGCGGTGACAAAAACGCTGATCGATACGTATCTGCGTCCGTTGCTGATCGGAGCAGATCCGTGGGATGTCGAATTTCTGTGGCAGCAAATGTATCGGCGGACACTGGCTTTTGGGCGTAAAGGTGTGGCGCTGACGGCGATTTCAGCCGTCGACATTGCGCTGTGGGATCTGTTGGGAAAAGATGCGAAGCAACCCGTCTTTCGCCTGCTGGGCGGGCGCACCAAGGAGAACATTCCGGTTTATGCCAGCCGGTTATATGCCATGCCGACCGATGAACTGCAAGCGGAGGCGCAGAAATATAAGGATGGAGGCTACACGATGATGAAGCTGCGCTTCGGCTGGGGGCCAGTGGACGGCGCCGCCGGAATGCAGAAGAACGTCGCGCTTGTGCGAGCGGTGCGGGAAGCGGTGGGCGAGGAGGTTGACGTGATGGCAGACGCTTACATGGGGTGGACGCTCGATTACGCCAGGCGAATGCTGCCCCTGCTTGAGCCGTTTCATCTGAGGTGGCTGGAGGAGCCGGTGATCCCCGACGACACGCGAGGATACCGGGAGCTGAAAAGCTATGGGCGCATTCCTATCGCCGGGGGAGAACACGAGTTCACGATTTTTGGGTTTCGCGAACTGCTGGAGACAAATGCGCTTGACTACATCCAGTTCGATACGAACCGCGTGGGCGGCATCAGCCAGGCGAAAAAAATCTCCGCACTGGCGGAATCTTTTCAGGTCCCCGTCGTTCCGCATGCAGGGCAGATGCACAATTATCACGTCGTTATGGCGAGTCTGAATGCCCCGATCGCCGAGTTCTTTCCGCGAGTGGATGTGGAGGTGGGAAATGAATTGTTCTGGTACATCTTCGAGGGCGAGCCGGTGCCGGAAAAGGGACACATCCAGCTGAGCGACGAGCTGCCCGGGCTGGGGCTGACGGTGAACGAGGAGTCGCTGCGGCAGTTCCACATTATCGAGTAAGAGCGAAGCGGATGCATCTGGTTCAGATTGCCATGGGCAAAACAAGACGCGCGGCGGTGGTCCGGGAGCCGCACCTGACGCTGCTGCGCCAGGTGGACTCGGTTCTGGCCCTGGTGCAGCGGAGTCTGGCGGATGGCCGGGCGCTCACCGAGGTCGCAGAAATGCTCGCCTCGGATGAGGAAATCAGCTACGACGAGGTGTATGAAGGCCGCTCGGGATGGAAGCTGCTGGCTCCGATCGATTGCCCGGGTGATCCGCGGCGGGTTCTGGTCTCCGGCACGGGACTGACACACCTGGGCAGTGCGCGGGAGCGCCAGGCAATGCACGTCTCCACACCTGAAGAGCAGGAGGAAATGACGGACAGCATGCGCATGTTCGAGTGGGGCATACAGAGGGGAAAGCCTCCGGAGGGAACAATCGGCGTTGCTCCCGAGTGGTTCTATAAAGGCGACGGGAGCGTACTGCGGGGACCTTCCGCGGCGCTCGAGATACCTGGTCACGCCGAAGACGGCGGTGAAGAGGCCGAGGTCGCCGCCGTGTATTATGTCGCGGAGAACGGCATTCCCTGGCGGATTGGCATGACTGCCGGTAATGAGTTCTCCGATCATGTTTTTGAACGGCGCAATTATCTGAACCTGGCGGGATCGAAGCTGCGTCCGTGCAGCATTGGGCCGGAGCTGGTCGTAGACGCGGCGTTCGACGATGTCGCGGGACAAGTACGGATAGGCCGTGACGAAAAAGTGCTATGGGAGATGTCGCTTCAGACCGGCGAGCAGAACATGTGCCATAGTCTTGCGAACCTCGAGCATCATCACTTCAAGTTCGCGGGGCAACGCCAGCCGGGGATGTTGCACGTGCACTTTTTGGGAGCGGATCGCCTGTCCTTTGGCGAGGGTATACGCCTGCAGCCGGGAGACGTAACGGAGGTCCGGTTCGAAGGGTTCGGGCGGCCGCTGCGCAACATCATCGCACGAGAATTCCCGGTGAGCACGCCTGTTCGTGTGCGGGCGATGCGATAGGAGATAAAGATGGAATCGAAGATGGCGGTATCCCTGCTGGGACTGGGCACGATGGGGCGCGGCATGGCTCTGAATCTGTTGCACGCGAGTTTTTCGCTTACTGTCTACAACCGCACGTCGGCCAAAACAACGGAACTGGCGGCGCAGGGAGCGACTGTTGCAGAGAGCCCGGCGGAAGCGGCTGCGTCAGCGTCGGTGGTGCTGTCGATGCTGTCGGACGATGTCGCGTCGCGTGCGGCATGGCGGGGAAAAGACGGTGCGCTCGCGGCGATGCAACCTGGCAGCATTGCTGTGGAATGCAGCACCGTCAGTCCGGCCTGGATAGCGGAGCTTGCGGGCGCGGCGCGAGAGAGAGGCCTCCGATTCGTCGAAGCTCCGGTGACAGGAAGCCGTCTGCAGGCGGAGGGCGGGCAGTTGATGTTCCTTGCGGGAACAGATGAAGAGACGCTTCATGCGGTGCTGCCGGTTCTGCGTTGCATGAGCAGGGAGGTGGTACACCTCGGACCAATCGGTTGCGGCGCACAACTGAAGCTCATCAACAATTTTTTGTGCGGTGTGCAGGTGGCCTCGTTTGCTGAGGCGCTGGCATGGATCGAGCGTACAGAGTTGAAGCGCGAAACCGCGTTGGAGTTTCTGAAGAAAGGGGCGCCAGGCAGCGGCATCGTGAAGACGATGGCGGAGCGGATGACCGAGCGGAAATACGATGTGAATTTTCTCCTGCGTCTAATGACGAAGGACCTTCGCTATGCGCGTGCGGCCGCGGCGCAGTTGGGCGTGCAACTTACTACCGGAGGCCCTTCGGAGCAGTTGTTCGAAGCGGCGCAACAGGAAGGGCACGGTGAGAAGGATATGTCGGCGGTCGTGGAAATGACGCGACGCGGCGCTTAGGGTGACTCGCCGCCGGGAGACGATGTTCAGCGCGGCGCTGCGGCAGGCGAGATCCAGGCGATCGAACGGGTTTGCCCCTCATCTGTAAGATCGGCGTCGATCAAGTGTCCGGGAAGGGAGACAAGGGAGCTTCGCAACATTCCTGTGACCGACCAGCCCGCCTCGGCCGCCCTCTACATGCTGGCAGCCGCGCTCTTTCTTGCCGGTGTCGCCCGGTCCATTGTCGGAGTCCCTTCGCTGAACGCAGCGCACAATTTGCCGCTCGAGTTGTTGATCCCGTACGGCGACCGGGCCCTGTACCGCGCCACGCGGTTGGGCTGGGATCTTATGAATATTTCTATCCCTCAATTGCACCCGGTCAGCATCTGCGTCGACTTGCAGCACTCCACGGCTGAATCGCTGCGCGCCAGGAACTGGCTGTTCTCCCCGCGTGAACAACGACCACCACCGTATCGATATTCAACGAGAGCGCGCATCCCAGACCGCTTCCATCGCCCTCCGCTCCAAAAATGACGCCGCCGACTGGCAAGCCGCACACTGCGAGGCAGATGGCATAGGCTTAAACTTCAGGGTGTTCGGCGGCCTGCCGCAGCCTTCAAAATCCACGAAGAAAGCGGGATCATGATCACCCATAACCGAACACGACGCGACTTTCTCCGTGGAGCCGCAGTTACCGTGGCCGGTACGGTCGCCGCTCCGGTATGGCTTGCGGGCACCGATGGCACACGTGTGGAGCACGTGACTGCCCGGGAGCGCGAAATGTCCTCGGTGCTGCCTGCCGCTGCTCAGGCGGCAGGAGTGTCGCCGCATGTAATACGCGGACTGATGGTCGACGCGGCGCGTGTTCCGGAGAAACTCGACTACTACCGCCGTCTGATCGACTTCTCCGCGGAGTGGGGATTCAATGCCGTCCAGTTTCGCCTTGCCGACGACCAGGGCAGCGCGCTCCGCTTTGCATCGGTCTCCAGTCTCGTCACCCATACGAACGCCTTTACGCCGAACCAGCTAAGAGATCTGGCCGAGTACGGCCAGCGCCACGGCGTCGACGTATTTCCTGAGATTGAATCCTTCGGACACACAGGTTACA
>DATJTG010000041.1:0-2708 GCA_035503555.1 Acidobacteriaceae bacterium | reverse complement strand
AGCCTGCGCCTGGCATGGAGCGAATCCCGCGAGCTGCGCTTTGCCCTGGGTGAGGACGCGATCCGATGAGGCACCCTCACGGTGCGGGCAAAGGGTGCAATGGGCTGCGTTGACCCGCGTCGCCTATTTTCCCGACTCTTTCCATGAAGTGAACGGAGTGGCGCACACCTCGCGCCACTTCGAGGAGTTTGCGCGCCGCCGTAAGCTTCCCTTCCTCTGCGTGCGCGCGGGCGATCGCCGCGAGGCCTTCCGCGTCGACGACCATCTCACTACCCTGGAACTGCCGCGGGGCATGCTTTCGATCCCGCTGGACAAGGGCCTGCGCTTCGATCCCGCATGGATGCGGCATGTTCCGGCCATGGCGCGGGCTCTTCGCAGCTTTCGGCCGGACATTGTTCACATCACCGGCCCCAGCGAGCTGGGCATGCTGGGCGCGCTGCTGGCGTCGCACTACCGCGTGCCGCTGGCCGCCTCGTGGCACACCAATGTGCATGAGTATGCGGCGATGCGATCGCGCTGGCTGTTCGATCGCCTCCCACAGCCGCAGGCTGAGTCCGGAGCGAAGCGGATCGAGGAGCTGATGCTGGCCATGATCGCGTGGTTCTATCGGCACGCTCGGGTGCTCTTTGCGCCCAACCCGGATCTGTGCCGCCTGCTGGAAGCGCGCACCGGGCGGCCGTGCCACCTGATGCAGCGCGGCATCGATGCGCAGCTTTTTTCGCCGGCGCGCCGCGATCGCGATGCTTCAGACGGGGATTTTCTCCTCGGCTTTGTGGGCCGCATGAGCGTGGAAAAAAATATTGCGCTTCTGGCGCGCGTGCAGCAGGAGCTGGAAGCACGGGGCGTGCGCAACTTCCGCTTTCTTATCGTGGGCCAGGGCGGCGAGGAAGCGTGGCTGCGCGAGCATCTGCCGCGCGCCGAGTTTACCGGTGTGCTGCGCGGAGAAGCGCTGGCCCGCGCTTATGCCCGCATGGACGTCTTCGTCTTCCCCTCGCATACCGACACCTTCGGCAACGTGGTTCTGGAAGCGCTGGCGTCGGGAGTTCCCGCGGTGGTGACTCCGGATGGCGGCCCGAAGTCGCTCGTCCGCGATGGATGCAGCGGATTCGTCGCAGAGGACGGGGATTTTTCGGCGGCCATCCTGCGGATTGTCGGCGATCCGGCGCTGCACGGCCAGATGCGGGCCCATGCGCGGAACTATGCGCTTTCCGCCTCCTGGGACGCAGTCTTCGAGGGAGTTTACGAGGCTTATCTGCCGGTGCTGCATCCTGATTGAACTGAGCGACGGCTTATGATGCGGGCGGCGTGAAGTCCAGGCCAGCCTGCTGCGCAGCCTGTTCGGTGGCGGGCACGTTGAGGTCGGAGAGTGGAATGCGCGGCTCGCGGCCGGTGGCGGCATCATCCATGACAACGACGTCGCTGGGCGTGAGCACATAGTTCCGGATGGCCTCCGTGTGGCCGTCCCTGAAGATCAGCGTCAGCTGCGGCTCGCGCCCCAGAGGGGTGGATGACGCTGGTTGCGGCTCGTAAGGCGGAGGGGCATAATCTCCGCGATAGCCTTCGCCGGGAGGAGCCGCGTAGTCATAGTCCGGCGGCGGCTGCTGGGCCTGATCGGACGGCTGAGCCTGCTGCGTCTGGCCGCCTTCGTCATCGCCATAGCCGGTGAAATCCGGATACCCCACGTCCCACGGCAGCAGCTCCCACGAATTGACGTATCCGTAGGGATAACCGTAGCCGCCATATCCATAGCCTCGATAGGGAGCGCGATAGCGGCCGCGACCGTCCCAGCCACGGCTGTTGCCGCCATACGCGGGACGATATGCCGAATATGCGCCGTAACGAGGAGCGGACCAGGTCATCCGCGGAGCTGCGCGGAAGCCGCGCGAGGCATAGCCGGAGAAGCCGCTGAAGGAGCGCGGAGCGGAGAATCCGCCGCGAAAGCCTCCGCCGGAAAAGCCGCCGCGAAAGCCGGAGAAACCGCCGACATGGCCGCCACCGGAGTGGCCTCCCCCGCCGTGCTGCGCGAAGGCTGCAGGAACCAGGGTGAGCAGCAGACCAAGAGCCGCGACTGGAAATACCCGCCGCATGGTGACGATCCTACACCGATAAGACGCAGGAGGCGGGCGATTTGCTCCACAACTTCGGCACTTCGATCAAATCAGCTCGGTTCCCCACAGGTCGTGCAGGTGGATTACGCCTTCGATCCGTCCCGCGGCGTCGACGACGATGAGAGAGGTGATCTTCTGCTCTTCCATGGTGTGGAGGGCCCGCGCGGCGAGTTCCTCACCCGAGATCGTCTTCGGATTGGGGTTCATCACATCGCCGGCGGTTTTGCGCAGGCCATCCGGGCCATCGCGCTCGAGCAGGCGGCGCAGATCGCCGTCGCTGACGATGCCGGCCAGGCGTCCTTCCCTCTCCACCGCGGTCATGCCGAGCTTCTTGCGCGACATCTCGTAGATCACGTCCTTCATGGGGGTGGCGATGGCCACGGAGGGGATCGCATCACCGGCGTGCATGAGCTGGCGGACGGTGGCCAGCCGTTTTCCGAGTTTGCCGCCGGGGTGCAGGGCGGCGAAGTCCTCGGCGCGAAATCCTTTGCGCAGGGAGACGGCGATGGCGAGAGCATCGCCAAGCGCCAGCATCGCGGTCGTGGAAGCGGTTGGCGCCAGGCCCAGGCCGCAGGCTTCCGCCGGGACGGAGCAGTCGAG
>DATJTG010000040.1:0-11679 GCA_035503555.1 Acidobacteriaceae bacterium | reverse complement strand
CGCCGGGAAGCCTGCACTACATCCGCGGAGAGCACGCGCATCGCGTCGCCAACACCGGCAATGTGCCGCTGGTGTTCTGGGCCTGCTGGGGAAGCGATGCCGGCTACGACTACGGAACCATTGCCGAGCGCGGCTTCGGCGCTCGCCTGATGGAACGCGATGGGCAACCGGTCTTCGTCTCCGGAGAGTGATCTGGTGACCACGGCGCGCTTCGATCCCGGTTTCGATATCCGTCTCGAATCTGACAGCCTCGGCTTCCGTTACGGCGCCGGCGTCTTCGGCCCCGCGCCGGAGCTGCGCCGTCTCGATGCCATCCGCAAAAGCCTGCGCGATCCCGAGTGCCGCGGGCCCGATCCCGTGTACGGCATCGCGATGGATGTGGGCAAGAACCGCGACCGGCCCGAACTCGAGCGCCGCTACCTGCTCTTCGGCGCCGTGGTCTATGCCAGCGGCCGCCTTGGCGATGAGCCCGTGCGCAGCCAGGGACACGTGCACGCCATCGCGCCGCACTGCGGCTGGTCGACGCCCGAGCTATTCGAAATCTGGGAAGGCCGCGCCATCATCTATGCGCAACAATCCGCCGGTGACCGTCCCGGCCGATGCATCGCGGTCGAAGCTGGACCTGGCGATCATGTCGTCGCGCCGCCCGGTTGGGCGCATGCGGTGATCAACGCCGGCGAATCAGAGCGCATGGTCTTTGGAGCGCTCTGCGAACGTCAGTATGGATTCGTCTACGACGAAGTTCGCGCCCACGGCGGCCTCGCCTGGTTTCCGGTGTGGCAAGACGGGCGCATTGCGTGGCAGGCCAATCCGCGCTACGAAACTTCGCAACTGATCGTGCGCGGCGCGCGCCACTATCCGGAGCTCGGCGTTCAACCGGGTGTGCCCATCTACCGTCAGTTCGAAGCCGATCCCGATCGCCTGCAATGGGTATCGGAGCCTGCCCGCGTCGCCTCGTTGTGGAACTCCCTGGAGCCCTGAAGACCGCATGAAGCCCATCGATCGCCGCACGTTTCTCACTGGCAGCGCTGCCGCTGCTCTCGTCTCCGGTCTCGAATTGCCAACGGTTGCAGCGCAGGCAGCAAAGGCAGCGGCGCCGACCGGCGAACGCGCGGGTTCTTTCAATACAGAAGTCGATTTTCGCTACGCTCCCACGGATTATCAGTCGACGATTTGCTTCCCCGACGATCCGGCGAAGACGCTCGTCGGCAAGTGGGGCGAGCTTCTGTATGATTTTCCGCACGATCAGTTCGCCGCCATCCATCAGTTCGGCACGATCGTCGAATTCACGCTCTCCGGCATGGGGCGCGATGCGTGGGTGGAGCAAACGATGGAAGCCCCTGACGTTCCGATCGTCCACACGCGCCTCGAGCGGCCCACGGCGACGATCGAGCTGATTGCCTTCTGCACGCGCCGGGAGAGCGAAGGCCGCGTCGACAACGTGCTGATGGAGATCCGCGCCCGCGATCGCGACGTGACGGCGACGCCGCTCATTCGTATCCGTTCCTGCGACAAATTCCAGTGGAAGCCGACGCCTTCCGGCATCACCAGCGTGCTGCGCGGAGCAGAAACTTCGCTCTGGATGGTCGCGATTCCTCAGGACAATCGAGCTACCGATGTCTCGTGGCTGCTGGAGGAGGGCGGCTATCGCCTCACGCTCGAGCACGGCACCGCGAGCCCAACGCGCCCGCTACGCTTTCTCTTCCGCTTTCCGCAAGCGGGAAGCACCGGCAGCCTCGACACATCTGCCACGCCCGACGAATTGCTCTCCGAAGTGCGCGCCTGGTGGAAGCAGTGGCAGGCGTTCAGCGCCCCGGTTGCGTGGACCGTGCCTGGCACGCAGGGCGATTTCCTGACCGCCTGCGCGCGCAACATTCAGCAGGCAAGGGAAGTGAAGAACGGCCGCCTCGTCTTCGAGGTTGGCCCCACGGTTTATCGCGGGCTTTGGATCGTCGATGGGAATTTTATCCTCGAAGCGGCGCGCTATCTGGGCTTCGACGACGCAGCCGATCAGGGGCTGCTCTCCGAGTGGAACCAGCAGGTACCGACGGGCCAGATCATCGCCTCCGGCGGCAAGGAGCACTGGAAGGACACGGCCATCGCCATGTTCACGCTGGTGCGCGCGTGCGAGCTGAAGCAGGATTGGTCGCTGCTCCATCAGCTCGCGCCCAACGTCGGCCACGCTATCGACTTCCTCATTCAGCTGCGGGACGACGCCCGCAAAGGCGACTCGCCCAACGGCCGATACGGCCTGCTCGCGCCAGGCTTTCCCGACGGCGGCATCGGCGGCGTCTGCTACGACTTCACCAACACGCTGTGGACGCTGGCTGGCCTGCGTGCCGTCGCCCGCGCTAACCAGAAGCTGCAGATCGCAGACCTGGCTCGCGCCGACAGCTTCTACCGCGAGCTGCGCTCCGCCTTCGACGTGGCTGCGCGCGCAGAAATGGTTCAGGATCGGCGCGGGTTCACGTATCTGCCCATGCTCATGCGCGACGATCCGCAGATGCACGCCGACCCGTGGAATCGTCCGCGCCCGCAGAGCGCGCAGTGGGCGCTTTCGCACACCATCTTTCCCGGCGACGTGTTCGCGAAAGACGATCCCGTCGTCCGCGGGCACATCGCGCTGATGCAGGCCTGCACGCAGGAGGATATCCCCGCCGAGACTGGGTGGCTGCATCACGAGGGCGTGTGGAACTACAACGCGGCGTTCGTCGCGGAAGTCTACCTCTGGGCGGGCATGCACGACTGGGCGCACCGCACCTTCGCCGGCTATCTGAATCACGCCTCCCCGCTGCATGCCTGGCGCGAAGAGCAGCCGCTGCAGACCGCGCTCGTCGGCGACCTGTGGGGCGACATGCCGCACAACTGGGCGAGCGCCGAATGCATTCGCTATCTGCGCCATCGGCTCGTGCTCGAAGACGGCGAGACGCTACGCGTGCTCGAAGGCGTGCAGCCGGCGGATCTCCGCGAGCGTAAGCCATTCTCGCTGGCAGGCTCGCCGACGCGCTTCGGGCGTATCGCCTTATCGGCCGAGCCTTCGGGCAGCCGGGGCTGGAGAGTGCGCTTCAGTCGCGAATCGGCAGCAACCGCGCCGCAATCCGTGGAGATACCGGCGAAACTCGATGCAGGCGCCGCGTTCACGCGCGTCGAAGGCGCGGCCTCGCGCACACTCGCGCCGGGGAAGATCAGCGTCGAACCCGCCGCAACGGCCTGGACGGTCATCTGGGATAGCTAAGATCTGCTAAACGCGCACGCGCGCCTGGATCGTCCCCAGCTCTTTCGCGGGGTTCGGCGTGCATGGCCGGATGGTGTACTGGCCCACCGACGCCGGCACGATGAACGTCTCCGCGTAGTGGATGACGAAGGGCGCGAACGCATTCGTCGGGCTCTCCACGACCGCCGCATCGCCCTCAATCAGATTCAGAACGTGCACCGTGCCGTTCGTATCGTGCGGCACGGTACCAGTGAACCAGTGGCGCCGCGTCTCAATGAATTCCAGCTCGTGCAGGCCGGTGCGCTCTTCGCGCCAGCCCTCGCCGCTCGCCATCGGCTCCACGCGATTGATGAGCGATTTCCGCACCCATTCCGTCGTGCGATTCCACTGGATGTTCGCTTCACCGTGCGCCAGGTGAATCGGCCGCGGCCGCCCGTCCAGCCCCACGCGTCCCCAGTCCCACAGCTTGAAGGTGAAGATGTAGGGCGTGGCGCTGATCTCGAGCACCATGCTGTTTTTGCCCGAGCAGTGCACCGTGCCCGCGGGAATGAGAAAGTGGTCGTGCTTCTTCGCCGGGAAGCGATTGACGTACTGCTCCGCGGGAAAATCGAAATCCTCTTCCTGCGCCCGGTGGAGATCGCGGATCATCGCCTGCTTGTCCACGCCATCCTTCAGCCCGAGATACACGCACGCATCCGGCTCCGCGTCGAGCATGTAGTAGCTCTCGTCCTGCGTGTAATCCATCCCGAAGTGTTCGCAAATAAACGACGTCAGCGGATGCACCTGGAGCGACAGATTCCCGCCGCCGACCGTGTCGAGGAAGTCGAAACGAATCGGAAACTCCGCGCCAAAGCGAGCGACGATGCCCTGGCCCAGCAGTTCCTGCGGATGCGCGAGCACAAGGTCGATCGACGGAATCTCGATGCGCTCCTCGCCGAAGGCCAGCAGCAGGCTGTTCTCTTCCGGAACGCAGTCGAAGCACCACGCGTGATTCGGCGCATCGCCGGCCGGAACGCCGCAGACGCGCTCCATCCAGTGGCCGCCCCACGGCCCCGGATCGAAAAAGGGAACCACGCGGAACGGACGCCGCGCCACCGCACGCAAACTGCGCCGGAACACCTCGCCGCTGATCGCCCTGGGCTTCTCCGGCACATTCGTATCGAGCAGCACGTCGATGCGGTCGAACACGCGCATCTTCAGGCGGTCCGCGGAACGCCAGTCGACAAAGAACGATCGCTTGTACTTCTGCGCCGCCGTGTCTTCCCGGTTGTTCGCGCCGAGGTTGCCGATCTCATTGCGCCGCTGCCGCATCTGCAGTTCCCAGCGCGCCATGTCGGCGTACACCAGCACATCCGGCGCCGGACAAACCAGCGAAGCTCCCGTGCCCAGGATGACCAGCGCCGCGTCCCCTTGCGCGCATTGCTTCTGCGCCTCAGAGAGCTTCGCAGCAGCGAAGAAATCTTCGATCTCGATCGCGTTCATCCGGCCGAACACCGGATCGTCCCCCAGCACCGGCTCGACCATCGCGGTGATTTCTTCCTGGGGGCGCAGCAATTCAGTCGCGTCGATGAACCGCGCTTCCGGCAGCGCCTGTTGCAGCCCGCGCTTTACTTCCGCGAGATTGACGCCCGGATAGCACTCCACCACCAGCTTGCCGCGCGCTCCGATGCGGTCGCGCAGATGCGCGCCGATCTGCGCCCAGCCGGTCAGGCACTCTTCGGCGCTGCCCGCCTCCACGCATGGAAACCTATCGTACAAAGCCGCTCTCCTGCTGAAACAGAGGAATCACCCCCAGCAGCGCTGCGTCGTTGCCCAGCCGCGCCGCCCGCACCGCGGGCTTGCCCCACGGCGTCCACGCGTAGCGATTCACATAGTCCTGGATGAACGGCAGAATCACCTCGCCGCTCTTCATCACGCCGCCGCCATACAGCAGCACCTCAGGATCGAACGCGTGCACCGCCGCCACCGCCGCGGCGCCCCACACCGTCAGGCAATGCAGCTGCACTTCCCGAGCGACGCGATCGCCGGCCGCCGCGCAGGCAAAGACATTCTCAAAATTGATCTCCTGCCCGCGCAGCTCGCTCTCACCAAAGCCGGGCCACTCCGCGCACACCAGCGGCAGAGCCCAGCCTGACGCTTCCGACTCCGCGCATCCGATCGCGCCGCAGGTGCATTTGCGGCCGTTGAACTTCACCGGAACGTGGCCGCCCAGAACGCCGGCCTGCCCGTGCTTGCCCTGGAGCGGCCGGCCGTCGATCATGGCGACGCCGCCGATACCCGTGCCCAGCGTGAACATCACCACATCGGTTTCGCCCTGGGCCGCGCCCGCCGAGCACTCGCCCAGCAGCGCCAGGCGCGCATCGTTCTCGAGGCGCAGCGACAGGCCGAGCTCGCTTTGGGCCCAGGCTCTGAGGTCGAGGTTCACTGCATCCTCAAATTTTCCGTTGGTCGACGAGACTCGCGTGTTGCGGGCATCCACGAGTCCGCAAAAGCCAAAACCCACGCCCTGCGCGTTGCGCTCGCCATTCAGACGCCGCAGCGCGGCCGCGAGTTCCGGCAGAATCGCGCCGAGCGCCACTCCGTCGCGAAAGGTGATCTCATCCCGCGCGACGATCGTCTGGTCCACCACCAGTGCGCACGCAGCGTGGCTGCCACCGAGATCGACAGCCAGGATTCTCACCGCGATCCTCCCGCGACGCGGGCGCCCTCGCGCGTCGCGACGGTGCAAAACGCCGCCGGAATCAGGCTGCGGAAACTACGCTTTCGGGAAATTCGCTTGAGGTTGGCCATGGAAGCGGTGCTTCAGTCCGAAGCGCAATGATACCAGACAAATGTTCGTTTTCGGCATAAAAGAACATCAAAAATGATCGAAATATGCCACATCGTCCAGATATTGCCCCGGCGCCCAGCTTCGCGATCGGGTCTGGGCGCCCGATCCTGCACGGGGGAAATCCTCAGGCTTCCCACTCGTGCTGGATTTGCTCCAGCGTCTTGCCTCGCGTTTCCGGCACCATCTTCCAGATAAACACGAAGGCCACTGCCGACAGCGCCGCGTAGATACCAAACGTTCCGCCAACGCCCAGCGCGCGAATGAGCGAAAGAAACGTCAGCGTCACCACCAGGGTTCCCGTCCAGAGAGTTGATGTCGCAATCGACGCAGCGCGCCCGCGAATCTTGGTCGGGAAGATCTCCGAGATCACCACCCACGGAATCGGCCCCATCGCAAACGCGAAAAATCCTGTGTAGCCCAGGATGCACGCCAGCACCACCAGCGGCGAAATGCCGGGAATGCGATACGTGACGACAAAGAGCACGAGCGCGACCGTCATCCCCGCGGAGGCCGTCAGCAGCATCGTTCGCCGTCCCCAGCGGTCGAGGCAGTAGAGCGCAATCAGCGTGCACACCAGATTCGTGGTGCCGATGATGACGTTGGCCATCAGCGCCGTTCCCGCCGTCTGCCCGCTGAAGTGCTGGGTGATAAGGATCGATCCGTAATAAAGCACGGTGTTGATGCCGGTAATCTGGCACAGAATCGCCAGGCCCAGCGCGATCACCAGCGGCCGGCGCATCGCCCGCGAAAACACCTCACGCCACGAACCCTCTTCGCCCGACGCGGCCTCTTCCACGGCCTTCACTTCCACATCGGCCTGCAGCACGCCGTAAATGCGCGCCAGCACGCGGTGCCCTTTTTCGCGTTGCCCGTGGCTGATCAGCCAGCGCGGGCTTTCCGGAATAAACAGCAATCCCAGGAAGAACCCGATCGCGGGCAGCGCTGCCACGCCGAGCATCCAGCGCCAGCTTGCCGTGCCCAGGCCGGCCAGTCCCCAGCCCACCACGTACGCCACCAGGATTCCCACGACGATCGCAAGCTGGTTCATCGACACGAGCCGTCCGCGACTGCGCGCCGGCGCGACTTCCGCGATGTACACCGGCGTCAGCACCGACGAGAGCCCGATGGCCAGGCCGCCCGCCAGCCGGCCCAGCGCAAACACCTCAACCGAATGCGCCAGCGCCGCGACCAGCGTGGACGCCGCAAACAGAAAGGCCGCGATCAGCAGGGAAGTGCGCCGTCCGAAGCGGTCGCCGATGAGGCTCGCCCCCGCCGCGCCGAACAGGCAGCCGAGCAGGAGCGCGCTCGCCGCCACTTCTGTCTGTACGGTGGAGAGCGCGAACTCACGCTGCAGAAAGAGCAGCACCCCGTTGATGACCGCCGTGTCGAATCCGAAGAGAAACCCGGAAATCGCCGCCACGACAGCGAGGAACAAAACGTACATCGGCGATTGGGCTTTCGCGCCGCCCGGCGTCGTGTCGACTACCGTGGAAATGTGCATGTCCTACCTGCAAGCCCGAAATATGAACGATTTGTTTATATACGAAAGCAGGTTGGTTGCGAAACAGGGAAAAACAGTCAGATTCGCTATGCCGAGGCCGGTCAGATTGGCTGGCTCGTCCCGCCCGCGGGCGGCGCCTTCCCTTAGCTCACGCCAATCCCCGCCAGCAATCCGCCGTCGGCTACGAAATCGCTGCCCGTGCAGAATCCGCCCCGTTCCGACGCGAGGAAGGCCGCCAGCTCCGCGATCTCTTCCGGCGTGCCGATGCGACCGAGAGGATGCGCTGCGCCGAAGCGCGCAAACACTTCGTCCGTTGGCATCCCCGGCGAGAAGTGCGCGGCCGAGGTCGCCAGCATCGGCGTTCGCACCGAACCGGGGCTGATGGAGTTCACGCGGATGTTGTCCTTCGCGTGATCGAGCGCCATGGCCCGCGTCAGGCTGTGGATCGCACCCTTCGACGCTGCATACGCCGCGACGCCTTTCTGGCATGCGTATCCCTGCACCGACGCGAGATTGAGAATGCATCCGCCGCCGCGCTTGCGCATCTCCGGAATCACCGCGTGCGCCAGGAGGTAAACGCTGCCCAGGTTGATCGCCATGCAGCGATTCCAGGTTTCCGGCTGCGTCTCCACCACGTCGCCGAACGGATGAATGGCTGCGGCATTGACGAGAATGTCGATGCCGCCCATCCGCTGAGTCGCTCGTTCGACCGCTGCCTGGACGGCCTGAGCGTCGGCCACATCGCATCGCTCCGCGATCACCGTCAGGCCCTGAGCTTTGGCGAGCGCGGCCAGCTCCCGATTCCCCGCCTCGTCAATGCCCAGCGCCGTTGCCTGCGCGCCGCCCGCTGCCAGGCGCAGTGCAATCGCGCGCCCGATGCCCGTCGTGCCGGTAACCAGCGCGGCCTTCCCGGCAAATTCTTTTGTATCGATAACCATTACGAATTCCCCCGCCCGTCTCCCGCGGCGCGCAGCTCGGGCGCCGCATGCTGCAACGCCCGAATCGCGCCGCGCAGTTCCGCCAGTCCTTTCAGCCGTCCGACAAACGAGTAGCCCGCGTTTCCCGGCTTCCCAATATCGTCGCCGAGCTGGTGCCCGTGGTCCGGCCGCATGGGAATCTCCCCGTCGCTTCGTCCCCCGGCAGCGCGCCGCCGCTCCTCTTCGAGCATCACGCGAACGATGCCCACCATGTCCGAGCTGCCCGACAGGTGCTCTGCTTCGAAGAACGATCCGTCGGCCTCGCGCTGCACCTGGCGCAAATGCAGAAAGTGAATGCGCGGCCCGAACTCCCGCGCCATCGCAACCAGATCGTTGTCTCCGCGCGATCCCAGAGAGCCGACGCAAAACGTGAGCCCGTTGGCCGGCGCATCGTAGCCGGCAAGAATCGCCCGCAGATCGCTCGCCGTCGAAACCACGCGCGGCAATCCATAGAGCGAAAACGGCGGATCGTCAGGATGGATGGCCAGCACAAGGCCCAGTTCTTCCGCCACCGGCGTTACCTCGCGCAGAAACTCGATCAGATGCGCTCGCAGGTCCTCCGCGGTCATACCGTCGTAGGCCGCAATCGCCGCCCGCATCGATTCGCGATCGTACGAGGACTCCGACGCGGAAAGCCCCGCGATCAGATTTTTTTCGAGCCGATCCTTTTGCGCCTCGGTCATCTGAGCGAAGCGGGTTCGCGCGGCTTCCAGGCGCTCCGGCGTGTATCCCGCCTCGGCGTTGCGCCGCTTCAGCATGAACAGGTCGTAGGCGGCGTGGTCGATCGCATCGAAGCGCACCGCGTAGCCGGTTGACGGCAGCGGCCACGCGATGTCGGTGCGGACCCAGTCCACCACCGGCATGAAGTTGTACGCGACAATCTTCACGCCGACCTTTGCAATCGCGGCCAGCGAATCCTTCCACGCGCCGATGGCCTTTCGATATTCTCCCGTCCGCAGCTTGATGGAGTTGTGCATGGGGATGCTCTCCACCACGCTCCACTCCATGCCCGCGGCGGCAATCGCGGCGGTGCGCTTTTGCAGCTCTTCCAGCGGCCACGCCTCGCCGCGGTAAAGATGATGCAGAGCGGTGACAATCCCGCTCGCGCCCGCCTGTCTTGCATATTGCAGGGGGACCGGATCCTCAGGCCCGAACCAACGCCACGTCTCTCTCATCGAATCCCGCCCTGCGTGCTCGCCGGCGCAATCTTCGAGCGGTATTTCAGTTGCCCTCGAATCCCCATGCGCAACCTGTACAGCGGGCCGCCCAAAAACAGTCCTGCCGGATCGTATCCCTTCGGGGCGAGCGAGGTCGCATTGCTCTGCGCCGCCGAGGTCACATACATCTCATCCAGGTCGGGCCCTCCAAACGCCACCGACGAAGTTTGATTCGCCGGAAATCGCAGGCAGCGCTCCAGTTTTCCATCGGGATCGAACCGCGACACGCGGCCGCCGAACCAGTGCGCGCACCACACGTAGCCCTCGGCGTCTACGCTCAGGCCGTCGGGAATTCCATCGCTCCGATCGATGCGGACGAACACGCGCCGGTTCCGCAGCGCACCGTCGTTGCGACGCCAGTCGTACGCGTAGATCACGCCCGCCACCGTGTCAGCGAAATACATTGTCGAGGCGTCGGGCGAAAACGCCAGCCCATTCGAGAAGCAGATGCCGTCGTCAGCGATGTGCATGGTCCCGTCCCGATCCACGCGAAACAGGAAACTCGGCGCCGAGATCCCGGCGTCATCCAGATGCCACGATCCCGAGTAGACGCGGCCCTCGGGATCGGCCGCGCAGTCGTTCACCACGCATTCCTGCCCGTCGGCTTTCGTGGCCAGCAGCAGTGGCTCCTGGTTCGGGCTCCACAGCCAGATGCCGTCGCTGTTCGTCACCACGAATCCGCCGTCTTGCTGGCGGCTGAATCCACCCACTTGGAAGTCGTCGCTGAGTCGCTCGTGCCGCCGCTCGTGCCACAGATAGCGGAAGAACTTCCGCCCCGTAATGTCGGTCCAGTAGAGCGCCTGTTCGCGCTCGTCCCACAGGGGGCCCTCGCCGCAGAGATTCCCGTCATCCGCGATTATTTCAATGTCCATCGCCATCGTAGAAAACTTCCCCGGTATACGGTCTGCCGCGACGGCGTGTCAACCGCCGCAACCGTTCCACCATACGCCGAGCAGGAATTGTGTGCGGCGCATAATGGTCGCTGATGAGCTTACTCGCCGTCGAAGCCCGGCGCACTCGCTGGCACGGCCGCCCCGCCTGCACGCTGAGCAATGGCGTGGTCGAGCTCACGCACCTGACCGGCGGCGGGCACATCGCCGATTTCCATGCTGCCGATGTTCCTGCGCTCAATCCGTTTTGGATTCCGCAATGGAATTCCCGCGATCCCACGCGTTTTCGCCCCGCGCACGATGAATCGGAATTCGGCCCCGCGGCCGTCGGAAAGCTGCTCAGCGGCATCGCCGGACACAGCGTCTGCCTCGGTGTCTTCGGCATGCCTTCAGAGGAAGAGGCCGCCGCGGGCGTGACCCTTCATGGCGAAGCCAGCGTGCGCTCGTGGACGGCGACTGCTCGGTCCGGCCGGGACGAGGGCCGCCTGCGCTTTTCCGTACGCCTGCCTGCCTTCGGCCTGAACTTCACGCGCGAGATCGTTCTGCGTCCCGGCGAATCCGTGGTTCGCGTCCGCGAATCCGTTTGCAATCTCCGCGCAACGGATCAGTTCATCCAGTGGCAGCAGCACGCGGTGCTCGGTCCGCCGTTCCTCGATCCGGCGAGTTGCATTGTCTCGCTGCCCGGCGAGCGCGGCATCACCGACCCCGGCGATTATGAAGCCCGCTCCGCCCTCGCCTCAAACGCGGAATTCACCTGGCCTTCTGCACCCGGCGTCAACGGCGGTTCGCTCGATTTGCAGCGCCCCTGCCAGAAGTCCGGCCTCGGATTCGTCGCCGGCATTCAGATCGATCCGAATCGCGAGAACGCCTTCGTCTGCGCGGTCAACCGCGAGCAGCAGCTTGCCTTCGGCTACGTCTTCCGGCGTTCTCAGTTTCCCTGGGTCACGCTGTGGGAAGAGAATTGCGCCCGCACCGCACCGCCGTGGCTCGGCCGGGAACGGGCGCGTGCATTCGAGTTTGGCGTGAGCCCGCTGCCCATCGGCCGCGCCG
>DATJTG010000039.1:0-9989 GCA_035503555.1 Acidobacteriaceae bacterium | reverse complement strand
TGCGGCGATTTCGTGTACAGCGATCATGATTTCGAGGTGATGCGCGACGATATTCGCGACGCGAAGGCGATCGGCGCGAACGGCGTTGCCCTGGGCCTGCTCACTGCCGATGGCCGCGTCGACGTGGAGCGGACGCGCCAGCTCGTGAAGATCGCGCATCCGTTGCAGGTGACCTTTCATCGCGCCTTCGATTACGTCGCCGAGATGGAGCGCGCGCTCGAAGACGTGATTGCGACCGGTGCGAGCCGCGTGCTGACCTCCGGCGGCGAGGCTGACGCGATTCACGGCATGACCCGCATCGGCGAGCTGCGCGAGCAGGCCGGCGATCGCATCCGCATCATGGCCGGCGGCGGCATTCGTGAGCGCAACGTGCGGAAGCTGGTCGAAAAGACGGGCATCCGCGACGTGCACACTTCTCTCAACAGCAAAGTACCCAACGCCCTCCACAACGGCAACCCGCGCGTGCGCATCGCTTCGCACGCCGGCGAGAACATGCGCTTCCAGGTGACGGAAGAAGACGTGCGCAGCATCCACGCAGCGATGGAAGCGGCGCTGCACGCGAATTCGCGGCACTAATCGCGTTCAGGAGAGAACGGTCTTCGCTCAGCGCTGGCGCGCGAGCACCAGCGTCACGTCGTCGGGCTGCTCCTGGCCGCCGATCCACGAGCGCAGGGTCTGGATCACCCGGTCGGAGATGGCTTCGAGGCTGAGGTGGCGATGCTGCCGCACCACCTCGAGCAGCCGCTCTTCTCCGAATTCTCCAAACTCGTTCTCGGGCTCGGTGACGCCGTCGCTGTAGGCGATAAGAATGTCGCCGGGTCCGAGGTGGACGGTGCCCTGATCCCAGCTCAGCACGTCCAGCAGGCCCACCACGCATCCTCCGCGATCGAGGCGCGTCACGGTGTCGTTAGCGCGCAGCAGGAGGGGCGGCAAATGGCCGCCGTTGGAATAGACCAGCCGTTGCGTGAGCCCGTCGTAGTGCGACAGGAAGAGCGTGGCGTACTTTTCCGGTTGCGTGCTGCGGTAGAGGTGGCGATTCAGCAGCGCGAGGATTTTGGCCGGCTCCTCGAACAGCTCGCTGCATTCGATTTCCTGCTCGCCGCTGCGGCGTGTGCGCGGATTCATGAGCGCGGTCGTGCCCGCAACCACCAGCTCCTCTCCGGCGAAACGATACGCGCGGACGGCCGAGTGCAGCGTGGCCATCAGCAGGGCGGCGGAGATGCCCTTGCCGCTGATGTCGCCCAGCGCGATGCCAAGGCCCGTCTCGCCGAAGAGCAGGAAATCGTAATAGTCGCCGCTGACGGTGCGCGCCGGCAGGCATACGCCGTGCAGCTCCAGCATGGGCAAGGCAATGCGCCCGTGCGGGAAGAGATTGGCCTGGACTTCCTGGGCGATGGCCAGCTCGTTCTGCAGGCGCTCCTTTTCGCGCTGCTCGGCGAGCAGGCGCTCCAGCGATGCGGCCATGGAGTTGAACGATCGCGCCAGCGCGCCCAGCTGATCGCGGCGCTTGACCTTGATGCGGTGCTCCAGATTGCCGCCGTCGATGGCCAGCGTGGCTTCATACAGCGCGTGGACGGAACGCGTAATGGTCTGGTTGAGGCGAACCGCCGCGAGGAACGCCAGCAGCTCCAGCACGCCAAAGGCAATGGCAATGGCGATCAGGGCATCGCGGACGTAAACGCCGATGTCCACCGAAGAGAAAAAGAGACGCCTGTACAGCAGAGTGGGGCGCGACGTGACGTAGGCGTAGACGTCCTCGTCCGCTTTTCCGGTGCTCCAGTCGACCGTTTCGAGTGGCGCCAGAAAGCCCACCGGCACGTCGTAAAAATGTGCTGACGGGGGCAGCTCGCCGCTGGTGATCGAGTGTTTGCGCGTCGTTTCGATGTCTTCGCCGTCGATCTGCACATTGGTGCCGGAGCTGTCCGGGTTTCGGAAATCGAAGCTGGTGTGCGCTTGCCGAGCAGGGCGCGGACTTTGATCGTCATCGATATTCACGCCGGGATAAATGCTGACGCGGCCCAGCTGCCAGGCAATGGCGGCTACGTTCTCCTGGCCCAGGGGAACGCTGGTAATCACCACCGTCGTATGGCCGTTCAGCACCTGGCGATTGGCGGCCCGCAGCCAGAGCTGGCCGTGGTCGATCACGATACTGCTGAAGTCGTTCGGCAGCCATTTGGGCACCCATGGTACGTCGTGCGATTCGATGGAGGCGGGCAGCAGTCCGATCGGCTTGTCATCGTGGAAGGCCGCCACGGTCAGGCCGGCAAACTGGTGCTCTGACGGTTCGGTGCCGGCTTCCGGCAAACTCAGTCCGCGTATGTCCGGATGCTCGTCGAGCAGATGCGCGATGTGCATCGCGAACGTACTGTTCTTCGACGCGATATGCGTAAGCTCCTGGCCGACCACGCTGCTGGCGGCGAAGATAGCGAACTGACCGGAAAAGACGTAGAGCAGCAGCAGCGCCAGCGTCACAAAAAGCACGACCGGCGTCAGCCCCATCAGCAGATACGTCACAATCAGACGGTTGCGGACCTTCCACAGCAGGCGCCCAAAGACGTATCGCCACAGGAGCGGAATGCAGAGCAGGATCAGCAGGAAAAAGTCCAGGCTCGCCACTCCCCGGAAGAGCCGCCCTGCCTCTCCTGGCAGCCAGCCGGGAATCGAGAACGCAAAATAGGCGAGAAAGAGCCAGAACGCTCCGCGATGCGCGAAGCCGGCCGGCGGCTCACGCCGAATGCGCCGGAACACCGCAATTTCAAAATTTCGGAATCGCCCCATCTCAGGGAGAAGTTTATCCGGTTTCCGCCGCCACCGCGCCGGTGCGACGCCCAGCGCAGCCCATCGGACGAGACGGGCTGCCGGGGTCAGGGTCTAAGCGGCACGCTGCAGGCGTTCGGCTTCGATGCCGTCGAGAGCAGTCCACAGCGCCTTTGCCGCGGCTTCCGCCGCATCCAGAGCTGCGGTCGCCCTCTCCGGGCTCGCTGCAACCTGTTTTGCGAGAAGCTCCCGCCACACGTTGGCGTGGTACACGTCTGCCGTGGCATGCAGCGTGAAGTAACCGCAGGTCTTCTCGTCCGCCGCGTACCTCTCGCGCAGCCCGCGAGCCTTTTCCCGGGCGACACGGGGGACCTGCGACTCGAAGGCATAAAACGCCCCGAGCGCTTCTTCGATTGTGCCCGTGGCTGCGGCCGCCTCGTAATGATCCGTCAGTTGCGTGACTGCGGAGCAGCAGGACGACTGGCGGACCGCCGCGCGATCCGCGCCCATGCCCTCGGCGAAATCCAGCCAAAGCTCCGGATGCGGCGTTCCGCCGCCACTCTGAGAATCGCGGCCCTCTTCGTCGGCGAGGTTTGCCAGTACAGCGCTGCGCGTGTGGCCCTCGTTGAGGCGGCCGGCCAGCGTGCGCAGGCAGCAGGGGAAGCCGTTGACCGGATGGAAATACTCCGCCGCATAGGCGCGCAGATCGTCGCGGGTGAGCCTTCCCTCGCTCCACGCCTGGTAGAAGGGATGACACAGCAGGTCGTATCGGGCGATGCGACGGTCCAGTTCCGCATAGAAAGCTTGCATGTCCATAGTGTCTCCGGGGATGGAACTGATGACAGGATACCAGGGAGACCTGAGGAACCCCGAGCGTGCGCGTGCGGGATGCTGTCCGGCTGCACGCGCCGGGCGAATTTCTAGCTGGCCTTGAGAGTGCGCAGGCGCGCCCAGATCAGATCAAGCGCCCGTTGCACCAGAGCGCCCTGTGCCAGGGTCATCTTCGTCGTCTTCCGGTATTCGAGCAGCTGGGAATACACCCGCCGGCTGTCGCGCACGGCAGCGGCGGAAGAACGGGAATTCGGACCACGGTCGAGCACACGCACGACATGGAAAGCGCAGGCCATCAGGTCGGCGAATTTGGGAAGCTTCTCGCCCATTGTCGAAGTCGGGCGTCAGTATGCAGGAGTTGACGGCCCCGTGGGAAGAAAAAAATCAGCCTGGCACCGAAGAGCTGCGGCGAGATTACCAAGGTGATCTTTTCGGCCTGACAGCCAGACGAGTCCGCTTAAAGCTTCAGGAATATCCGCTTCCGATAGAGAACGCTCACCGGCACCCAGCACACCAGCAGGAAGAGAATGGAATAGACGAGCGACGCCAGTCCGGGGGGATGGATGAAGGCATAGATGTGCTGGTACAGGGATTCCCCCAACTCCGTGCGGTGACCTGCGGCGCCTGGAACTGTGAAGAACCAGGTAAGCCCGCCGAGGACCTCCGAAAGAACATAGGCGAAGATGGCGTTGGTCCCAAGGACCAGCCAGAAGCCCGTCCAGCCTTTCCTCCAGCCGCGAATATCGGTGAGCCAGAGACAGAGGGCCCAGGCCAGCAGAGAGACTCCGGCGGCGAAGAGCACGTAGGAACTGGTCCAGAGCTTCTTGTTGATGGGGAACCAGGGATTCCAGAGTTCGCCCAGCACAATGCCCACGATGCCACCCGCCAGCAGTCCCGCGCATTTCCGGCTGAGCGACCGCTCGGTACGCAGCCACAGCGCGGTGAGCATGCCGAGGATCGTCGTCGCCAGCGAAGGAATATCGCTCAGCAGGCCCTCGGGATCGCGCGTGCCTTCGTAAAGCCGGCCGGGGAAGATATGGCGGTCGAGCCAGGCCACCAGATTGGCGTCTTTGTCCAGCAGCGGAATATCGCGGCCCGGTACGCCGTAGCCCGGCACCGGCACCAGGCGCATCAGCGCCCAGTAGCCCGCGAGGCAAACGACGGCCAGTGCAGTGAGATACGCGACTTTACGCGTCGAGGTGCGCACGCCGAGCCAGACGAGGCTCGCCAGGAGGTAGCAGATCGCGATCCTTTGCAGCACGCCGTAGATGCGCAGGTGCGCCCAGGGAAATTCCGGAAATCCGTTGACGAACAGGCCGAGCAGAAACAGCACCACGAACCGGCGGATGATGTGCACGAACTGGGTGGGTGCGGAGTCGCCGCGCCGGAAGCGCGACTCCATCGAAAACACCGTGGTGACGCCAACCAGGAAGAGAAAGGTGGGAAAGACCTCGTCCGTCGGCGTCCAGCCGTTCCAGGCGGAATGCTCGAACGGATGCCAGGCATGGCCGCCGTTGTTGTTCACCATGATCATGAGCGCGATGGTGATGCCGCGGAGCACGTCGAGCGACAGCATGCGCGTGGACTGAGTGGCAGCGGGACGGTCGGTAGTGACTGTGGCCATGGGGAACAGCAATGATTCGCCGACAACCAATGTACATCGGCGCAGGCCTTTAAGGGCAGTTCAGGGAGCAGGAAGGCGGCTTCAGGCGATTGCGCGGATCTGCGTACCCGGCGAGGCCTCCTGCTCTTTGGCCGAATCGCCTGCTGTGATGTCGCCGCTGACCGGGAGAAAAACGCGGAAGCAGGTGCAGGCTCCCGAAGCCGTGCGGCAGCTGCGGAATCCGATGCGGCCCTCGTACTTTTGCACGATCCCTTTGCTGATCCACAGTCCCAGGCCTGTTCCCTTGGCCGACTTCGTCGTGAAGAAAGGCTGGAACAGCCGCCGCGCATCCTCGGGCCGAATGCCCCCGCCGGTGTCGATTACCGAAACCACGATGCCACGGCGCTGCGACTCCGGATCGGAGGCATCGGCAACGCGCAGGCGCAGCGTGCCGCCGTCAGCCATGGCCTGAATCGCGTTGCTGATGAGATTCAGAAACACCTGGCGCAGCTCGCCGGGGAAGCCGCGCACGACGCCAGGCGAGGTGTATCTCTTCTGCAGGGTGATGCGATTGAGGGCGATGGGGCGCTGCTGCAGCTCGACCACATTGTCGAGCAGTTCGGGCACGGAAACCGTGATCGGCTGCTTGGAATCGCGGTAGAAGCTCAGCGTCTGGCGCGTGATGTGCGCGGCCCTCTGCAGTTCCGCCTCGGCGAGCGACGCATAGTACCGTGCTTCTTCGTCGAGCGACTGGTGGTTGCGCAGCAGATAGAAGGCATTGGTGATGGCTTCGAGCGGGTTGTTGATCTCGTGCGCGATGATACCCGCGACGCGGCCCATGGCCGCCAGCTTTTCGGCCTGGCGCAGCGCTTCCTCCGCCTGCATCTGCGAAGTGATGTCGCGCTGAATCTCCAGCACCGCATTGCTTTCGCGATTCAGGACCTTGCGGGTTGCCACCACCAGCTCCCGGCCGTCCTTGGTCCGCGTGATGAGATTGCCATGCCACGACCGCGCAGTCCGGAGGGTGTCCTCCACTTCCTCGCGGGGCACCGGGAACGTCGTTTGCACCACCTCGTGCAGATTGCGGCCGATCACATCCTCCCGGCGCCATCCATAAAGGGACTCTGCACCGGCATTCCAGAAGCGAATGTGGTCGTTAAGATCGCGGACAACGATCGCTTCCGTCGCCAGCTCCAGCAGCTCCGCGCGCTCGCGGTGATGAGCTTCGCTCTGGCGCAGCTCTTCCGTCCGGTCTTCCACGCGGCGCTCGAGATCGCTGTTCAGCCTTTCCAGCTGGCGGGTCTTGCGGTGCAGTTCCACGAAAACGCCGATCTTGGCGCGCAGCACCTCAGGAATGACGGGCACCGAAATGTAGTCGACAGCGCCGCGCCGGTAGCCGTTGATCTTGTCCGTGTCGGTGAGGTGAACGCCGGAGATGAAGATGATGGCCGTTTTTCCAAACCGCGGGTGTTCCCGGATCATGTCGGCGAGCTCGAAGCCGTCGAGCTCCGGCATGCTGACGTCCATCAGGACGACGGCAATGTCGGTTTTCAGAAGGATATTCAGGGCCTCCCGGGCGGAGGTCGCTTTGATGAGATTCTCCCCAAGCTCGCCCAGAATGACCTCATAGCTGAGGAGCTTGGCGGGTTGATCGTCCACCATCAGGATGTTGACTTTCTCGTCTGCCGTCATCGATCTCTCCGGCCTCGGCCCATTCCTAACGGTGCAGCCACATTCTCAGGGCTGATAACAACTGTTCAGTGTTCACAGGTTTCGCCAGGTACTCTGACGCTCCCGCCTCGAGGCACTTTTCCCGATCTCCCTTCATCGCCTTGGCGGTCAGGGCAATAATCGGTAACCGCCGCAGCGACGAATTCTGACGGATGACCTGCATCGTCTCATAGCCATCCATTTCCGGCATCATGATGTCCATCAGAACGATGGCCAGATCCGGGGTGGATTCAATGGTCGCGATCGCCTCGCGTCCTGTGCCCGCGGTCAGAACCGACATGCCGCGGCGTTCGAGGACGCTCGACAGAGCGAAGATATTGCGGACGTCGTCGTCCACAATGAGCACCTTGCGACCGTAAAGCGCTTCATCGGACTGATGCAGCCGGTCGAGCATACGCTGCTTATCGGCTGGCAGATTGGCGACCACCCGGTGCAGGAAGAGGGCGGTTTCGTCCAGCAGCCGCTCGGGCGATTCCACGTCCTTGACGACCACGCTGCGCGCCAGCATATGCAGGCGGGAGTCCTCTTCGGGGCTCAGCTCGCGGCCGGTAAAGACCACAACCGGCAGATCCCGCAGCTTCTCGTTGTTGCGCAGCTCGTCGAGGACCTCAAACCCGGTCATATCCGGGAGCCGCAGATCGAGCACGACGCAGTCGTAGGCGGCGTGGTCGAGCTGCTCCAGAGCCGCAGAGCCGGAGTCGACCACGTCGATGTCGATGTCGTCGTGCCAGAGCAGCTCGCGAATGCTGAGCTGTTCGGCGGGATTATCCTCCACCACCATCAGGCGCTTGCGCCGCGGCAGGGAATAATCGCGGATGCGGGTGAGCGCCGCCTCCAGGTCTTCCGTGGAAGTCGGCTTGGTGACGAAGGCGAAGGCGCCGCGCGAGAGGCCGTGGCGCCGGTCGTCATCGAGGGTGAGCATCTGCACGGGAATGTGGCGCGTGCGCGAATCCTGCTTGAGATGGTTGAGCACGGTCCAGCCGAGCATATCCGGCAGGAACACATCGAGGGAGATGGCCGACGGGTTGTACTCGCGCGCCAGAGCCAGAGCCTCAGCGCCGGTGGTGGCGATGAGCACCCTGAACCCCTTGTCGTGAGCCAGATCGGCGACCACGCGCGCGTAGTGCGGATCGTCGTCGACGACCATCAGCACGTTTTCTCCGTCCTCGAGGGTCTCGCGATCGTCTTCAATGGCCGTATCCTGCTCGGCGACCACCGGATTCGCCAAATAAACCGGCGCTGTGGCGATCGCGTACCCATGCTTCTCCTGAACCGGAGCCGGCGCGGCAGCCGAACCAACGTAGGTTTGCGGCACGTACAGCGTGAACGTGCTGCCCTTGCCGGGCGCGCTGCGCAGCTGAATCTCGCCTCCGAGCAGGCTGGCGAGCTCGCGGCTGATGGCCAGGCCGAGGCCGGTGCCTCCGTACTTGCGGCTGGTGCCGGCATCCGCTTGCTGGAAGGCCTCGAAGATGATGCGTTGCTTCTCCGCCGGAATGCCGATGCCGGTATCGGACACCTCGAAGGCGACAACCGATCCGGCGCCGGAAAGAATCGGGTGGTCCGGGCTGAAGCCGGAAGGCGCGCTGGAGACGGTGAGCCGTACGCCGCCCTGTTCGGTGAACTTGAAGGCGTTGGACAGCAGGTTCTTGAGCACCTGCTGCAGGCGCCGCGGATCGGTCACCAGGCTGCGGCCGAGTTTCGGATCGCTCTTGACCTCGAAGAACAGCTTGCGGTTCTCAGCCTCGTGGCGGAACGGCCGCGCGACCGCTTCGAGCAGGCTGCCGAAGAACAGCTCTTCGGGCTCGACCGAAACGGTTCCGGATTCGATCTTCGACAGATCGAGAATGTCGGAGATGAGGTTGAGCAGGTCGGTCCCGGCGCCGTGGATGGTGCGGGCAAATTCCACCTGCCGTCCGCTCAGATTACCGTCGGGGTTCTCGGCGAGCTGCTGGCCCAGCACCAGGATGGAGTTGAGCGGGGTGCGCAGCTCGTGCGACATGTTCGCCAGGAATTCCGACTTGTACTTCGACGTCAGGGCCAGCTCGCGTGCCTTTTCTTCCAGAGCGCGGCGGGCCTGCTCGATTTCCTGGTTCTTGCGTTCCACTTCAGAGTTCTGCTCGGCCAGCTGCTGGGCTTTCTGCGCCAGCTGCTCGTTGGTCTGCTGCAGCTCCTTTTGCTGCGTCTGCAGTTCGCCGGCCAGCTGCTGCGACTGCTTCAGCAGCGACTCGGTCTGCATGGTGGCTTCAATGGAGTTGAGCACGATGCCGATCGACGACATGAGCTGGTCGAGGAATGCCAGGTGCGACGCGGTGAAGACGCTGAGGCTGGCCAGCTCGATGACTGCCTTGACGCGATCCTCGAAGAGCACCGGCAGCACGATCACATTGCGCGGCACCGCCTCGAACAACCCGGATCGGATGGGGACCGTGGTTCTCGGCAGCTCGGTGATCAGCATGCGCCGCTTTTCCGACGCGCACTGGCCGATGAGACCTTCGCTCACGCCGATGTCGCGCTGGTAACCGTCGCGGACGTTGCCGAAGGCCGAGAGCAGGACGAGTCCGCTGAGCTCTTCGCTGTCGGCCGGACTTTCGGTCTGGTAGATGACGCCCTGCTGCGCGTTGACCAGCGGCACCAGCTCCGAGAGCAGCATGCGGCCCACGGTAGCCAGGTCGCGCTGCCCCTGCAGCATGCCGGTGAAGCGAGCGAGGTTGGTCTTGAGCCAGTCCTGCTCGGTGTTGCGGTCGGTGGTGAGCCGGAGGTTATCAATCATCGTGTTGATGTTGTCCTTCAGCTCGGCCACTTCGCCGCGGGCTTCCACCTGAATCGATCGGGTCAGGTCGCCCTTGGTCACGGCGGTGGCCACCTCGGCGATGGCGCGGACCTGGTTGGTGAGGTTGTCGGCCAGCAGGTTCACGTTGCCGGTCAGGTCCTTCCAGGTTCCGGCAGCGCCCGGCACGTTGGCCTGGCCGCCCAGGCGGCCTTCGACGCCGACCTCGCGGGCTACAGTGGTCACCTGATCGGCAAACGTCGCCAGCGTGTCGGTCATGTTGTTGATGGTTTCCGCCAG
>DATJTG010000038.1:0-8064 GCA_035503555.1 Acidobacteriaceae bacterium | reverse complement strand
CGGCGTCCTCAGCGGTTTTCTCGACGACGGGGTCGTCGGCGGCGAAGTCGATGGGGGTGACATTGTGCTTTGGGGCGTGGTCGAGAAGGCCGAAGCGATCCATCTGGACGAGGATGTGGCCGACGGCGCGATCGATGTCGGAGAGAAGGACAGTGCCATCGGCGACATCGGCGCGGAGGATCTGGACCATGTCATTTTTGCCGGGATTCGGCATTTCGAGGTCGAGGCCGTCCTTCACGAAGTCGGTTGTGTGATTGGCGCCCCAGTCGGAGGTGACGAAGCCCTGGAAGCCGACCTGATCGCGGAGGACGGTGATGAGCGTGTCGGGATTGTTGCAGGCGTAGGGCCCGTTGATTTTGTTGTAGGAGCACATGATGGAGGCGACGCCGGCGCGGACCGCGTCGTCGAAGGGCGCGACGTAGATTTCGTGCAGGGCCTGGGGGCCGATGGTGACGTCGGTGCCGCCGTCGTAGCCGACGTAATGCTTGGCCTGCGCGAGGATGCCCTGGCTCTGGATGCCTTCGATTTCGGCGACGGCGATTTGTCCGCTGAGCAGCGGGTCTTCGCCGAAGGTGTTGTAGGCGCGGGAGAAGCTGAGGTCGCGATCGATGTTGATGAAGGGCTGGAGGACGACGTCGATGCCGAGCGAGCGGGCGTCGCGGGCGATGACGATGCCGTTCTGGCGGGCGTCGTCGCGGCTGAAGGTCGCGGCGAGTCCCATGGTGGCGGTGAGCGCGGTGGAAGGCACACGGGTGAGCACGCCGGGAGGGCCGTCGGCGAAGCGCATCGAAGGAATGCCGAGCCGCGGGACACCGGCGAGGTATCCTGCCTGGCCCTGGAAGGTCGCGGCGGGCTCGTCGGATCCGTCGATCATGCTGACCTTCTCTTCGAAGGTCATCTGGCTGAGGAGCTTGTCGACGCGGGCGTTGCCGGTGATGGCGGGGGGCGCTGACTGAGGGAAGCACCGGACGGGCTGCGCGAGTCCGAAGATCAGAGAGGCGAGGAGAAGATAACGCGCGGGAGTGCGATGGTGGCCTGATTCGTGCTGACTTGCCATGAATCTCCTTGAACGATTCGGCGCGACGGGTAGCGGCTTCAGCTCACCTGCAAGTAAGTCGTGTAGGGCTGATCGCCGACAGAGGTGAAGGGCATGAGTTTCACGGGTCCATCGGCGGAGCCGGCCTGCCACTGGCGCTGGCTCATCCGCGTGGCAGAGATCAGTTGCTGGCGAGTGATGGTGGGCAGCGGGCTGTCTGCGCGCTCCTTCACGGCCATGAGCACGACAGGCCCGCGGAGCAACGCGACCGTATCGGTGTGGCGGGAATCGATCGCTTCGAGGCGCATCTTCAGCGGGAGTTCCAGCTCGACGCGGTCGCCGGACTTCCATGTGCGATGGATGGCGGCGAAGCGAGCGGGGACAGCGAGACCGGGCTGGCGCGCGCCGTTGATGAAAATCTCGGCACCGCCGGCCCACTCGGGGATGCGGAAGTGCAGCGTTTGTTCTGTGGGCTGCGACGCGGTGAGCGTGAAGGAGACGCGATCCTCGAAGGGATATTCGCCTTCCTGGGTGAGCGAGAGGGACGAGCCACCTCCGCTCCAGCGCAGCGTTGAGGGAATATAGAGGTTGACGTAGACGGACTGAGGGCCGCGAAAGTAGGTGTTGATGCGGTAGTCCGTGGCGACCTGGGGCAGCGTGCCGGAGCAGCAGGGCCAGCGCGCGACGTGATAGAAGCGCGTGGCGTCGAAATTGTAATCGGAGTAGTAGAAGGCGTGGCCGTTTTCCTGGAGCGGTCGCGCACCCAGGACGGTGTTGTACATCATGCGCTCCATGCTGTCGCCGTAACGAGAGTCGCGGGTGATGCGGAGCAGATAGCGTGTGGCTTTGAAGTGGGCGTACGAGCCGCAGGGCGTTTCGAAGGTGTGATGGGTGTTGGTGAGGCTCCTGTAAATGTCGTCGCTGCCGGGTGCGCGAAGCTGCTCGTCGGGGCCCCAGCCGCCTGTGGCATAGCTCTGCGCCTGAACCATCGCGAAGCCGTTCTGGCCGGCGCGGAGATGTTTTTCGCTGCCGGCCACCATGTAGGCCATGATGGCTGAGCTGAGCGAATTGACGTAGCTGTAGGCGTGGCGGCCGGCAAGAACGTTTTCACCGCGCGAGAGCGGATCGAACCAGGTTTTGTCGTCGAGATACTGCACGCCCATGTCGTAATAACGACGGCCCGCGCCCCGCTGCGAGGCGAGGAAGAGATTTTCGGGCATGGTGTAGGACTCGTCCCACGTCCAGGAGGGGTCGTCGGCGGGCTTATCCATGCGCCAGCGATGATCGTGTTCGATGGCGCGACCGGGAAGTTGAGGCACCGCGACATCGGTCATGTGATCGAGGATGGCGAGCGCCTGAGGATCGCCGAGCAGTGTGTGCGCATCGAGCAGGCCGAGGAGCACTTTGTCGTAGGTGTAAGCCGGAAAGCGATTCTTGCTGAAGATGTCCGCGGAGATCGACTGCGCGAAGAGGCGGTTGAGGCGCAGAACCCTGTCGCGGGTGGCAGCATCGCCGGTGATGGCGCACGCACGGGCCAGCGCGGAGACCCACTGGCCGAAGGTGCAGCCCGGAGCGAAGCCGTTGTCGAAGTTTTTCTGGTTGTCGTAGTCGGGGTCGTAGTGGTACCAGCCGCCCAGATCGTCGCCGGGCGCGGGCTGGCCGGACATCTGGCGGAATGGCTTCAGCAGGCTGTCATCGCTGAGAGCCATCAGGACCGCCTGCGTCTCGCGAAGCTGATTCTCATGCGGATCGCTCGAGAGGATCACGTCGCCGTAGCCAAACTCCGAGAGCAGCGGAGCAAGGGGTGCATCGAGTCCCCAGGCGAGAGACCGCCATGAACGGGATTCCCCTGCCGCCACCGTCGCCAGGGCTCCCATGCGCATGAAGCTGCGGCGCGAGAGCTGCGTCTTTTTTCCTGTGTGCATCGAGTTCATCTCCGTGCTTCGCTGAACGATTCTATTCGCGACCCGCTTCGTCCTGCAGGGGTGGCCGTTGTGATTCTAATCTTGCGAGGCAATGCGTTTGTCTGCCGAAGATCGCCCCTGGCGAACTTCCCGAGCGAGCGCACGGCGCGAATCCCCGGCGGCGAAAGAAGCGAAGGCATTCCTGGCACCTTCGCGCAAGCCTGGATCGAACCGCCCTGCCGGTGCGCCAACTTGCGCCTGAATTGCAACGCTTCGCCGGATTCCCGATTTCAATTCCGCGGGCTGGGATTGCAGCTTGACAATACCGAAGTTAGTCAGCTATACATTTGCGTCGATAAGAAAAGGGTTAATACTACCCCAATGAATGTAAGCGGATACAAAGAATAGCCCCCAGGTTGTCGCGATCCAAAATCTGAACGATTTCGAAGGAGGTACCCCCTTGCCGTCCGTTCGAATCAGCACGTTCGCGCATCTGTTACTCCCCGCGTTTTTCGCCCTCACGCTGATCTCTGTTGCTCCCGCCGCATACTCCCAGGTCGATCAGGGAACAATCACTGGAATTGTCCAGGATTCCACGGGAGCCGTTGTCCCCGGTGCTAACATTACGCTGACCGACAAGGACACCGGCCTGGTGCTGAAGAGTAAAGCCGACAGCAATGGAATCTATACGTTTTCGCCGATCAAGATAGGCAATTACACGGTTTCGGCGAGCTCGCAGGGATTTCAGACCACGACGCAGGAGAATGTTCACCTCGACGTGCAACAGCGCCTCAGCGTGAACCTGACGCTCAAACCCGGGTCCGTTTCAGAGACGGTGACGGTGACCACCGCGCCGCCGCTGATGCAGACGCAGGAAAGCTCCGTTGGGCAGGTGATGAGCGCGCAGACCATCAACAACGTGCCGCTCAACGGGCGCAACTGGGTGTACATCACGCAGCTTTCGACGGGCGTGGATCCGCCGGAGGGCTCGCGCGGTCAGGGCAAGGGCGACTTTAACGCCAACGGGCAGCGCGCGGAGCAGAACAACTTCATCCTCGACGGCGTGGACAACAACACGAACGTGGTGGACTTTGTGAACGGGGCCAGCTACGTGGTGCAGCCGCCTCCGGACGCACTGGCGGAATTCAAGGTGCAGACGAGCGATTACAGCGCGGAGTTCGGACACTCAGCGGGCGCGGTGGTGAACGCCAGCATCAAAGCGGGAACGAATCGGATCCACGGCGACCTGTGGGAGTATTTCCGCAACAACGATCTGGATGCGCGCGATTTCGAGTCGCAGACCGTGCCCACGTATCACGAGAATCAGTTCGGCGCGACGCTGGGTTTCCCGGTCCTGAAGAACAAAGTGTTTTTCTTCGGCGACGTGCAGGCCAACCGGATCATCTTCGGCAATCCGCAGACAGAGACGGTGCCCACCGCGCTGATGCGGACGGGCAATTTCAGCGAACTGCTGAACACCAGCCTGACGGGCGCATCGAATCCTACCGTCCTCTACGAGCCGAACTCCGGAGGGGGCGCGGCCAATGTGATGTCGTGCAACGGGCAGGAAAACGTGCTGTGCTCGAACCAGATCGATACGGTTGCGCAGAAGATTCTCAACCTTTATCCCATGCCCAACGCCAACGGCAGCAACACCTATAACAACTACAAAGTGAACACCAAAGACGAGGACAACACGTGGCAGTGGGACGCGCGCATGGACTGGAACATCAGCAGCAAGGACCAGATCTTCGCGCGGCACAGCTACTATCACGAGCCGGCTTACGATCCTCCGCCGCTGGGGACGACGCTGGATGGCGGCGGATTCGGCAACGACGGCAACATTCTGAACCTTGGCCAGAACTTCGTGGCCAGCGAGTCGCATGAGTTTTCCCCCTCGTTGTCGAACGAATTCCGCTTCGGTTACAACTACCTGCACGACGGGTATCTGCAGCCGAACGCGAACACGGATATCGCGCCGACGCTGGGGCTGGGCGGCATTCCGTATGGCGCCGGATTTCCTGAAAACGGCGGCTTGCCGAACGTCGGCATTGGCGGCATCTCGAGCTTTGGCAGCACGACATTCTTTGTCACGAACGAGCACGAAAACGTGTTTCAGATTCTGGACAACGTGACGAAGATCAAGGGGAACCACTCGCTGAAGTTCGGCGTGTCCTTCCAGAGCGTGCGTTTCTCTACGCTGCAGCCGCCGTATCCGCGCGGAACCTACAGCTTCAACGGACTGTACACAAGCAATCTGGGAGCGAGCTATACCGGATTCGGAGTCGCCGACTTCCTGGCGGACCAGAACAACTACGCTCAGCTTTCGAATGAGTTCATCAACGGCGACGCGCACTGGTACCGGGCGTTCTACGCGCAGGACGACTGGCGGCTGAACCAGAAGCTGACCATCAATCTCGGGCTCCGCTACGACTTCTACCAGCCCTACAAAGACGTGGGCGGCTATCAGGCGAGTTACTACGTGACGGGCGCAACCGGCCCCGGCTTCGGACAGGGCGTTTATCAGATACCTGCGGTGCAGCGGAGCTATCCGCTGACGTCGGCGTTCACTTCCCTGCTGGCCAAGGACAACATCACGCTGGAGTACGTGAACAATCCGGCGCTGGTGGACGCGCAGCACCTGAACTTCGCACCGCGCATCGGCGCGTCGTATGCGGTGGATCCGAAGACGGTGGTACGCACCGGTTTCGGCATCTTCTATGGCGGGCTGGAGAGCACCGGGTATTATCCAAACCTCGGCGAAAACTATCCGTTCCAGTTCACCGACACGTTCAACGCTCCCAGCTGCACGGCGAGCAGTTGTCCGAGCATCAGCGATCCGTCGTACGGCGGCGTCTCCCTGGAAAACGGGTTCTCCAACGCGCTGGCGGCGGGGCTGGCCAACTTTATTTCGACCCCGGCGCTGCGCGGATCGGATCACACGGCGAAGACACCGTACACCATGAGCTACAACCTGTCGATCGAGCGAGCCATTGGGAACAACATGGCGGCGACGATCAGTTACGTGGGAGATACGTCACGGCATCTGGCGGTCTTCCCCGACCCCAATAATCCGGATGCGCTCCTCTACTCCTCGAACAGCTCGCAGCCGTACCGGCCGTTCCCGGACTTTGGCGGGACCGCCTACACGAACTATGCGGGCGAGAGCAGCTTTAATTCACTGCAGGCGAAGCTGCAAAAGCGCATGTCCAACGGGATGAACTTCCTCGCGTCGTACACCTACGCGCATTCGCTGGATGACGCTCCAACGCCGCTGGGCAGCACGGGTGACGGCGGCTACCGGAACACCAACCTGGTGCCAATTCGCGAGGACTACAGCAACAGTCCCTGGGACACGCGGCACCGGTTCACGTTCAACGGCTATTACGATCTGCCGTGGGGCAAGGGCCGGGCGCATATGAACCAGAATGGCATCCTCAATGAAGCGATCGGCGACTGGTCGGCGAACCTGACGTTCTTCGCGCAAACCGGCAATCCGTTCACGGTGTATCCCAACAACTCAGGCCCGTCAGGCGGGAGTACGCGGGCGATTATGATTGCGAATCCGTTCAAAACAGGCGGAACGCCGAACTCGACGAACCCCAGTGTCACCTGCGCGACCAAAACACGCAATCTGACGAACTGGTACAACCCCTGCTCGTTTGCGAACCCGGTCTCGGGCAACGAGATCAGTCCGGCGCCTTATAACGGCAGCAACACGACGCCCGAGCCCGGCTATCAATATCCGTACCTGGTGACGAACCCAGCCGACGTGCTGGCGTTGCTGGGCGGCCGGCGCAACAGCGTCTTCGGCCCAGGGTACGAACGCATCAACATGTCGCTGTTCAAGGATTTCCCGACGTGGCGCGAGGAGTATCTCGAGTTTCGCGCGGACATCTTCAACGTACTGAACACGCCGGCCTATGGCGAGCCCAGCACCACCAACATCAACTCGAACGGCGGCAACATCACCGGACCGCGCAGCTTCCAGAACTACACGCCGGACGCGAGGTTCTTCCAGCTGTCGCTGAAGTATGCCTTCTGAAACTACACTACCCTCTGACAGGCCCGGCCAAGCGGCGGGCCTTTCAGAGGGAGGCTGTTTGTTGGGGTGGATCAGTAAGGCGGGGTTGCTGGGTTTCGCCTGCGGGATCGCCCTGACAGCAGCGAGCGTCTTCGCGCAGTCTGCGGCCGCCGGATCGATCACGCCTGCGGACAACCAGGCATTCCAGGAAGCTCAGGCCGATCTGGACGCCGGCAACACAACCGCCGCCGAACTGCTGCTGCGCCGGCTGCAGGCGCGCCATCCGGACAACTACGAGATCAATGAATCGCTGGGGCTGCTCTACGCTTCCGCCGGGCGCATAGCGCAGGCAACTCCGCTGCTGAGCGCGGCGGCGCGCGAAGCGCCGAATTCCGACGTGGCCCACGCGAACCTGGGAACGGCCTACCTGAAACTCGGGCGAACGGCGGACGCTGCGCGCGAACTGACGATCGCCGCGCGGCTGAATCCCGCGAATGCCGGAACGCAACAGGCGCTGGGACAGGCGTGGATGCTCGAGAAGCAGCCGGCAAAGGCAGCGACGGCGTTTGAGGCCGCCCTTGCGCACGGCGGCGACGACGCGGCGCTGCTGTACAACGCTGCTCTCGCGCTCTTTAACAGCGGCAACGCCGCGGAAGCTGAGCCGCTGCTGGCGCGCATGCCGAATGTTGAAACTTCAGCGGAGGCGCAATCGCTCTACGGTGACATCGACGAGCAACTGGGACACTACGAGGACGCCGCGAAGCACGATGCAAACGCCGTGCGTCTGGATCCCTCGGAAGCCAACCTCTACATGCTGGGCATTGAATTTCTGCGCCACTGGACGTTCGACCCCGCGGCGAAGGAGTTCGAGGCCGGAGTACGGATGTTTCCGCATAGCCAGCGGATGCGCCTGGGGCTGGGGGTCGCTCTGTATGGCGGAGGCAGATACGATCAGGCCATTCCCGTGTTCGCGGATTTGCTCGACGAGAATCCGAAGAACGCGATGTATGCCGAGCTGCTGGGGCGCACCTGCACGGTGTTGACCGAGGGCAATCAGCCGCAATGCACGACGCTGACCGCGTATGCGCAGCAGCATCCGA
>DATJTG010000037.1:0-7105 GCA_035503555.1 Acidobacteriaceae bacterium | reverse complement strand
TGGAGCGGGAGACGGGACTTGAACCCGCGACCCTCGCCTTGGCAAGGCGATGCTCTACCACTGAGCTACTCCCGCACGGTTCTTTTTGAGTATACGGGTGAGAGAAAGAACAGGCAACAGGAGACGGGGTTGCAGCGGATGGGGTTATCGGGGGCGGGTGACGGGCCCACCCTGTCCGCGTACGGCTTGCGGACAAGGTGGGTCACCCGAGGATGAGTGGATCAGTGGCTGGATGACGCGGCCGTGTGCTCCGGGTAATCGACGCGGACCGCGACGATTTCGTAGGGGTGCACCGGGATCGAGACGCGGTCGCCGGTGACGGGCAGCGGATCGCCCTGCGGCTGCTCCATCAGATTGGTTTCAACCGCGCTGGTGGCGCCGGGCGGCACGCGCAGCTCGATGTTGCCGCTCTTGCCCGCCCACTCGTAGAGGTGGAAGACGAGCGCATGGCTGTCCTCAGCCTTCTTCATGGCGGTCAGCACCACATCGTCGGGCGTGGCTGAGACGAAGGAGTGCTCGGCGGGCAGCGTGCCTGCGTGCGGCTCGACCTCCATCGCGTGCAGCGGGTAGTTGTACTCCCAGCCGTGATGCTCGGTCATAGCCTGCTTCCAGTCGCCGGCGTGCGGATAGAGAGCGAAGGTGAAGTGCTGGTGGCCGCGGTCGGCGTTGGGATCGGGCCAGACCGGCGAGCGCAGCAGGGTGAGGCGCAGCAGATTGCCTACGCCGTCGTATCCATACTTGGAGTCGTTGATGAGCGAGAAGCCGTGCGCGCCGTCACCCTCGTCGGCCCAGCGCTGGGCGCCGTCTTCGAACTGCGCCTTCTCCCACGAGTTGTTGCGGGTGGTGGGGCGCTGGATGGTTCCGTAGGGAATTTCGTAGGTGGCGAAGGGGCTGGTGGCTGCGAGCGGGAAGGCCGCCTTCAGCAGAACATGAGTCTCGTGCCAATCGATGTCGTTGACGACGACGGCCTGGTCGGCGCCTTCTTCGAGGATGATCTCCTGGACGAATTTGGAGCTTTGCCAGTGGCGAGTAACGCGGATGACGCCGCGCATTGGGCCTTTCTCGACCACTTCGACGGAGTCGGCGTCATCCAGCCTGGTGGGAGGCACGTCGTAGGTACCGGGATCGATGTTCCAGGCGTCGTAATCCTTCGGCGTGTCCTTAAAGGCCTGAAGTTCGTCGCCGCAGGCGCCGGCAGCCAGAGATTCAAAGTGCGACTTCTTGTCGTAGAGGCTGGTGATGCACCCGGTCTTCGGATCGACGACGACGCGCAGCGATGCGTTCTCCATCGTTGTGCCGGTCACATGCAGGTCGCTGGCGAAGGGGCGATGGCCGGGAATGACGTGCAGCACCTCGTAGCCCATCGAGGGCACGCTGTGCACGTCGACGAGCAGATGGAAGCTGCTGGTGCCGGTGTTCTTTGAGAGCACTTCCGAGGGAAGAACCGCACCCCTCGGGTCGAGCACGGAGACATCGCTCGTTTCGGACGGCATCTGCACGTCGACGGTGGCGTTGCCGGAGCGCGTCCACGCGAGCGGGTTGAAAACGAAGACGGGGACGCCAGCAGCGACGTGCGTGTCGACATGGGAGATGACGGTCTTCATCGCATTCGTCGCGATTTCGTGGGTGGACCAGCGGACGGCGTCAAAGTCCTTCTGCGCGTCCTGGTAGATGACGCCGATGCCCGAGCCGGCGGCGAGGTCATGAAAATCGTTGAAGGTGATTTTCTTCCACGCGTCGGTGAGCTGGTCGTTGGGGTACGCTGCGCCGTCGAGCCAGGCAAGCGATGCGGCTTTCTCGGCGTTCAGGGTCCACTCCGGAGCTTCGCGCAGGTTGCGCTTCATGTTGGCCTGGGTGGTGAAGACGCCGCGGTGGTACTCGAAGTAGAGCTCGCTCTTCCAGGTGGGGATGGAAATCTGACCTTCGACGGGGGTGGGCGTCTGGTAGCCCTGGGCGATGCTGCGATAATCCCAGGTTTTGGATTCGGGCGCGATTTCCTTTTCGATCTTGCTGAACCAGGGCTGCGCGGTGCCGAATTCCATGTGGGGAACGATTTTGTCGGGCTGCATCCAGTGCAGGCCTTCGTCGAGCATGGCGCGGGTGGGGCCGCCGCCGTGATCGCCGACGCCGTAGAGGTCGAGCATGTCGTTGAGGCCGGGGGCGTATTCACGGGCTTTGGCGAGGTCGGCCGCGAGGCGGACAGGATTCAGATTGGTGTTGGCGTAATCGTGGGGGAAGTAGGTGAGGACTTTGCTGCCGTCGGGCGACTCCCACCAGAAGAGCTTGAAGGGCAGCTTGTTGGTGTCGTTCCACTCCATCTTCTGGGTGACGAAGTAGTCGATGCCGGACTTCTTGTAGATCTGGGGGAGTTGCCAGTTATAGCCGAAGGAATCAGGGTTCCAGCCGATGCGCACGTCGACGCCGTAATGATCCTTGAACCAGCGCTTGCCGATGAGAATGGAGCGAGCGGTCGATTCGCCGTCGGGCATGTTGAGGTCAGGCTCGACCCACATGCCGCCGACGACTTCCCAGCGGCCTTCCTGAAGGCGCTTTTTGATCTGGTCGTTGATGTCGGGGTAGTCGCGCGCCATCCAGTCGTTGTAGGCGGCTGCGGACTGCGTGTAGGTATAGGTGGGGTACTCGTTCATCAGTTGCAGCGCGGTGCCAAAGGTGTTCTTGACCGTGTCCACGGTTTCGGTCCAGGGCCAGAGCCACGCGGCGTCGATGTGGGAGTTGCCGGTGAGGTGCAGAGTGGCGCGATCCATCATGGGCCGCAGGGCTTCCAGCGTAGACTGCGCGGCTCGCAGAGAGGCGTCGAACTGGGTTTGGTCGGCGGCGGTGAGGGCCTTCAGGTCGACCTGGCCGATGGCCTTGTCGAGCGAGGCCTGGTCGGCGGAAGGATTGGTGGAGAGACTGGGCACGAGCAGAGCCGCGGCGAGGAATTCTTCGCGCATGTCTTCAGGGCTGGGACGATCGGCCGAGAAGGTGATCTGCATGGGGCTGCCTTCGAAGTGCTTGTGATCGACGGTGGCGAGCAGCTTGACGGCGACGAGGACGCGGTCGCCGGGGCGGGCCTGATCGAAGAGGACGATGGGCTCGAGGTCGTCGCCCATGGCGACGCGGCGGCCGTTGAAGTAAATGATCTGGGGCATGGGCCCGTTGGCCCAGGCGTTGAAGCGGAACCAGATGCGCGTGCCGGTGAGGTCGTAGCCGTCGAGCGTCCTGGGCACTTCAATCCACTGGCGGAACCAGAGCGCCTCTTCGGGGTACTCGATGTTGCGGTCGGCCTTCGCGACCTGCCAGGACGAGTCGTCGACCCTGGGGTCTTCCGCGTGGGGAACGTCGCCGGCGTGATAGTGCCACGTGCCCTGGGGCAGGTGGCTGAGACCGCCGAGGCGCTCGATCGTGGCGTGTTCGTCAGGCGTGAGCCCCTGGCCTTTCGCCTCATTGCGCCCGAGAAACTGCGCGCGGCCGGCGCCCAGGGCGAAGACAGTGAGAAGCGCAAGGAGTACCGACGATCGGAGAAGAACGGAAACGCGCAGGAACATGGATACGCCATCCTTGAAATGATGAGTGCGAAGACTTTCGCTCAGCCGTTGAGAATACCACGATGGAAGCGTTACCGCAGGCATGAGATGGCGCTGCCACAACAAAGTTACAGCATGCGGGGAGCGTTACAATTCGTGCGGATTGATGCTGCTTTGGCTCTAAGAAGGAAGCTGTGGATGAAACGATTGTTGCCTGCTCTTTGGATTGGCTGTGCGGCTCTGTCGGGGATGGCTCAGCAGCCGACGCGCGGCGTCGGGGTGTACCCGGGCGATCCCGCGCAATACGACGGTCCCGCGCTGGCGGCGGACACGGCGTACCGCAATCTGGCGCTGCATCGCGCGGCGTATCAGTCGAGCGCGTACGACTACAACCTGACCGCGCAGCTGGTGACGGATGGCATCAAGCCGGGGGACGATCCGAAGAACCGGGTGGCCCTGGGGTCGTTGCCTGATGCGTTGCTGCCACGCTGGATCGTCACCTCGACGAGCAGCGACGGGGTGCTGCCGAAGCAGCAGCGCGAGTTCTTTCTCGATGGCGACATCGCGTCGTCGGTTGAGGTCACGGGCGATCATCCCTGGGTGGAGTTCGACATGATGGGCGGCGGGAATCTGCCGGAGATCGATCGGATCGATCTGTGGCTGCGCCACTTCTCCGTGCCGCTGCCGGCGACGGGCTGGGTCTACGTTGTGCAGGGATCGGACGATGGCAAGCAGTGTACGGAGGTGGGCCGTTCGACGGGGACGACCTGGCCGAGCATGCGGGATCCCGAGCCGAGCTTTGTGACGTCGATCCCGTTCACCGCACCCGCGCACGATCGCTCGTATCGCGTGGAACTCGCGGCGGATGGCATTTCGAAGTGGGACGTCGCAGAGCTGGCGACCTTCGACAAAGGGCAGGAGGTGCATGTCGCGGGCCCCTACAACTTCACCAGCGCGTGGATGAGCGCGGGGAGCGGCGAGGAGTGGGTGTATGTGGACCTCGGCGCGGAGTGCACGTTCGATCGCGTCGCGCTTTACTGGGTCGACCCGCCGGCTGCGGGTTCGATTCAGGTGTCGGATGATGCGGCGCAGTGGACGACCTTGCAGGCGCTGCCGGACAAGCCCGCCCTCACCGAAGATTTGCATCTGGCAACGCCAGGCAGGGGGCGCTATGTGCGGCTGCTGCTGACGCAGCCTTCGCGGGCCGGCGATCGGTACATCCTCGGCGAGATGGAGGTGTACGGGCGTGGGGGCGTGGCGCCGCACGAGCAGCAGGCGGAGGCCGCGCAATCCGACGGCTCGCTGGATCTGGCGCGCGGAGCGTGGCGGGTGCAGCGGGCATCGCAGGTCGTGGTGGATGGGAAAGAGATCTCGCGCCCGGCGTTCTCTGACAAGAACTGGATGGTGGCGACGGTGCCGGGAACGGTGCTGACCAGCTATTTGAATGACGGGGCGATTCCGAATCCTGACTTTGGCGATAACCAGTACGCCATTTCGGACTCCTACTTCTGCGCGGACTTCTGGTATCGCGATGTATTTGTCGCGCCCGCCGCGGGGCCGAATCATCATGTGTGGCTTAACTTCGACGGCATCAACTGGAAAGCGGAAGTCTATCTGAACGGCCAGTCGCTGGGACGGATCGACGGGGCGTTCAAGCGCGGGCGCTTCGATGTGACGAGGGTGTTTCATCCGGACGAGCAGAATGTGCTGGCGGTGCGCGTGATTGCGAATGCGAATCCGGGGAGCACGAAGGACAAAGCGGGACGCACGCTGAACGGCGGCGCGCTGGGGCGCGACAATCCTACATTTCATGCGGCGGCAGGGTGGGACTGGATCTCGACGATTCGCGGACGCGACGACGGCATCTGGAACAAGGTGACGCTCACGACGACGGGATCGGTGTCGGTGGTGGATCCACTGGTGACGACGACGCTGCCGCTGCCGGATACGACGCAGGCCGATGTGTCGATCGAGACCACGCTGCATAACAACGATGCGCAGGCGGTGACGGGAACGCTCCGGGTGCAGTTCGGCGGCGTGACGGTGGAGACGCCGGAGACTCTGCAGCCTAACGCCACGATCGATGTGCGGATGAACCCGCAGGCGTATCCGGCGCTGCACCTGGCGAATCCGCGGCTGTGGTGGCCGGTGGGGTATGGCGATCCGAATCTGTATCCGGTGACGATTGCATTTATCGTGAACGGGCAGACGTCGGACACACAATCGTTCCAGGTGGGCGTGCGGCAGTTCACGTATTCAGAAGACGGCGGCATGCTGAAGATGTGGATCAACGGGCGGCGTTTCATCGCGCGCGGCGGCAACTGGGGATTCTCGGAGTCGATGCTGCGCTACCGGCAGCGCGAATACGACATCGCGATGCGCTACCACCGCGATCTGCACCTCAACATGATCCGCAACTGGGTGGGAATGACCGGCGACGAGGCGTTCTACGACTCGGCCGATCGGTACGGCATCGTGATCTGGCAGGATTTCTGGCTGGCGAATCCGTGGGACGGACCGAATCCGGACGACAACAATTTATTCCTGGCGAATGCGTGGGATTACCTGCTGCGGATTCGGAATCATGCGTCGCTGGGGTTGTTTTGCGGGCGCAACGAGGGGTATCCGCCGAAGCAAATCGACGACGGGCTGCGCAATCTGGTGACGATGCTGCGGCCGGGGTCGCATTACATTTCCAGTTCGGCGGACGGGCCGGTGAGCGGTCATGGGCCGTACCAGGTGGAGCCGCTGCGGTGGTACTTCGAGCATCCGCCGGTAAAGTTCCACAGCGAGATGGGCTCGCCCAACGTGCCGGAGATGGGCACGCTGGCGCGAACGATGCCGGAATCGGCGATGTGGCCGCAGGGTTATCAGTGGCCGCTGCACGACTACTTTATTCGGAGCATGTATCCCGAACTGCATCTGCCGCCGAACGAAGTGGATTCGGAATTTGGCGGGGCGAACAACATTGCGGACTGGCTGCAACTGGCGCAGTTCGTGGACTACAACGCGTATCGCGGTATGTATGAGGGCGCGAACGAGAATCGGCAGGGGCTGCTGATCTGGATGAGCCATCCGGCGTGGCCTTCGCTGCTGTGGCAAACCTATGACTACTTCTTCGACACCGACGCCGGCTACTACGGAGCGAAGAAGGGCGCGGAACCGCTGCACATCCAGTGGAACGCGGCGAACAACAACGTGGAAGTGGTGAACGACAGCGCTGGGAACAGAAAGGGCCTGACCGCGCACGCGCAGGTGATCGACCTGGACGGCAGCGTGAAGTGGGATCACACGGCGACCGTCGACAGCAGCGAAGACAGCACGGTGACGGCGTTCCCGATTGAATTTCCGGCAGGGCTGACGAAGACGCACTTTCTGCGGCTCACGCTCGAGGATGAAGGGCTGGAGATCTCGCGGAATTTCTATTTGCGCGGGGTGACGGAGAATGACTACAGCGGCATTCGCGATCTGAAGCCGGCGAGAGTTGAGATGAAGAGCCGCATACGGCGCGACGGAGACGAATGGCAGTTGACCGCCGATCTTGAGAACAAGTCCGACGTGCCGGCGCTGATGGTGCG
>DATJTG010000036.1:0-7111 GCA_035503555.1 Acidobacteriaceae bacterium | reverse complement strand
CGCAAGCGCAAATCGACCGTAGGCAATGAAGGCCATGATGAAGTCGCGACAGCCTCTTGAAAAGGCGTGGCATCAGCGAACGCGTCCAAACCAAGTTGCTGGTAGATCGATGCGAGGCTTACACGTAGGGACGACGCCGTTTCAGCCGGCCCGGCGCGTGAAGAGTTCTCTCCGGTTACCCTTCGTCTTGAATCCTCGCGAATTTGGCCGAGAACATCCGGGTATTTCGAAAATAGCTCGCCGATTGCGGAGATCGCAGACTGCATGGCGGAGGGAGAGGGATTCGAACCCCCGGTACCCTTGCGGGCACAGCGGTTTTCAAGACCGCCTGTTTCAACCGCTCACACATCCCTCCGCAGGAGCGAAAGCCGCGGCTTTTGCTCATTGTACGACGGCCACGCAGCTCTCGACGGCGGCCTGCGATGAGCGCGGGAGCCCAGAAATCCTGACCGCCGCATGAAGCAAGCCGGGCCTGACGTCTTCCGCAGCCCCGAACCCCGCGCTCAGAGCTGTTGCCGATTTTGCTATGCTGGCGGGGTGTCCGGAAGCCGCTGGGTAAGGGATGCCGCGCCTGTACTGCTTGCCGCTTTCGTTCTGCTCGGCGCCCCTGCGGCTCAAAATGTGAGCCCCGCGCCGCAGCAGCAATCCATGGGCGGAGCCAGCACCGGCGGAGCCCATGCCGCCATTCACGATGCGCAAAATCGCCCCATCACCGCCGGCGGCTTCGTCGCCAAAGGCCCCATCGTTTTTCAGGATGTGACCCACGAGGCAGGGCTCGACACCTGGACCCACCACATGGGCACGCCTGAAAAGCAGTTCATCCTCGAGACCAACGGCTCCGGAGTCGGCCTGCTCGACTACGACAACGACGGCTGGCTCGACATCTATCTCGTCAACGGATCGACGTACGACGCGCTCACCGGCAAAGTCACCCCGCCCCACGCCGCGCTCTTCCACAACAACCACGACGGCACCTTCACCAACGTCGCCGAGCAGGCCGGCGTCACCAACGATCGCTGGGGCTTCGGCGTTGCCATCGGCGACTACAACAACGATGGCTGGCCCGACATTTTTGTGACGAACTTCGGCAGGAATCGCCTCTACCGCAACAATCACGACGGCACCTTTACCGACGTCGCCGAACAGGCCGGGGTGCAGCTTGGCAACTGGTCCACCGGCGCCACCTTCGGCGACTATGACGGCGACGGCCGTCTCGATTTGTTTGTCCCCGGTTACGTCCACTACGACATCGACCATCCGCCCGTCCCCGGCTCCGCCGCTGTCAACTACACCACCTGCCAGTTTCGCGGCTCGCCCGTCATGTGCGGACCGCGGGGCCTGAAGGGCGAGCCGGATCATCTCTTTCACAACAACGGCAACGGCACCTTCACCGATGTCAGCGCGAAAGCGGGCGTCAGCGATCCCGGCCTCTATTACGGATTCAGCGCCGTCTTCGCCGACCTGAACAACGACGGCAAAGTCGACCTGGCCGTCGCCGACGACTCAACCCCCAACTATCTCTACATCAATAAAGGTGACGGCACTTTCGAAGATGACAGCTACGCCTCCGGCTTCGCGCTCAATGGCGACGGCCGCGAGACGGCCGGCATGGGGCTCGGCGTCGGCGACTATCGCAACAACGGCCTGCTCGATCTTCTCGTCACCGACTTCTCCGACGATTACAAGGTCCTCTATCGCAACGACGGCGGCGGCAATTTTACCGACGTCAGCTACCAGACCGGCATCGCCCAGGACGGCATTCCGTTTCTGGGATGGGCCGCGGGCTTCCTCGACTTCGACAATGACGGCTGGAAAGACATCCTCATGATCAACGGTCATGTCTATCCGCAGGTCGATCAGCACGACTGGGGAACCACCTTCGCGCAGCGCCCGTTGCTGTATCGCAATGTGCAGGGGAAAAAGTTCGAGCTGGTGCCCGCCGTCGAAGGCACCGGGCTTGCGGAAGTCTTCCCCGGACGTGGCGCGGCCTTCGGCGATCTCTTCAACGATGGAAAAATCGATGTGGTCGTCAACGTCATCGATCACCACCCGGTCCTGCTCCGCAACGTCAGTCATGACGGCCACCATTGGGCCGAGCTCAAACTCGTCGGCGGCCCCAGGAGCCCCCGCGACGCCGTCGGCGCGACCGTTTATCTCACCGCGAACGGCATGCGACAGCGCGGCGACGTGCTCAGCGGCGGCAGCTATCTCTCATCCAACGATCCTCGTGTGCATTTTGGCCTCGGCGACGCGACGCGTGTGGACCTTGTCGAGATTCACTGGCCCAGCGGCGCTGTCGAGAAGCTCAAGCTTCCCTCCATCGATCGCATCTTCACCATCGAAGAGGGCAAAGGCATCACCGGAGAACTGTGCACGGCATGCAAAGCGGAGTCGAAATGACGCTCGCATGCGATCGCGTCTCGCCCGGAAGAGAGTTGTGCGCCGCATGACCCCGCGCCGGGCCGTCCTACCCGTCGCGCTCGCCGGCTGGACTTCTCAGCCGTCCACCTCCGATCTCACTTTGGCTTCGGCCCCGACACCAAAGCCGCATCCGTAAATGAAACCGCTTTCCGCCCGCAGGAGGGGGCACACCATGCTGTTCCGACCACTCACTTCAATCCAGGTCCTGCTATGTGCTGTGCTCTGTGCCATCCCGGCCCTCGCTCAAACACCCGCCCCGCGCGTGGAGCAGCACGACGGCCGCTACGCCCTCATGGTCAATGGCGCGCCGTTCCTCATCCTCGGCGCGCAGATTAATAACTCGAGCTCCTGGCCCTCCACCATGCCCGACGTGTGGCCGGTGATCGAAGGCATGCACGCCAACACCGTCGAAGCGCCCGTCTACTGGGAGCAACTGGAGCCCGAGCGCGGCCGCTTCGATTTCTCCACCGTCGACATGCTCGTCGATCAGAGCCGTGCCCATCACGTCCACCTCGTCATTCTCTGGTTCGGCACGTGGAAGAACGGCGAGATGCACTATGCGCCCGAGTGGATCAAGACTGACACTGCTCACTACCCGCGCATGATCGATGAGCGCGGCGAGCCGATCCAGGTCCTCTCCGCCAACTCCTCCGCCAATCTAGACGCGGACAAAGCCGCGTTCTCCGCGCTCCTGCACCACCTCGCGCAGATTGACGCTGCCCAGCACACCGTCATCATGGTCCAGGTTGAGAATGAATCCGGCGCCATCGGCGCTGTGCGCGATCATTCCGACGCAGCGAATCGCGAATTCGCCGGCCATGTGCCGCAAGCCATCGTCACCGCGCTCCACAAGCAGCCCGGGACCTGGCAGCAGGTCTTCGGCTCCGATGCCGACGAGACCTTCCAGGCGTGGTCGGTCGCCAGCTACATCAATCAGGTCGCGCAGGCCGGCAAGGCGCAGTTCGCCATCCCCATGTACTGCAATGTCTGGATCCAGTACCCGCGCGGTTATCAGATTCGCGGACGCCTGCGCCCCGGCTTCGACTATCCCAGCGGCGGCCCCGTGCAGTCCATGATCGATGTATGGAAGACCGCCGCGCCCTCCATCGACATCCTCGGCCCCGACCTCTACAGCGCCGATCGCGACATCGAAAAGCAGGTCCTCACGACCTATCGCCGCCCCGACAACGCCCTCTGGATTCCCGAGACCGGCCTCGGCGATGCCTTCGCGCCCGAGCTGTTTTACGCGCTCGGCATGGGAGCCATCGGTTTCTCGCCCTTCGGCGCCGATCAAACTTCGTGGACGCTGAAGCCCGGCGACTTGCCGACAGCGCACGCGCAGAACTACGCGCTTCTATCGCCGATGGACCGCGTCCTTGCCCGCGCGAATTTCGAAGGCAAGCTGCAAACCGCCGTCGAAGAAGAGGGCGCGCCCGAAAAAATCCTCGATTTCGGCCGCTGGCAGGCCCTCGTCGGCTTCGGCTTTCCGCAGCGCGACGGTGAGCAGCAACCGCCGGGCACGCCGAAATATGACGGTCGCGCCCTCATCGCACAACTCGCCCCCGATGAGTTCCTCGTCACCGGCATCGATGCGCGCGTGACCTTCATGCTCGCGCCCGGATCATCGGGCCACATGCAGATCCTCAAAGCCGAGCAGGGAATCTACGATGGCGATACCTGGAAGCCGCAGCGCATCTGGAACGGCGACCAGACCGACCGCGGCCTCAACTTCCGCGACGATCCGCAGGTCGTGCGCATCCGCCTCGGCACGTATTGAGATATTGCGTCAGACAAATTGCTCAAACACCTGGCGCATCGTCATCGCGTTCTCCGTCGTCGTGCCGCGCGGCGCGTTCGGACCCACCACCACCGCCTGGCCATGCGCCTCGCTCCACGCGACGAAGGTCGCCTGCTCCGCGCCGGTGAGCCGTCGCTGATCGATCCACGTGTAGTACGCGCCCATGTCCGCATCGATCAGCGATCCCTGCGGATCCGGGGCGTTGCGATCCCCGGTTCCGGCCAACAGTTCATTCATCGGCAGCTGCCTCTGGCGCGGAGCGTAGCGCAGCAGCAGCGTGCACGGCTGCGCCCGCCGCAGCGCCTCGCGCGCCGTCCACTGCACAAAGGTCGTGCTGAAGATCTGCGTCCCCGATCCCTCGGCCAGCACGCTGAGCTGAAAGCGGCTCAGCACCTCGTCACGCGCGTCCGCCGCCATCCCCACTTCCTTCAGGGTCGTCTCCGCCATGAGGGTGCGCAATTCCTCCGGCCCGCCATGTCCGCTGGCGATCACCGTCTGCATCCGCGACAACATCGCCGTCCGCACTGGCGCCAGTTGCATCCACGTCACGGCGCTCAGCCGCGCGTCGATGGAGAATGGCGGCGATCCGCCGTCGATATACCAGTGGCCGTACGGCACGGGAGTTTTTCCGGCGCGCGCCGCGGCAACCTCGAGGATCCTGGCCCACGCGCCATTTCCATCCACCTGCGCGATGCGCACTCCATGCGGCGCGAGCTTGCGAAACAGCGGATAGCCATCCGCTCGCAGATCCCGGCCCAGAACCACAACCGCCAGTCGTGGTGCGGGCGGCTCTGACTCAGGAAACGCCTTCCGCCACGCGGCAGTGTAGGCCTCAGCCGTGGCGCGAAAGCTGTCCATATGATGGCCGGACCACAAATCAGCCGTGAAGGCTTCGACATATTCTTCCGGCCGCTGGATCCAGTCAATCCTGCGCAGTGCCGGCGAAGGCGATGCCGCCGCGAACCCGCGCATCGACCGCTCCAGATCCGCGGATGTCAGCGATTCCAGATACGCAAACTGATCTTCCAGGTCCTTCCGCTCGGCCGGGAACAGCCAGTCGTACTGGATCACCTGCTTGATCAGCAGCGCGGCGAAGGCCGCCGGCAGCTTCTGAATCGCGGCCAGATGCTGCACCGCGAACGCGCGCGCCTGCGGCGGATAGCTCGCAAACGATTCCGCACTTGCATCCGCCGGCCGCATCACAACACCTCGGTGAGGAGCTTGCCCTGCGCCAATGGCGCAGGGAACCCCAGCAGCGAGCCCAGCGTCGGCACCAAATCGAGCGAGTCAACGGGCCGATCCACGGCCACGCCCTGACGCACGCCCGGCCCCAGCACCATCATCCACGTCGTCCGCGAGAGCGCATCGCCGGTGCGGTGATGCTGGAATCCGTTGCCGCCCGCATCGCCGTCCGCGTCGCGGCCAAAATCCGGCAGGATGAACATAGTCGTGCAGTCCCTGTATTCCGGCTCCGCCTGAATCGTGTTCCAGATCTGCACGCACAGCCGGTCGGAGCGCCGGATGCCGTCGATGTACAGCGAATACGCGCCCGAATGCGCGATGTCGATATCGTGGAGGGTGATCCACAGCAGGCTCGGCGCCAATTCCCGCATGAGCTGCCGCGCAATGTACACGGAAAGCTCGTCAGGGCTGCTCAGCGTGAGCGCGTGCTGGGTGAAGTCGCCGACGGAAAGGCGCAAAATCTGGTCGAGCTGCTGCAATTGCACCTCGTTTCCGGCCAGCTCCGGCGTGTAATAGGGATCCTCATAGTTGTCCCGCAGCAAATGTCCGTAGTCCGAGCCAGCCGCCGCGGGCATCGCCGCGCGCAGCAAATGCTTCGGCAGGATCACGCCTGCTCCCAGGCCTTCCCCGTAGCCGCGATGATCGCTCTCGCCGATGCGATTGAAACCGTTGCTGGGCGCAACCACCCACGCATCGGTCGCAGGGCGGCCGAGCCCTTTGCGGAAGTATTCGAAAACGGTTGGATCGTGCGGAGGAACCGCGGCGAAATTGTCGAAGGTCTCGTAGACGCCCGTGGCCAGGCTGGCCGTCGCCACATAGTGGCCCAGAATGCCGTGATTCACGACCTGCGTGTAGAACGTGGACTGCGGAATCAGCACGCTCAGCATGCCCGGAATGTTCTCCTGGCCCTCGGGTGCGAAAGTCTCCTCGTCGCGCGCTCCGCCGCCAAACGTCACCACCACCGCCTTCTTCCGGCGCGGCACGGCCGCCGCTCGCAGCGGAGAAAAGCCCAGCAGCGCGCCTGACGCGCCCACCTTCGCTGCGTTTCGCAGGAATTCCCTTCGATTCCAGCTGATTGCCCCTGGCGTGCCGGGGAGGTGCAAAGGCGAATGCCGCCAGTCCCTGCTCACTGCATGTTCACCAAAAAAGTGGTTACCTGCTTCAGGCGCGCGTCCACGCCCGCCTGCTCCTGCTGATTGTACTTCTGCTGCAGGGCAATTTCCGCTCGCGCCTGCTCGTGCTGCCCGGTATGCGACAGCGCCATCGCCAGCCGGTAGTGCGCCGAGGCATACTCGGGGCGCAGCCGGATCGCCGCCTCCAGCTCAGGAATACTCTTCGCCCACGCCGATTCCGTTTGCAGCAGCAGTCCCATCCCATAGCGCGCCTCCGGCAAATCCGGATTGGCGCGAATCGCGGCTGCGAGCAAGTGCCGCGCCACTTCAAGCTGCCCGCTGTCCGCCGGCTGATGCAGGATGCTCGTCGCCGCGTAGGTCGCCAGAATCGCATCCCTCGGATGCTGCTGCGCATACGCGGTCAGCGTCGTGCATTGCGGCTGATTGCCCTCGGTCAACACCGTGCAGGTGCGCCCCAGCAGCTCGGCATACATCGCGTTCTTCGGATTCTCGTCGAGCAAATCCGCGAACACGGGAA
>DATJTG010000035.1:0-26880 GCA_035503555.1 Acidobacteriaceae bacterium | reverse complement strand
ATTCGACGGGCCGTAGTTCGATGCGCCCGAGCTGGTCGCGTCGTATCCATTGCCGGCGGCCGATGGACGGGGGTGGAAGTATTTGGGCGAGGAGAAACCCTGAGCGAGAAGCGCTGAACCGATGACCTGACCGTTCTTCTCCACCAGCGAGCCGTTGGCTTTGTCGCGCAGGAAGAGCTGCGCCAGGGCGGTAACGGTGAGCGGATAGAGAATGCCGAGCAGAATGGTGGTGACGATGGTGAAGCGAATGGCAATGAACAACGTTGCGCGCATGGTTTTTCTCCTACGCCAGGTGCAGGCCCGTCAGGACCATGTCGATGAGCTTGATTCCGATGAACGGCACGATGATGCCGCCGATGCCGTAGAGAATGAGGTTGCGCCGCAGCAGCGCCTGCGCCGACATGGGCTGGTACTTGACGCCGCGAAGCGCGAGCGGGATGAGCGCGACGATGATGATCGCGTTGAAGATGACCGCCGAGAGAATGGCGGAGTGCGGCGTGGACAGCTTCATGATGTTGAGCGCCTGCAGCACGGGGAAGACTCCGGCGAACATTGCGGGGATGATGGCGAAATACTTGGCCACATCGTTCGCGATGGAGAAGGTGGTGAGCGCGCCGCGCGTCATGAGCAACTGCTTGCCGATTTCGACGATCTCGATGAGCTTGGTTGGGTTGGAATCGAGATCGACCATATTCCCGGCTTCCTTCGCCGCCTGCGTGCCGGTGTTCATGGCCACGCCCACGTCGGCCTGGGCGAGCGCGGGGGCGTCGTTGGTGCCGTCGCCGGTCATGGCGACGAGCTTGCCCTTGCCCTGTTCGCGCTTGATCAGGTCCATCTTGTCTTTGGGTTTGGCTTCGGCCAGGAAGTCGTCGACGCCGGCTTCGCGCGCGATGACCGCGGCGGTGAGCGGATTGTCGCCGGTGATCATGATGCTGCGGATACCCATGGCGCGCAGGCGCGCGAGGCGATCCTTGAGTCCGCCTTTCACGATGTCTTTGAGGTAGACCACGCCGAGCGCGGTCGAGTTTTCCGCGACGACGAGCGGTGTGCCGCCCATGCGCGCGATCTCTTCCACGCGATCGGTGACCTGTCGGGGCAGGTTCGATCCCTGCTGTTCGAGCCAGCGTGCGACCGCGTCGGCGGAGCCTTTGCGGATCTTGCTGCCAGGCAGATCGACACCGGACATGCGCGCTTGCGCGCTGAAGGGGACGAACTCGGCGCGCATTCCGCTGACATCGCGGCCGCGGAGGTTGTACTTCTCCTTCGCAAGGACGACGATGGAGCGGCCTTCGGGCGTTTCATCGGACAGGGACGCGAGCTGGGCAACATCGGCGAGCCGTTCGGTGCCGATGCCCGGGGCGGGGAAGAACTCGGTTGCCTGGCGATTGCCGAGGGTGATGGTTCCGGTCTTGTCGAGGAGCAGCGTATTCACGTCGCCTGCGGCTTCGACGGCGCGGCCGCTCATGGCCAGCACGTTGTACTGCACCAGGCGATCCATGCCGGCGATGCCGATGGCGGAGAGCAGGGCTCCGATGGTGGTGGGAATGAGGCACACCAGCAGCGATACAAGCACGAAGATGGTCTGCGGCGCGTGCGAGTAAATCGCATACGGCTGCAGCGTGGCGACCGCGAGCAGGAAGATGACGGTAAGGCCAGCGAGCAGGATGCTGAGCGCGATCTCGTTCGGAGTCTTCTGGCGCGTTGCGCCTTCGACGAGCGCGATCATGCGGTCGAGGAAGGTTTCGCCGGGGTTGGAGGTGATGCGGATTTTGATCCAGTCCGAGAGCACGCGTGTGCCGCCGGTGACGGCGGAGCGATCGCCGCCGCACTCGCGGATGACCGGCGCGGATTCGCCGGTGATCGCGGATTCATCGACGGAAGCGACGCCCTCGATCACCTCGCCATCGCCCGCGATGAACTGCCCGGCTTCCACTTTGATCACGTCGCCGGAGCGAAGCTGCGAGCTGGAGACCGTTTCCATGGAGCCGTTGTCGAGGTAGCGATAGGCGATGGTCTCGCCCTTGGCTTTGCGCAGCGTGTCGGCCTGCGCCTTGCCGCGGCCTTCGGCGATGGCTTCGGCGAAGTTGGCGAAGAGCACGGTGAACCAGAGCCACAGTGTGATCTGCAGATCGAAGGCGATGGGCTGATGGTGGATGGCCTCGGATACGAGGAGCGCCGTGGTGACGACGCTGCCGACTTCCACGACGAACATGACGGGATTCTTCATCATGATGCGGGGATCGAGCTTGCGGAACGAATCGGCGATCGCCTGACGGAGAATGTCGGGATTCCAGAGACTGAGCTTTTTTGCCATGGATGCTTTCTCCTCGCCCTACGAAAAGAGGGTTCCGTGCTGCAGCAGCAGGTGTTCAAGAATGGGTCCCAGGCTGAGCGCCGGGAAGAAGGTGAGCGCGCCGACGATGAGGATAACGCCGGTCAGCAGGACCGTGAACAGGGGCGTATTGACCGGAAACGTGCCGGGCGAGGGAGGGATGCTCTTTTTGCGGGCGAGATTCCCGGCGAGCGCAAGCATGGGGATCATCATGAGAAAGCGCCCGACGAGCATGTTGAATCCAGTGCTGACGTTGTACCAGTGGGTGTTGGCGTTGAGGCCGGCGAACGCGGAGCCATTGTTGCCTGCGGTGGAAACGAACGCGTAGAGGATCTCGGTGAATCCGTGGGGTCCGTTGTTGTTGAGGCTGCCGAGGCCCATGGGCGTAAGCACGGAGATCGCGGTGAGCGTGAGGACGACGAGAGGGAAGATGAGGACGTAGAGCATGGTCATCTTCACGTCGTAGGATTCGATCTTCTTGCCGAGATATTCCGGCGTTCGCCCAACCATAAGTCCGGCGATGAAGACCGACAGCACAACGTAGATGATCATGCCGTAGAGGCCGGAGCCGACGCCGCCGAAGATGATTTCTCCGAGCATGATGTTGATGAGCGGAACCATGCCGCCGAGAGGCATGAAGGAATCGTGCATGGAGTTGACGGCGCCGCAACTGGCGTCGGTGGTGATCGTGGCGAAGAGCGCGGAGTCGGCAATGCCGAAGCGCGTCTCCTTGCCTTCCATGTTGCCGCCGGCCTGTTGCGCGCTGATGTGCTGATCGGCCCCGTGAAGGGCGGGATTGGGATGAGCTTCAGCCCAGTAACAGACGAGGAAGCCCGCGAGGAAAAGGATCGACATGCAGGCGAAGACGGCCCATCCGTGCCCCGGCGATCCGGTCATGCGGCCGAGGGTGACGGTAAGCGCGCCGCCGATGAGGAAGATGAGGAACATCTCAAAGAAATTGCTGAACGGCGTTGGATTTTCGAAGGGGTGGGAACTGTTGGCAGCGAAGAATCCGCCACCGTTGGTGCCGAGCTCCTTGATGGCTTCCTGTGAGGCCACTGGACCCTGCGCGATGGTTTGGGTTTGACCTTCGACTGTGTGGGCAATGGTGTAAGGGTGCAGATTCTGGATGACTCCCTGGCTGACCAGCACAAGCGCGCCGACCACGCAGAGTGGGACCAGCAGGTAAAGGCAGGTGCGCGTGGTATCGACCCAGAAGTTGCCGATGGTCTTCGACTCTTTTCGGGCGATGCCGCGCACGAGTGCGATGGCGACGGAGATGCCGACGGCCGCGCTGAGGAAGTTGTGGTAGGCGAGGCCGGCCATTTGCGTGAAGTAGCTCATGGTCAGGTCGTTGGTGTACGCCTGCCAGTTGGTGTTCGTGGTGAAGGAGGCGGCGGTATTCCACGCAAGAAACGGCTCGACTCCGGCGATGTGCTGGGGATTCCAGGGCAGGTGGAGCTGCGCGCGCTCGATGAGGAAGGTGAGCAGCAGGGAGACCAGGCTAAAAATCAGCATCGCCCCGGTGTATCCCTTCCAGGTCATTTCTTCGCCCTCTTCAACGCCGCATAGCCTGTAGATCGGACGTTCGAGGAACCCAAGGAAACTGTATTCGCCGCTGAAGACGTGCGCCATGTAGATGCCAAGCGGGCGCATGCACACCAGCAGCAGGGCAAAATAAACTGCAAACTGCATCCATCCGTTGAGGGTCATTTCAGAATTTCTCCGGATACAGCAGAGCTACCACCAGATAGCCCAGCAGAAGCACCGTGATAGCCACAATGACAACCGTAGTCAGATTCATGGAGTTACCTCAGCTTCTCGCAGGCCGCGGCATAGAGCAGCGCTACCGTGAAAAAGACGATCGACAGAACAATCATCACTAAATCGGTCATGGAGATGTCCTCCTCACCAGGATCCCTGTTTGCCGCCGTACCACCACACCAGACCGAGGGTCGCCGTGTCCTGATGATTGACAGACGCCGCGGGGTTGCTGGTGATGAAGTAGGGGCGGTTGCTCCAGTCGCGCCGATACTCGAGGAAGGCATCGAGACCATCGGCAAAGTTGTACTTGTACGTCGCGGTCCCTTCCTTCAGCGCCTGCGTTGCGTTGCTGAAGAGTCCGCCGCGATCGGAGAGATACTCGCCGCGCGCCGCGAGGGAAATCTTCGGGTTGACTTGATACTGCGCGTACGCCGCGCCGCCGTCGACGTGATCCGGAGCAGAAGATTCACCAGGGCCCGCATTGACCCACTCACGCTCGATCAGATAGTCAGCCTCGCCGGCCAGGATCAGCTTCGGCGTCGCCTGCCACGTGGCGTAGCTGTCGAAGATGTGAACCTTCCCAGTAGGCGCGGGCGTGATGGGCACTACGCAGAGGCCCGGTTGCACGGGATCGGGACAGTTGGTAGCAGGCGCGGTGTTGGGGTGTTCCTGCCCATTGTAATAGTTGAAGGTCCAGTTGATGGATTTCACCGGAGTCGCATTCCATCCGAACAGCTCATCCTTATAGCCGTTGGTAGGTTCCGATTGATTGGTGCCGTTGTCGACCCAGTAGTTGGCCGTGAGCTTGTCGTTGATCTTGTAACTCGTCCTGACTCCGGCGTGATAGAAGGGCAGGAAATAAAAATAGTAGGACCGCGTGTAGTTCATCTGGTCCTTGGCATAATTGCCTTCGATGCCGAGCGAACTGGCCCATTTGCCGAAGTCGACGTCGACACCGTGACCGATGGGAACGATGTAGGTGCCGTAGGCCTGGAAGATATTGCGATAGATTTCGGGGCGGGGCTCGTTGGCCGGGTTCCCCTGCAGGGTTTCCGTCGCCTGGCCGAACTGGAGGTCGACGCGGAAGCCGTAGCGCCGGTCCGCGGAGAGATCGGGGTCGAGGTCGAAGATGAAGTCAGCCTGGTTCAGGCTGAAGGTGTTGCTGAGCACGTCGTAGGCGCGCAGATCGTTGACGCGGCCGATGGGCGCATTGAAGTTGTATTCGTAGTAGCCGTCGAAGTAGTAGTTCAGCGTTGCGCCGCCGGGCAGGGTTCCCGGCAGAAGCGGGGCCGTGGGTGCCGGCGTGGCGCCAGCCATCTGAGCCGTGACGGGAGCGGTCCCGTTCGTGGAACGAAGCTCCTCCGTGGCGAGGACGAGAGAGGCGGCGGTCTGGGTCCCGGTGGCGCCGGATGGCGCGGAAGTCTGGCGAAGCTGGGCGTTTTGTTGTTCGAGGGCAGCGACGCGGCGTTCGAGATCGAATACCAGCTGCTTCAGCTCTTCCACATCAGAGGAGTTCGACTGCGCCTGGGAGAGGGCAGGATGGGCAGTGGCCGAGAGGAGCAGGAGGAGCACCGAGGACCGGAGAAATCCACAAGTTACTTGCTTCATAGCCGTGTCCATGCTCCCTCTGGTTTATAAGCGGTGGGGCGCAGTCGCCGGATAAGGATTCCATAAGGAAGATATAAAGAGAACGCGAGTGGGCGAGAAACGAGCGGCGCCGGTCGCATCGGGCGCCGCCCTCCTCGGTCTAGAACTTCACCAGGATGGCGAAGATGATCTTCTGCTCGTCGTGGCGCATATCGGGCTGCCAGAGCGCAGGGTAAGCGGAGTTCGCCGCGCAAGCGGCTTTGGCTGCGGTGATGTTCGCCGCGTACTCCTGGGTGTAGTTCATCCAGGGCATCGGCGTGTATCCCATGCCGGAGTCGGCCGAGCCGGAGCCATTGGTGCAAACAAAGTCTGCCGGGCTGCCGATGGAAGTGTAGGTATTGCCCCCCGGAGGCGTTGAGCCGCCGCGCCCGGCCCAGTAGGGCACGTCGGAGTGCCGGTAGCCATACTCGGTGCGGAAGGTGACGTACTGCGACGGCATGTAGTCCCAGGTGAGCGTGCCGTCTTCGGCGTGGAACGGCTGGCCCGGATCTTCGGGGAAGTACGCGCTGCCGCTGACGGCGGTGGCTCCATTGATGGGAGGCAGCAGGACGAGATAGCGGCCCGGGTTGTCGATTTGGCCGCCGCCCAGAGTGAGGCCGTATTTATCGTGGTTGAACCAGAAGCGGTTGTAGAGCATCCAGCCAAGGAAGCTTTGTTTCTGGTAGTAGATTGCGGGCGTGGTGGGGGTGGCCGGCGTGAAGATCTTGTGATTCGCCGAGCCGGTGCACGCCACGCCGCTGCCGCTCTCGCAGCCGGCATCGCCGGTGAACGAGAAGGCCATGCGATCCAGCTTCGCGTCGGGACGGTCGTAGTACTTCAGCTCGAAGCTGTTGTCGGTGTGGAAACGCGTGCGGCCGTGAATGCCGTAATCATCCTCGCCGTAGCCGTAGTTGTTGGAGATGATGTTGATGCGATTCGTCGGCGTCCACTTGATCTGGCCGCCCAGGCCGGGCTTGGTTCCGAAGCGCGCGTAGGATTGCCAGCCGTTGATGAACCAGGGCTCGATCTTGAGATGCTGCGTGGGGAAGACCTGGATGCGGGCTCCGTTGAAGAACCATGGGGTATTAGAAGAGACAAAAGACGGCTGATAAGCCCAGTTATCGAAGTTGTAGTAACTGAAAAGGCCGATATACGACAGGAAGATGCCGGCGTCGAGGTTTACTCCATGGAGGGCATCCCAGTGGTAGCCTCCGTAAGCCTCGGAGAGGTAGCGGTAGGCGTCGTCGAGTTTCCACTGGCCGCGCGAGACGCTGGCGTCGTTGCGGGGCGTGGTGACGGAGTACTCGCCGAACTGGGTCATGAGGCGGGCGTGAACGTTGTTGATGAGCAAGTCGCCGCCGACACCAAGCTGTTCCAGCTGCACTTCCTGCGAGCGGAAGACTTCGCTGGAGCCGCCGATGGTGTCGTCGGCAGGGTGGTTGAAGTCGAGGTTGTAGTTCGTATCAACCCGAATCTCAGGAGTGAAGTACTTCGTGCAAAGCGGGCAGTCGATGGTGCGCGGGTTGCCGTTGAGCCAGCCCCACCAGGCGTCGGCGAAGGGCGTGACGTGATCGACCGCAGGAGCGGCAGCGGCTTCCTGTGCGGCCGGCGTGGAGATCGCGGCAGACGGAACGTCGGATGAGGAGACCGCACCGGCGGCCGGCTGTGTCGCGGCGGGGACCAGCGAACGGCTTTCGTTGGAGAGCGCGGTTGCCGCGGCGGCATTGGCATTGGCGGTGTGTTCGGCCTGAAGCTGCGTTTCGAGTTCGGCGATGCGCGCCCGCATGGCATCGAGCTCTTTCAGGATGGCTTCGTCGGTCCGAGAAACAGAGTTGCCTCCGCTGTTGGTGTCGGAAGCGACTGCCTGCGAATTTTGCGGAATTTGAGCTGATGAAAACGCCGGGACGGCCAGCTCAATCAGAGCCGGTACTACGAGGGACAGCGCGGCGCGGCGCACACGACTGCCACACAGGCGGATTAGCGACATGGGTAATCCTTTCCGTTCTCCCCGGCAGCCGGGCGTAGTTCCGCTCGATCGCCTCTGGGCAAACCCTGAGGCTAGTCAGCGAACCGCAAGGCATTGCGAAGGAAGTCGTAAGGAATTGATAAGTGTGGCGGCGCGAGTTACTCGGCCAGGCCTTCGGGCAGAAAGCGGTAGCCGACCCAGGGCTCGGTCTGGATGTATTCCTTGTTTGCATCGGCGGAAAGCTTTTTGCGAAGCTGGCCCACGAAAACGCGCAGGTATTCCGGCTGATGCGCTGACTGCGCGCCCCAGACGGAAGTGAGCAGGGCGCGATGGGTCATCACTTTGCCGGCGTTGCGCGCGAAGAGCAGCAGCAGATCAAACTCCTTGGGCGTCAGGTGGACGGGGCGCGAGGCGACCTGGACCGTGTGCGCGGCGGGATCGACGATGAAGTCGCCCACTTCGACGGCGGCGTCCCCGGTGCGTTCGGGTGCGCGGCGCAGATGCGCGCGCACGCGCGCCAGGAGTTCCTGGAAGCTGAACGGCTTGGTGACGTAATCGTCTGCGCCGGCATCGAGCGCCTCCACTTTGGAGTGCTCCTGATCGCGCACGCTGAGCACGATGATCGGCGTGTGGCTTTTGCGGCGAACAGCGCGGCAGAAGTCGACGCCAGTCATGCCGGGCATCATCAGGTCGGTGATCACCAGGTCGGGCTGCCACTCCTCAAACAGGCGCAGCGCTTCTTCGGGTTCGTTGGCGGTGCGCACGTCGTAGCGCTGCGCAGACAAAGAAGCGCGCAGCACGCGCGTGATCTGTATCTCGTCGTCCAATACCAGAATCCGTTCCGCCATCGGTCTTACTCCGGGGTATGATCGCCTGTCATGGAGAAGGATACAGCGCGCCGCGGGATTGTCGTGCTCCGCTACGCGGCTCTCACGCTGATTGCGGGACTGCTGGTGCTGTTGTTTCGGCTCGTGGTTCCGGTAAATCAGACGACCGTCGCGCTGACGTTTTTGGTGCTGGTGCTGCTGACGGCATCGCGCTGGCACCTTGCCTGTTCGGTGTATCTCTCGGTGCTCTGCACGCTGCTCTACAACTTCTTTTTTCTGCCGCCGATCGGGCGCCTCACGATTTCCGATCCCCAGAACTGGATCGCGCTGGCGGCGTTCTTGTGCAGCAGCGTGCTGGTGAGTCATCTTTCGGCGAAAGAGCATCGCCACGCGGAGATCTCGGAGGCGCGGCTGCGTGAAGTGGAGCTTCTGTACGAGTTCAGCCAGCAGATGCTGCTGCAGGAAGACCGGCGCAGCCTGGCGCGGACGACGCCGTCCATCGCCGCGACAGTGTTTGGGTTTCGCGCGGTGGCGCTGTATGTGCACGACGATGATGCGGCCTACTATTCCGATCCGGGGTACGAACTGCTGCCGGCGATGGATCTGAAGCTGGCCGCGGGGCAGACGGAGGCGGGCGTGACGGTGCGCGGCGGCGTTCGCATCGTGCCCCTTTCGCTCGGCATGCGCTCGCTGGGGGCGCTGGCGGTGATTGGCAGCGAGTTCTCGACGCAGATTCTGGAGGCGCTTGGCGGGTTGGTGGCGATCGCGCTCGAGCGCGCGGCGGCGATGGAACGCAGCAGCCGCCTGGAAGCATGGCGCGAGGGCGAGCGCCTGCGCTCAGCCCTGCTCGATTCGGTGACGCACGATCTGCGTACGCCGCTGACGGCGATCCGCGCGGCGGCAACGACGCTCACCAGCCAGCCGGATCTTGCGGAGCCGGAACGCGCCGAGCTCGTGACTGTCGTGGACGAGGAGAGCGCGCGGCTGAATCGGCTGATCGGACAGGCGGTCGAGATGGCGCAGCTCGATGCGGCCGCGGTACAGGTGAATCCGCAGCCTGAAGATATTCGCGCGCTGATCGAGACCACGGTGGAGCAGATGCGCCCGCTGCTGCGCGATCGGTCGATTGATGTGCAGATTGCTGAGGATTTGCCGCGAACTCCGATGGATCGCTCGCTGGTGCACCGCGTTCTGCGGCACATTTTGGAAAATGCGGCTCGGTATTCGCCGGGTGGATCGCCGATTTCGATCGGCGCGGCGCAGGATGAAAATCGACTGATCGTGACGGTGGCGGACACCGGACCCGGCATCGATCCCGGCGATCAGCCGTTCGTCTTCGACAAGTTCTTTCGCGGGAAGAAGCAGAAGGTTCAGCCTGCGGGAACCGGCATGGGGCTTGCTATCGCAAAGGCGATTCTCGAAGCGCATGGCGGCGGCATCGAGCTGGCCAGCCGCCCGGGCGAGGGGACTCGGTTTACCTTCTGGCTGCCGCTGGTTGTCGCGAAGTCAAACGCTTCAGTATCCTGAAGCGGCCATGCAAACGCGTCGAACGTTCCTTCGTAATGCCGCCATGTTGTTGCCCGCCGCTGGAATTGCGGGCCGCGCCTGGGCGGCTGAGCCCATTCCGCTGGGCGCGCAACTCTACACGGTGCGCCGCCAGGCGGAGCAGGACCTGCCGCATGTGCTCGAGCAAATCGCCCACATCGGATACACAGAAGTGGAGACCTACGGCGGCCTCTACACGAACTCTGCCAACGCGCTGCGCCACATGATCGAGGGCGCGGGGCTGAAGGCGCCCAGCGCGCACTTCGGCTACGACGAATTCGACTCGCGCTTCAATTACGCGGAGGAGCTGGGCGTGGGGTGGATGGTGTGCTCGGCGATCGCGCCGTCGCTGTGGAACTCGCCCGAGGGGTTTGCGACGGCGGCAAAGCAGTTCAACGCGTGGGGGCAGCGCGCGAAAGACATGGGCATGCGTTTCGCCTTTCACAATCATGATTACGAATTCCGGCCGCAGGCGAACGGCAGAACCGGCTACGACATCCTTGTCGACCAGACCGATCCGCACCTGGTGTTCTTCGAGATCGATTGCTACTGGGCCGCGCAGGGTGGGCTTGATCCGATCGCCTTGATGCGCGGCACGGGCCATCGCCTGAAGATGCTGCACCTGAAAGACCGGCTGCCTGGATTCCCGCCGTCCTTCGCGATGAATGCGGACTCCGCGCACTTTACCGAGGTGGGGCACGGAACACTCGACTGGAAGGGCATTCTCGCGGAGGCGCAGACCCTCAGCGTGGAGCATTACTTCGTTGAGCAGGATCAGGCGACGATCCCGCCCATGGAGAGCCTGCGCCGGAGCTACGATTACCTGCGGAAAATAACGTAACGGCGACGATTACGATTCGGCAACGGTGCGGTTCACGAGCTTGCCGAGGCCGGCAACCTCCGCCACGATGGTTTCGCCTGGACGCAGCCAGCGCTTCGGATTGCGGCCGAGACCCACGCCCTGCGGCGTGCCGGTGCTGATAATGTCGCCCGGCTCGAGCGGAGTGACGGACGAGATGTACTCGATCAGCTGGGGCACACGGAAGATGAGTTCGCGCGTGTTTGAATGCTGCATCTCTTCGCCGTCGATGGCGAGGCGAATGTCAAGCGCATGCGGATCGGGGATTTCGTCGGCGGTGACGATGGCCGGGCCGATGGGGCAGAAGCCAGGGAAGCTCTTGCCGAGCGTCCATTGCGAGGTGGCGAGCTGAATGTCACGCGCGCTTACGTCGTTCAGAATCGTGTAGCCGAAGACGTGCTCGCGCCATGCGTCAGCCGCGATCCGAAAGCCGCCCTTGCCGATGACGACGGCGAATTCCACTTCGTAATCGGGCTGCGTGGAGTTCTTCGGCAGCACGACGGGCGCGCCGGGCCCGATGATCGCGGAAGCGAGCTTGAGGAAGACGGTGGGGACGGCGGGAATCTCCATCTTCGACTCGATGGCGTGATCGCGGTAATTGAGGCCGATGCAGAAAATGCGCGGGGGATTGAGAATGGGCGCGAGCAGTTGAGCCTCGGCAACCGGAAATGCCGGGCCGTCGACCCCGTCGTGCCCATGCCGGATGAGGTCGAGCACATTGCTGACGCCGTCTCGGCTGAGGTCGACGATGGTTTCGTCGACGAGCGTGCCGGGGCGCGGATGGCCGCCGCCGAGCGAAAACGTAACAATCTTCATGCCAATTCCTTCCACACCGGCCCGTCGGGAAACCGGTATTGCGCTATCGATTCGGATTTGATTTCGGTGCTGTAGCCGGGCTGCTGCGGCAGCAGGTAGCGGCCGCGGCGGATGCGCACCGGGTCAGTGAAATGCTCGTGCAGATGATCGACGAACTCGGTCACGCGATCCTGGAGCGTCGCCGATGCCCGCAGAAAGTCGAACGCCGAAAGGTGCTGCACCATCTCGCACAGCCCCACGCCGCCGGCGTGCGGGCAGACGGGAATGCCGAACTTCGCGGCCATCAGGATGACGGCGAGGTTTTCGTTGACGCCGGCGAGGCGGCAGCTGTCGATCTGGCAAACATCGATGGCCCTGGCCTGCAGCAACTGCTTGAACATGACGCGGTTCTGGCAATGCTCGCCGGTGGCGATGCGCACCCCGGTTTCGCGGCGGATGCGCGCGTGCCCCAGAACATCGTCCGGACTCGTGGGCTCCTCCATCCACCAGACTCCGACTTCGGCCAGTTGTTGGGTGCAGCGGATGGCCTCGTCGACGTCCCATTTCTGGTTGGCGTCCAACATCAGTTTCGATTGCGGGCCGATCTTCTCGCGCACCAGCCGCGCGCGCCGCAAATCCTCGGCCGGGTCGCCGCCGACTTTCAGCTTGAAGTGAGTCCAGCCCTCGGTAAGGGCTTCGTGAGCCAGGCGCTCGATCTTCGCGTCGCTGTACCCGAACCATCCCACGCTGGTGGTATAGGCCGGATAGCCGTCGCATTCGAGTTCGGCAAGGCGCGCGGACAGTCCGTGCTCGCGCTCCTGGAGCAAAGCAAGCGCCTCTTCGGGCCGCAGCACGTCGGTGATGTAGCGGAAATCGATGGTGCCGATAAGCTGCTCGGCGGGCATCTCGGCCAGCAGCCGCCAGAGGGGCTTCTTCTCGGCGCGAGCCCACAAATCCCACACGGCGTTGAGCAGGGAAGCGGCGGCAAGATGGACGACACCTTTCTCCGGACCGAGCCACCGGTACTGCGTGTCGCAGGTGAGCTCGCGGAAGAAGGCTGCAAAGTTGCTGGTGATGGAGTCGAGCGTGCGGCCGAGGGCGAAGCGTGCGAGATACTCGAGAGCTTGCACGCAGAGATCGGTGCCGCGGCCGAGGGTGAAGGAGATGCCGTATCCGCGCAGGTCGCTGTCGGTCTCGAGAATGCAGTAGGCTGCGGAGTAGTCGGGATCCTTGTTGACCGCGTCGGAGCCAATGGCCTCACGCGAAGTGGGAAACCGCAGATCGATGGCGCGAACGGCGGTGATTTTCAATTCACTCATCGTGTTCTGTGTAAACCTGGTCGAAAGAAAACGATAAAACAAATCACGCGGTAGGGTATGTGCGGGGTAGCGTGCTACCATTTTGCGTCGAAAGAGAACGGCGCCGCCGCGGCTCATTGACGCACGCCGCACGCGCATCTCGAATCGCACCGAAGCGAGGAAATTGCCCATGCGAAAATTCAGCTGCCGCACCGTCCTGATCCTTCTCCTGCTGGCTGGAATGTATCCGTTTGCAGGCCGTGCGCTCGACAACGGGCTGGCGAAGACGCCGCCGATGGGCTGGAACAGCTGGAACAAATTCGCGTGCAAAGGCCTGAACGAGCAGGTGATTCGCGAGACCGCTGACACTATCGCCAGCAATGGCATGAAGGACGCGGGCTACCTCTACGTCAATCTCGACGACTGCTGGCAGAGCAGCCGCGACGCGAACGGCAACATCGTCGCCGATGCGACGAAATTTCCCTCGGGCATCAAGGCGCTCGCTGATTACGTGCACAGCAAGGGACTCAAGTTCGGGCTCTACACCGACGTGGGGACGAAAACCTGCGCCGGTCGGCCGGGCAGCCTCGGCCATGAGTATCAGGACGCGAAGCAGTATGCGGAGTGGGGCGTCGATTACGTGAAGGTGGACTGGTGCAACACGCTGCCCACGCAAACGGCGGAGGCGTCCTACACGAACTTTCGCGATGCGCTGGCGGCGTCGGGGCGGCCCATCGTCTTCAGCATCTGCGAGTGGGGATCGAACCAGCCCTGGCTTTGGGCCGGGCCGGTCGGCAACTTGTGGCGCGCCACCGGGGACATCCAGGATTGCTGGTCGTGCAAGCGCGACTGGGGCGGCAACGGCGTCACCCAGATCCTCGACCTCATGAACGGCCTCCAAACCTACTCCGGCCCCGGCCACTGGAACGACCCCGACATGCTCGAAGTCGGCAATGGTGGCATGACCACCGATGAGGATCGCGCGCACTTCAGCATGTGGGCGCTGTTTTCGGCGCCGCTGCTGGTGGGCAACGATGTCGCGCACATGTCCGACGACACAAAGTCGATCCTCGAGAACAAGGACGTCATCGCCATCGATCAGGATCCGATGGGCGTGCAGGGTCATCGCGTGAAGAGAGACGGCGACCTGGAAGTCTGGTCGAAGCAGCTGGCCAACGGAGGCCGCGCCGTCGTGCTGCTCAATCGCGGCACAACTCCCGCTCAGATCAAGGTGGACTGGACCGACATCGGCTATCCCAACACGATCGCGGCGACGGTGCGCGATCTGTGGTCGAAGCAGAGCTTCGCGGATCAGAAGGGCAGCTACGCCGCGCAAGTGAATGGGCATGCCGCGGTGATGGTTACGGTGATGCCGTAGGGGGGCGGGGTAAGTTAGGCGAAACTTCCGCTATGCCGACCACCCGTTACTCACGCAGGGGCAGCATACAATGGTTTCCGATGACGGCCCTGCGCTCATGACAAACCCGATGAAAACCGAGAATGTCACATCGCGCACCGCGTCAATGTGGGGGCTTGTAGCTTTCGCCCTCTCGCTGCCTGTAGATATCGCTGTCAGCCACTTTGTTGACCCTGGAAGAGGCCGCGCGGCGGGCATCGCCCTTGGGCTCACTATTCTTTCAATTCGCGTCTTCTGGTACCTGAGGAAACAGGTTTGGTTTTGGATCACTATCGCTGCTCTGACGATCTTCCATGTTGTGTTGATCTTCGTTGTACCTTGGACCATGAGGAGTTTCCCATCTCCAGCCCTGTGGCCCGTCGGTATCGCGGATTTCGCGGCCGTATGTGGATGCGTTAAGCTGTGCGAGAAACTAATGAGCCGGAGCGGTGGGGCGGATTCTCCCGCCTAGGTCAATGAGACCAGAAGGAACTCTCCGAGTAATCAACTTTGCGAAAGTTTAGAAAGTCACTGGCTCATTGCCACATGCCCCTCCCCATCTCTATCATGATCGCCACCATGCAACGACGCCCCTTCCTCATTCTCGGAGCCCTTGCGCTGGCCGCAGTTTGTGTCGCGCCCTTCTGCGGGCAGGATCTGACGCAGCAGGAGTCGGATCGGCTCGCGGGTCTTCTGCTATGGCATCCCGGCAGCGTGGTTGCGGAGATCGGCGCAGGCGACGGAGAGATGACGCTGGCCGCGTCGGAGCGCGTCGGCGCGGCGGGACGGATCTACTCCAATGAACTGGATCCCGCGAAGCTCGCGCATCTGCGCGAGCTGGCCGCGAAGGCGAAGAACATCACGGTGGTCCAGGGCGACGCGGCCAGCACCAATCTGCCGCCGGGGTGCTGCGACTCGATCTACATGCGGCTGGTCTATCACCACTTCACGAATCCGCAGGCGATGGACGCGAGCCTGCTCAGCGCGCTCCGGCCGGGTGGGCGGCTGGCGGTGATCGATGAGGAGCCGCGGCCGGGATCGACAATCCCCGAGGGCGTTCCGCAGAATCGTGTGGGTCACGGGATTCCGCAGGCGGTGCTCATCGCGGAGTTGAAAGCCGCCGGATTCGCGGTCGAGTCGGTGCACGCGGACTGGCCGCACGATCAGGATCACAAGCTCTATTGCGTGGTGTTTCGAAAGGGGAAGGCATAGCCGGAGGCGAGTCCGATCCCCAGCGGCCGCCGAGCTTCTGCATTGACCCACACTGGTAATTCCCATAAACTGATTCTTTGCGGCGGATGCGCGGTTTTGCGTCTGTTCTGACCGCATCCACTCCGAAAGAGAGATTGAAGAAACCCTCATGGCGAACCATGTTTCCGCGCTCAAGCGCGCCCGTCAGACCGAAAAGAAAAGCGCGGTGAACCGCTCCAACCGCTCCAACGTCCGCACCTCGCTCCGCGCGCTGCGCGAGGCGATCCAGCAGGGCGACGCCAAGGCTGCCGGCGAGCAGTACAAGGCCACCGTTTCCGCCATCGACAAGAGCGTGCAGAAGGGCATTCTCCACAAGAACACGGCCTCCCGCTATAAGAGCCGCCTGAACGCCCGCGTGAAGGCCGTCGGCGCGAAGAAGTCCGCGTAGCCTTTCCCCGCAAATCCAGCAGTCCACGGAATGCCGGCTATCGCGCCGGCATTTTTGCGTGAGGCCCGCAGGGCGCGATTGCCCGAGCCGCGGCTGCCGCATTACTCTCATCCTGTGATTCCTGAACTGCGGCGCGATTTCAACTCGCGATTTCGCCCCGAGACCTTTCGCAGGATGCTGCACGGCCTCGACGCCGTGGCGCGCACCCATGTCTCGTTTCCGATCGCGGAGACGCCGTGCTTCTTCCCGAAGCCGCTGCTCGACGAGATGGCCGCTGTTGGCGCGGAGCTGGCGCATCGGCTGGTCGACGATCCTGCGTATTTGGCGAAGTCGTTGGCGGCGATCCCGGAGGAGTGGCGCGCCGCCGATCAGGATGCGCATCCGCACTTTCTCACCGCGGATTTCGGACTGGTGCGCGAGCCAAATGGGCGGCTGGCCCCGCGGCTGGTCGAGATGCAGGCCTTCCCGTCGATCTTTGGGTTTCAGTGGGTGCTGAGCGAGGCGTACCGCGCCGCCTTCGGCCTGCCCGATTCGCTGGGCTGTCTGCTCGGCGGCCTCGACGAAACCGGTTACTGGAAGCTGCTGGAGCGGGTTATCGTCGCGGGCCATGATCCAGCCACAGTGGTCCTCGCCGACGTCGAGCCGGAGAAGCAGAAGACGCTGCCCGATTTTCACGTGACCGCCGATCGCCTCGGTATCCGAATCGTTGATATCGCCGGGATCGAGCCAGAGGATCGTCGCAACGGCCGCCCCCGGCTCTGCTATCGCGACGGCAAGCGCCTCGTCCCGATTCGCCGCATTTACAACCGAGCCATCGCCGATGAGTTGGTGAAGAAGCAGATCCGGCTGAGCTTCGACTACCGCGAGTCGTTCGACGTGGAATGGGCCGGGCATCCCAACTGGTATTTTCATGTGAGCAAATTCTCTTTGCCCTGGCTCGATCATCCGGTGGTTCCTCCCGCGGTGTTTCTTGACGACTGGATGAGCGGACGATTCCGGGATCGGTTACCAGCCGACCGAAACGACTGGATCCTGAAGCCGCTGTATTCGTTTGCCGGGCAGGGAATTCACTTTGCGCCCGCGGATGAACAACTTGCGGCAATCCCGCAGGGCGAGAGAAAGCAGTATCTCCTGCAGCAACGCGTCAGTTTCGAGCCGGTGATTGATACCCCTGCCGGACCGACTTACGCGGAAATCCGGGTGCTCTATGTGTGGCCAACCCGCGGCGCCCTCACGCCGCTGATCGGCCTGGTGCGTCTTGGCCGGGGAAAAATGATGGGTGTGGACCACAATAAGGGCCAAAGCTGGGTTGGAGCATCGGCTGCACTTTTCCAGGACAAATAACTGAAAACAAATAGATTTTTGCTTGACAAACCACCTTTTCCACATGACCCTGAAGGTTGGTTACCTCCCCCATTTTGGTCATTGCCCGAGAAACTGAAGGGGTATACAACTAGTTCCAGACGCGCAAACTTTGGTAATTGGTTCTCTCTGGCTTTTGCGGGTACTGTAGGGAGGATATTCGGGGGAGTATCGCCTATGGAATTCGCGGTTTGCCCTGTCTCAGGTGCGCGTGACTGGCGTCCCCTGCGGGGGTCTGTCCGTTACCCGTTGCATTTGCGCGTCACGTTATTGTGTGACGGCGACCAGAACGAGGCCGTCACGGAAGATGTATCCGCCAGCGGCATTTTGCTCCGGTTACAGGAGCCGCTGCAGGTGGGAAAAGCAATTGAATTTCTGCTGGAGGTTCCGGCAGGTGCGCTTGGATTCTCTGCCACAGCAGCGGTACATGGTTCGGGCCGGATCGTTCGGTCGTACTGGAAACATGAACAGCCATATGCCGCAGCCGTCATCGATGAGTACCGATTCCAATAAGTTAGCAGGTGCAAGTACAAAGCTATGACGCAATCGAATGGACACAGCACTGGTGACCACAGCTCGACTGCCGCAGTTCCTACCCCGGTTCGCGTAATCCTCGCCGATTCCCAGGCCATTTACCGCGTTGGCATGCGCAAAGTGTTCGGTCCCGACTCCGGCATTGGAGTGGTGGCCGAAGCCGAGAACCTGACGGTCCTGCAGGAGATCGTACAGCGCACGCCCGCCGACGTACTTCTGCTCGAAGGCGCCATGATCACGGGCACCGCAAATGCGGTTCCGGCGATCGTGCGCCATGCCCCGCATCTGAAGATCATTGTGCAGGCGGCGTCGACCGACGAAGCCCACACTGTGGATCTTTACCGTCGCGGCGTTCGCGGCATCATTCCTCGGTCCATCTCGCCGGAATTGCTGATCAAGTGCGTGCGCAAGATTGCGGCCGGTGAAACCTGGATCGACAATCAGTCGGTCAACTGGGTGATTGAGGCTTATCGCTCGCAGGCGACCGCGCTGGTGAATCCGCGCAATCAGCCGCGGCTGAACCAGAAGGAGATGCTCATCATTGCGGGCATCACCCAGGGCAAGCGCAACAAGGAGATCGCCTACCAGCTGGGCACGACCGAGCAGGTGGTCAAGAACTATCTGCGCAAGATCTACGACAAGCTGGGTGTTTCCGATCGGCTTGAACTGGCGCTGTACTGCCTGCATCACCAGCTCCACAAGCGCGCCGCCGAGATTGACACGCAGGCGATGGAAGTGGCTGTCGCGCAACCATAATCTTCCCTCAATGAAAAAGAGAAAGCCGGACCTTACGGGGTCCGGCTTCTTGCTTTGCAGCGCCCTGCGGGGACTCGCCGCCGAGATATCCAAAATGCAGCACGGTGGCCGGCGATCCCGAAGTCAGCGTCTGGCGAAGGCAATGTCGAAGACAGACACATCCGCCGGCGAGTCGCAGATGCCCTCCCGGGGCAGGGCCTGCCCCCTGCTGGGCAGTCGCGATCACGATCTCAGGCGGCGCCCCCTCACTTCGTAAGTCTGATTTCGAATCCGATGCCGCTCTCCGTGATTTCCTTGCCGCTGAACTGTGTCTGCGCGATCATGCGCTCGAAGTGCTCGCGCGCATAAGCGCTTTTCAGCAGCATGAAGCGGAAGGTGAGCTTCGTGACGATGCGATTCACGAACGAGAGGCCCATGTCATCGACGCCGCGGCTGACCTCCTCTCTCGACGCATCGCGGCGCAGGTCGATGATGAGCCCGCGCCCGCCGGGCTTGAGTACGCGGTGCATCTCCTGCAGGGCGCGCACGGGCTGCGCGAAGTTCTTGAAGGCGGCCCGGCAGACCAGGAAATCGAACGTGCCGGCCGGGAAGGGAAGATTCGAGGAGTTGCCCTGCTGGAAATCGACGGACACGCCGGCCTGTTCGGCTTTCGCACGCGCGATCCTCACCATGTCCGCGCTGAGGTCGAGGCCGGTCACGCGGAACGGTCCGAGCTTCGCCAGTTCGATCGAGAGATAGCCGGGGCCCGGAGCGATCTCCAGCACGCGGGCGCCAGCCGGCACTTCGCGCGCGATGCGCTGGGCGAGTTCCTGAAAATCGCGCATCGATTTTGCGGTGGTCGCGGCGTACCAGGTGGCAAGCCGCCCTTCGATGCCGCGGTCCCGGTGGGGCTTCGGCATTGCAATGGTGGATGTGTTGCTCATGGCGTCTCCTTTGCGCTTGCTGTTGCGTGGTTCAACCTGAGGCCCGATTTTGAGCGAGTTTCACCTGCACCCGGTTGCGCAGTTCAACCGGATCGGGAGCCGCTCCTGAGTTGCTTCCTTGTGCTGCAGCGCGCCGGAATTCGCAGGTCGATGGACGATGGCCGGCTCACTCGCTGACTGGCTAACTCGCTGTCCTACTCACAAAAGACTTTCACCTTGACCGCGTTGCCGTCTTTGCCGTCGACATCGACGGTCAGATCTTCGAGGTGCTCGATGAGTTCCTCGAGATTCTCCGGCCTGATCTGCGAGAGCGTGATCGGCACGCCGTGCCGGGTGAAAGCTTCGTCGAGCTGATCGTGCGCCTGCTTGGGGACGAGCGCGGCCAGACGCACGCCCGCGCGCAGCAACTGCATGGGCACGCGCACGTTCACCGTGGTGACGCCCTGCTTCAGGCCGGTCATGGATTCGTCGGCCTCGATGAGCACGCGGAGATATTTCGGGCGCGGCTTGGTCGAGCCGGCTGCGGCGCTGTCGCTGCCGGACGGAGCCGTCGAGGATCCGCCGGAGGAGCCTTCAATGGCGGCGATCAGCCGCTCGGCTTCGTCCGCGGTGATCTTGCCCGCGGCGAGCATTTCCAAAACCTGACGACGGCCTTCGCTCATAAAACACCTCCAAAAAACTGATGAATGACGCGCAGCGCCACGGCTGCGTGCGGCCCGAAGAACAGCGAATGCGCGGTGGCAAGCGACGCCATGCCGACCGCGGCGACGACCATCCAGCTGCTGGCGCGATCGTCGCGGCGAGCCGCCCACAGGCGCTCGGCTTCCGCCGGCGCAATCCGGCCCTGGGCGACGAGTTGAAAGATGCTGCGCAGATGCCTGTCCATAAACGCCTCTACAAAATCCGAACCATCACGTCATTGCCCTCGGCCGTGACGCGCACATCGGTGCCCGGCAGCGCGCACAGCACTCCCCACAACACGCGGATGGTGCGCCACGCATTCAGGCGGCCCAGCCACGATGCGATGACCAGCGCCAGCACAATGAACGGCGCGAGCAGCAGAAGGGGAATCCAGAGCAGAAAGAGCGGGATCCAAAGGTGCGTGTGCCGCCAGTACGGGTGCCATGCCGGATTGTCGAGGTGGATGATCGCGAGGTTCGGGGTCATTGCTTTCCCTCCAGCGACCGGATTGCTTCATCGGCAGTGATCTCGCCGCGCTCGAGCCGCTCCAGCACGTCAGCGCGTGGAGGAGCCGGGTTGGTCTCGACAAAATCGAGGCTGCCGGCAATGCGCGTGAGCCGGGCCTTGATGGTTGGGTAGCTGACGCCGAAGACCTGCTCCATTTCCTTAATGGAGCCGTGGCTGCGCAGGAAGGCGATGACAAAGACCTGATCCTCTGCGCTGAGGCGAGCGAGCTGAGGCAGCTCGAAGGCGCCCTCGATGGCGATGTCGCGTTCGACGAGACGCACGCGTTCGACAACGATGGGTTGACCCTGGGTCAGGCGAGTTAGTTCCTGCCAGTCGGTAGCCGATTTGTTCTCAGAAGCCATGCAGTTCTCACCAAACTGAAACTAAGATGCGCCTGAAGTTTTAAAAAGTCAATAGTGAAATAAAGAAAATCAATCCAATGATTCGGATTTTTGATTTTTACGACCTGCTGCATTGCTTTTTGTGCATTCCTGAGGCGCGATTCGATACCGGAACACAGAAAAGCCTCGCCAGAAGGCGAGGCTGGGATCGAGAAATCGTTGCGAGCGGGACTCGAGATGGCTTTTGGTTATTGAGCTAAATCACTCCAAAAGCGAAGGTTAGGCTAATTCGATGACAGCCAGTCCTCAATCCGCGCGGCTTCGGCATCGCTCAGGCGAAAGGTTGCGGCGGGCAGGATGCCATTGACCTGGTCGGGCCGCCGCGCTCCCACAATGGCTGCCGTGATTGCAGGATTGCGAAGCGTCCAGGCGATCGCCACCACGCCTGGTTCCACGCCGTGCTCTTGTCCAATCGCGCGGAGCAACTCGACCAGCGCGAGGTTGCGCTCGAGCTTCGGAGACTGGAAGTTGCGGTTGCGCTTGCGCCAGTCGTCGTCGGGCAGAGTCTTCACGCGCTCGGCGGTCATCTTGCCGGTGAGCAGGCCTGAGACCATGGGCGAGTAGTTGATGACGCCGATGTTGTGCTCGTAACAGAAGGGGAGGATTTCGGCTTCCATGTCACGCCGCAGGAGAGAGTAAGGCGGCTGCAGGGAAGTGATGGGTGCGATGGCCTGCGCGCGCTTCATCTGGGCGACGCTAAAGTTCGACACGCCGATGTAGCGCACCTTGCCTTCCTCCTGGAAGCGCGCGAGCGTCTCCCAGCCCTCTTCAATTTCGCCTTCGGGATTGGGCCAGTGAATCTGGTAGAGATCGATCACGTCGACGCTGAGCCGGCGCAGCGAGTTTTCCAGTTCCTGCTGGAGCGACCTGGCATTGAGGCTGCGGTAGATGCTGCGGTCCGGATGCCAGCGCATGGAGCATTTGGTAAAAACCAGCGGCTTTTCGGCCCGGCCCTTCAGCGCGCGGCCGACGATCTCTTCTGAGTGGCCGAGACCATAGATCGCGGCGGTGTCGATCCAGTTGATGCCGTTGTCGAGTGCGCGCTCAATCGTGCGCAGCGACTCGTCGTCGTCCTGCGCGCCCCAGGCAAACTCCCAGTTGCCGCCGCCAATGGCCCAGGCCCCGTAACCGATGGGCGTGAGATGGAGATCGGAATTGCCGAGCACGCGGGTGGGGAATTGCGATGGGACGCGCGCAGTGGAAACGTCGGAAGTGCTGGTCGCTGCCATGGCTTTTCGATGCCTCGAGGATCGTCCAGGCTTCAGGAACCGTGCTGCTCAGGGCTCGATGAGGAATTTGCCCTCGCGCATGATGGGCTCATCCTCGATCCATATGTTGAATTTGAGGCCGACCACGTCAATGTGGGTGCCGCTGCGCCAGTCTGCGCCGGTGTGCTCGCCGTAGGGATTGCCGAAAGCAATGTGGATGCCGGGAAATTTCTCGTCCTGCAGAATGTTGCCGATCACACGATGAACGCCGATATTGGTGCCAATGGCGAATTCGCCGACGCGGTCGGAGTTTTCGTCGGTGTGCGTGTAGGCTTCGAAGTCGCGCTGCAGGTCGGCGTTTGCGGAGTGACAGCCCGTAATGCGGTTGCCGCGGATTTCAATCGTCAGCGGGGAGGATTCGAGCAAACCATACTGCGCGCAGAGATAGTCGCCGACCACGCCATCGACCACGAAGGTGCCGTTGACTTCGGCGGGCGTGGTGAAGATTTCGCCGCCGGGCAGGTTGCCCCATTTATCGCGCGAGATAATGCCGGAAGTCTTGAGCCATTTGTACTCGGGGTTCATCTCGGCGCGAATATCGGTGCCGGCTGCGGTGGTGGCCCGGATGAACTTCGCGCGGCGCGCCTTCTCGATCACTTTCTGCGAGAGGCGGTCGACCTGGTCGTAATCGGCGCACATGCCTTCGCGCATAATCTGCGGCGTGATGTTCACCATGTGCGCGTGGCGCATGCGGCGGCGGTTGACCACGTCGGTCATCTGCATGCGCGAGCGCAGCTCGTTACGCTGCACCTGGACGGCGAAGATGCTCACGTCGGAGGTCTCCATATCGGCGAGCACGGCTGCCGGCATGTCAGTGAGCGGGCGCGACGCCAGGTCTTCGAGGACGAAGGCGTTCCAGCGGCAACCGTTGGCGGCGAGCGCGTGCGCGATCGAAGCGGCGATCTCCGCCGTGGCGCGATCGGTGATGAGCGTGACCTTTTCTTCGGCGGCGATGCGCAGGCAGGTGCGGACGGCGGCCTGGGCGCCGGGGTCAAATTCCGCGGGGTAGGGCAGAGACAACAGGTGGCTTGCGACTTCAATCATGCTCGGGTGGGATGCTTTCCTCGGGAGATGCCGCGCGCGGGCGGCCATCTTTTCAGGGTAAAGCAAGATGATTGGGATGGAAACTGCGGATTCATGTGTCGGGCGAGGAAAAATGGGTACAACTTCGCGTCTGCCTAATCCGCGGCCACTGCGTCGTAAATCCCGGCCCTGGTCTCTTCGGCCATGTAATCGACAACGGCTTTCAGATCGCCTTTGCTCTCTTCGAAGACCTTGAGCTGGCGGTCGGCGCCGGTGCCATTCTTCAGGATGGTGCGGACGCCTTCGATGGCTTCGCGGCTGCCCAGCTCGTCGACGACGGGATCGACAAGCGCCAAATACTCCTCGATCAGCTCGCGCTCCGGCACCTCGGCCTGCTTGCCGAAGTCGATGAGGTTGCCGTCGAGCCCGTAGCGCACGGCGCGGAATTTGTTTTCCATCAACAGCGGGCGCGCGTAGTGCCGGTAGTCCTGGTTGGACGCATGCAGCTTGTATAGATAGGCCGCCGTGGCCTGGATGAGCGCGGCGATGGCGACCGTTTCTTCGGCGCGCAGCGGAATGTCGCAGGCGCGCACCTCAATCGTGTTGAAGAACGGATGTGGGCGGATATCCCACCAGATCTTCTTCGCGTTGTCGATGCAGTTGGTCTTCACCAGCAGCGAGACGTAATTCTCGAACTCGGAGTAGCTGGCGAAGGCGTCGGGAATGCCGGTGCGCGGGAAGTTCTCAAACACTTTGGCGCGATAGCCCTTGTAGCCGGTATTCAGGCCGAGCCAGAAGGGCGAATTCGTCGCGAGCGCCATGATGTGCGGCAGGAAGTAACGCATCGAGTTCATGATGCGGATCGCAGACTCGCGGTCTTCGATGCCGACGTGGACGTGCAGGCCGAAGATGAGGTTGGCGCGCGCGACCAGCTGCAGGTCTTTCACGACCTGGTGGTAGCGCGGATCGGGATAAATCTCCTGGGTGCGCCAGTCGGCAAAAGGATGTGTGGCGCCGGCGACGAGGACGAGGTCGTGCTCCTGCGCGAGCTTGACCATCTCGCGGCGGAGCTCGTAGATGTCCTGGCGGGCGTCATCGATCGTCTTGCAGATGCGCGTGCCCACCTCGACGACGGAGGTGTGCATTTCGGCTTTCACCCGCTCTTCGAGGCGCATTTTGCCCTGCGCCAGCATTTCGGTCGCAATGTGCGAGCGCAGATCGCGCGAGACCGGATCGACGGTCTGGTATTCCTCTTCAATGCCGATGGTGAAGGAGGGCCGCATCGTGCATTCTTTGTATGACGGGACGGCCCGCAGAGGCAAGAATTATTCGCTACTCGATGGCCGAGACCCTCTCCACGCCCTCGGCAGCCGCCGCAGTTTTGGCCGCCTTCGCGGACTTCTTCGCGGCGGCTTTCTTCGGCGCGGCCTTGGCAGGCTTGGCTCCGCCGTTGAGGTAAAGGCTCCAGTGGAACTCCGGCACGCGAGGGCTGGCAGCTTTGGCTTTTTTGATGGCGAGGTCGGCGACCGCGCTCACGATCCAGTCAAAATTCTCCTGGCCGACGGAGTGCAGATCGGCGTCGGGGGCGGGATTCATGAAGTCGATGGCATAAGGGATGCCGTCCTCTACGGCGAATTCCACCGTGTTCAGGTCGTATCCAAGCGCGCGGCACAGGGTGAGCGCGTCTTCTTCCACCCGCTTCAGCAGCTTCTTGTCCGTCGGAGGCGGATTGAGCACGTAGCGATCCGCGTGCGGCCTGCGCGGATCGTAGTGCATGATGTGGACTTTCTCCTGGCCGACTACATAGCAGCGGAAATATTCCTTAAAGTTGACGGCGCGCTGCAGCATCATGCACAGGTCGCGGCTCTGGTCGTAGGCGTGAAAGAACTCCTCGCGATTGTGAACGTGGAAAACGTCGCGCCACCCGCCGCCGTTCACCGGCTTGAGGAACGAAGGAAAGCCGACGTACTCGAAGACGCCATCCCAGTCGAGCGGGAATTGCAGGTTGCGCATGGAGCGCTCGGTGGTGCCCTGCGGATACTGCTTGTGCGGCAGGATGACCGTGGGCGGCGCGGCCACGCCCAGCTTGGCGGCGAGCGAGTAGTTGAAAAACTTGTCGTCGGCCGACCACCAGAACGGATTGTTGATGACGGTGGCTCCGTGCAGCACGGCGTGCTTCAGGAAGGCGCGGTAGAAGGGAATGTCGTGCGAGATGCGATCGACGATGACCGAGTAGGCGGGAGGCCGGTCGAGACGCACGGCGCCGGTCTCGACGAATTCGGCGCGGATGCCTTCGATGTTTTTCGCGTTGATCTTCTCGACGAGCGCGCCGGGAAAAGTGTTCTCCATGCCAAACAGGACGCCGATTCGTTTCACGATCCGCCTCGCAGAAATTGTGGAAAGTAAGCGCAGCGCCGCAGCGGGGTTGGGGTGTGCGCTTGCCTCTATGGTTTCACAATCGCAGGGTATTTCGGAAGGCGTTTCGCGCGAATCGAGGAGAAAGAGACTTCACCGCCACGAAGGCGGTGAGCCCTATTTTCTCTTCAGCGTCTCCAATTCGTCCAGCGTGCGCGGCCAGTCTTTGCCGAGCAGACGCGAGAGGCCACGGTCGGCGAGGAGCTTGCCACCGGTCTGGCAGCGCGGGCAGTAATCGGTTTCATTGTCGGCATAGCGAATCCGCTGAATCTTTTCCCCGCAGCGCGGGCATGGCTGATTGAACTTGCCATGCACGGCCATGTCGGGGCGGAAGGCCGTGACTTTCTCCGGGAATCCGCCGGCGGCTTCCGCGCGCATACGGTCGATCCAGAGCTGGAGGGTGTTGCGCGTCGCGTCGAAGAGCCGCTGCCACTCGGCGTCGTCGAGGCGATGGGTGAGAGTGACCGGCGAGAGTTGCGCGGCGTGCAGAATTTCGTCGGAGTAGGCGTTGCCGATGCCGCTCACGAGGCGCGGATCGGTGAGGGCTCGCTTGAGCGTGCGATTCTCGGCGGTCAGGGCGGCGCGGAATGCGGCAGGATCGCTGGCGAGAACGTCGATGCCGCCGGGGTCGATGGAACGGAGCGCGTCCTCACCAGAGACGAGATAGAGGGAAGCCCGGCGCTTCGTACCCGCTTCAGTGAGGACTAGGGAGCCCTGGGGAAAATCGAAGGCGGCGAGGGCATTGCGGCCGGCCAGCTTCGCACCCGGGGACTTCCAGTGGAGACGTCCGGCGATCATGAGGTGGAGCACGAGCCACAGGTCGCCGTCGAGGCCGATGGCAATGCGCTTGCCGATACGGCGGAGTTCGCGAACGGTACGGCCGGCAGCGCTTTCCAGAGGGGGCTGCGCGGTTCGCAGCAGGGTGAAGCTGTTGAGGCGGACGGCGAGGAGCGGCTGGCCGAG
>DATJTG010000034.1:0-16408 GCA_035503555.1 Acidobacteriaceae bacterium | reverse complement strand
CCGATGCCGAGCTTGACCCAGTGCGGCGCGGGCATGCGGACGAAGAACGTGCGCGCGCGGCGGAAGGTAACGACGAACGCCATGGCGATGAGGCCGATGATCAGGCCGAGCAGCGCGCTCCAGTAAAGATCGTGGCGCGTGAACGAGGTCGATCCGACGAAGTCGAAGAGCGGCTGCGCGCCCAGGAACGACGTGAGCGTGACGTAGGCGACGACCGAGGAAATGAGCGAGGGCACGAGCGCTTCGTGGGCCAGGTCGTCGCGATACGGCATCTCGAGGGCGAAAACGATGCCGGTGAGCGGCGCGCGGAAAACCGCGGACATGCCGGCGGCGGCTCCGCTGATGAGCATGATGCAGCGATCGCGGCCAGTGAGGCGGAAGCGGCGCAGCCGGCCCCAGAGCCACGAGCCGATAGCGCCGCCTCCGTAGATGCTGGGGCCTTCGAGCGCGGCGCTGCCGCCGAGCCCGACCGTGGCGACCGCCGCGAGGAGCTTGGGAATGAACGGGCGCATGTCAATATCGCCCTGATGCTCGTGGTAGGAACGAATGACTTCTTCGGTGGAGTGCTCGTCGGGGTCGGGCGTGAGCGTCTGCATGATGAGCCCGGCGAGCACGGTGCCGAGGACGAGTCCGGGAACAATGGCCCAGTGGTGGCTGAGGTAGTAGTGGAGGACCGGAGGCCACACTTTGTTCAGGATCACGATCGCGATGCCGGTGATGGCAAGGCCGGTGATGATGCCGATGATGGGCGCGATCACCAGCCACTTGTGCAGGTCGCGCGCGTACACGTGGATGAGGTCTTCATGCACGAGGGGAAGATAGCGGCGCAGCAGCGGATGGCGGAGGATCCAATTGCCCCGGGGCCGGCGCTGCGAGGGCAGCGAACGATCGCGGGCGGAGACACTCATGCCGCGCCCTTCCCGTGAGCGTGGCCGTTCGTGGCTCGCGCCGTGAGACGCTGGCCGATCTTGCGGCGCGAGAGGATGCCTGTTCGCACGCGCTCGACTTCCTGGTGATGGAGGGCGCTGAGGCGCGCGAGGATCTCCTCGCCGCGCGGGGTGAGCGAGACGACCACCTGGCGGCGATCCTTCGGGCTGCTGGCACGGCGGACGAGGCCGCTCTCGACGGCGCGCTCGACCAGACCGACCACGGAGTTGTTGCGCTCCTGCAGGAACTCGGCCAGCTCAGAGATGGTGACGGTGGCTTCGCTCGTGAAACCCGCGATGCCCAGCATGAGCTGGTGCTGCTGCGGGGTTACGCCGCAGGCGCGCGCAGCCTTCTCGCTGAAGCGGAGGAAGCGCCGGAGGTTGTAACGGAACCAGGCGAGGTCCTGGATGATTTCGCGATCGCCGCGGCTGATCATGCAGGCCCGATTCCGATTGCGCCAGCAGGATTCAGATTAGATCGCATCACGATCTATTTTAGATCGCACTGCGATCTAATGCAAACAACGTATTTCCTGGACGATCCGCAGCTTTCCACAACTCCTCTTCTGGCGCCTTTGCAGAAACCAGCCGGGAAACTATTCTCCAGAGGAGGAGACTTCAGCTTGCAAACCACGGGCAACACGATTCTGATCACCGGCGGCGGCAGCGGCATTGGACGGGCGCTGGCGGAGGCTTTTCACAAGCTCGGCAACCAGGTGATCGTCGCGGGACGCCGCAAAGCCGCGCTTGACGAGACGGTCGCGGCCAATCCAGGCATGCATGCGGCCGTGCTCGACGTGCAGAACGCCGATGCGCTCACGGAATTCGTGGTCTCGATCAGCCGCGACTACCCCTCGCTCAACGTCCTCATCAACAATGCAGGCATCATGAAGACCGAAGACCTGAACGATCCCGCGGCCGATTTTTCGGTGGTGGAGTCGACAGTGGAGACGAATCTGATCGCACCGCTGCGTCTGACGGCCGCGCTGCTGCCGCTCCTGAAAAAGCAGCCGCACTCGACGGTGATGATGGTGTCATCAGGCCTCGCGTTTACGCCGCTGGCGATGACCCCGAGCTACTGCGCGACGAAGGCGGCGATCCACTCGTGGACGGAGTCGTTGCGCTACCAGATGCAGGGGTCATCGGTGCAGGTGATGGAGCTGATCCCACCGTACGTGCAGACGGAATTGCAGGGCGAGCGCCAGAAGAATGATCCGCGGGCCATGCCGCTCGCCGAATTCCTTGCGGAGGTGATGGAGATCATCACAACGCAGCCGGAAGCGAAGGAAATCCGGGTGCAGCGAGTGCATCCGCTGCGCTTCTCCGCCGAAAAGGGCCAGGAGGGGTACGAACAGATCTTTACCGGCCTGAATGACGGCATGCGCGCGGCTATGGCGAAGCACTGATTCTGCGAGCCGGTGGATGGCAGTACCGGCCCAAAGCATTCGCGGCCGGAAACGCCGCGGCTGCATTGTGACGGCCATCACATGCGGGAGTGCGCCCGTACCCACACAATCGTTGGAGCGCCGGAGTACGCAGCCCGGCGCCCTGGTACCCATGACCCTGGACATCACTGCACTCCACCATGAACTTGATGGTGCCGCAACCGGCGTTTCCCTGCCCTGCGGATCCCTGTTGTTTCGCTGCGGCGATCCCGTATCGGGCATCTATCTCATTCGCAGCGGCGCGGTGACGATGTATCTCGACGCTCCCGCTGAATCGCATATCGCCAAGGTGCTGGGCCCCGGCGAGCTGGCCGGACTGCCGGCTGCTCTGACCGGCGTCTACAGCCTCTCAGCACGTGTGACGGCGGATGCCGAACTGGGGTTTATTCCCGCGGGCGAGGTCGCGGCGATGCTCGAACGTTCGCCCCATTTGTGTCTTCTGGCGGCCCGGGCGATGAGCGACGAAATCGCGCGCATGCGCTCGGGAATCCGCGACACTCTGGTGTCGGATTAGCGGCAGCCCGCAGATCGTCGGCACGCGAGCGATCTTCAGGAAACCTGGAACAATCCTGGCAGGACTTCTCCGGCATTGCCGAGGAAGATTTGCGTGAAGGCCCGGGCGTTCATCGGCTCTTCGGGGCCGATGTAATATTTGCGGGTGCTTGCGCCGGCCCAGCGAACGAAATTGGCGGCGGGATAGACGGCGCCTGAAGTGCCCACCACCAGCATCACCGTGGCGCGATCGATTTCGCGCTGGATGCGTTCCATCGCGAGGGGGATCTCTCCGAACCAGACGATGTGCGGGCGAATGCGGCCTCCGCAGGGGCATTGCCGAATGGCCGCGGCGGATTCGTAGAGCGCCTCATCGGCAAAGGGCGCGAGGGTACATGCGAAAGCGCCGCCGCCCGGGGCAGCGGGATGGAATTCGCAGCGCGAGACGAAGAGCTCGCCATGCATGTGAACCATGCGCTCAGATCCGGCGCGTTCGTGCAGGTTGTCGACGTTCTGCGTGCAGAGGAAGAAGCGATCGCCGAGTTGCGCTTCGAGTGCGGCGAGGGCGCGGTGGGCAGGGTTCGGCGCAGCTCCGCGGGCATCGCGGCGGCGCATGCTGTAGAAGCGCCACACACGCTCCGCATCTTCGTGCCAGGCCTCCGGCGTGGCGACGTCTTCGATGCGATAGCCTTCCCAGAGCCCGCCCTGGTCACGGAAGGTTTTCAGGCCGCTCTCGGCGCTGACGCCCGCGCCGGTGAGGACGAAGACGCGGTCGTCCGGCTGGATCACGATCTGTTCATCAGCAGACTGCATGAAGCCTCATACGGTATTCGCAGCGAACGGAGTCCGGCTCAGCCGGTGGGTTTCTTCTGAAGGATTCGCGGCTTGCCCCAGTTGAAATAGTGGCCGAGGATTCCCTTGACGATGAGGTGATCGGTCGAGGCGGTGGCGCCCCAACCTGCGCCGAGGTTGATCTCCCACTTATCGGAAACGAAGAGATTGATGACGGGAAAGAACTGCTGCTGCTGGTTGTGCAGATTGACGAAGTGCCCGAATTCGCCCCAGTAGCCGTAGTACTCGAAACCGATGTTGTAGTACTTGGTGGGCTGAAAGGCGAGAGCGGCCGCAGGGCCGAAGGTTACGCCGTGCGGCGAAACGTCGCGGTAATAGGCGTTCACGTCGGACTGCGGTGTGCCCGGCGGCAGCGACGTGGGGTGAATACCCCAGTTCATGGTGGTGTTCACCGACCAGTACCACTTGCCGATGGTCTGATCGACGATGGGCATGATCTGCCAGGACCAGGTGGGATTGGCGTAGGCGGCGCGGGCGTAGCCGATTTCGTTGGAGACGCTGACGCCGACAGGCCAGTGCCAGCTGGGTGGAACGCGGACGCGCGGGCGAATGTGATCGCCCACCCATTGCACGCCGGTGCCGTTGTGCTCTTCGGTGAAGACATAAAAACCCAGCTCGGACCAGTCGTTGAGGCCCTGAGTGAACTCGACGGTCTCATGCTCCTGGCCTTGCGTTGGCAGCATGCCGAATTGCGGGCTGGTGCTGCCCTCGACAGTGTAGTTGCTGTGCAGTTCCACGAGCAGGGTTCCCGGCTTCATGGTTTCGGACGGGTAGACCTGAATCTCGTAGTTCTCCTGCGCGCGCAGGACGGGTTGCATGAGGAAGAGAACGAAGAGCGCCGCAAGAGCGCAGCCAGACCATCTCCAACGCCGAGCCAGATGCATGTGACCTCTGTATGCCCAAGATGATAGCGGCGGCTGATGACGAACTTGTCATCCTGGTCCGGAGGTCTTCTATGCTGAAGGCATGGTTCCCCGGCGCGATACGGAGCTGGTGCAGATTGTGGACGCGGCTACGACGGAGGCCGCGCAACGCGCCGGCTCGTGGCTGCATTGCGCACCAGGATGCACGCAGTGCTGCATCGGCGTTTTCGCCATTGCGCAGCTCGATGCGGAGCGGTTACGCGCGGGGCTCGCCGATCTGGAGCGGAGCGATCCGGCGCGGGCGGCTGCAGTGCACGATCGCGCGCTGAGGGCTGTGGAGAGGCTGGCTGCGGATTTTCCCGGAGACGCGAGCACGGGGCTGCTCGATGAAGAGCGCGGCGAGGAGTTTGAGGAATTCGGTAACGAAGAGCCGTGTCCTGCGCTCGATCCGGCGACCGGGCTCTGCGACCTGTATGCGGCGCGGCCGATGACCTGCCGCGTCTTTGGGCTGCCGCTGCGCACCGGAGAGGGGCTGGGGGTGTGCGAGCTGTGCTTCGTCGGCGCGACCGAGGCGGAGATTGCGGCCTGCGAGCTGCGCACGGACAGCGAGGCACTCGAAGCTGCGCTGGAGGCGGAGACGCAACGGGAGTCGGGCGTGCGCGGGGAGACGATTGTCGCGTGGGCGCTCGCTGGGCGATAAGCAGCGAGACGCAGCAGGCTGGCTGCGAGAGTTCATCTTCCGTTCACTGCAAAACCGTAGAATTGCAGGGATCCCGGCCGCAACCGTTTCGGGATCGCTGTGTTTCATCCCATGAGCGCGGTTCAGAACGACGCAAGGGCCGGCTCCTGTGGTTCGATTTTGCTGAAAGGAAAACTCACGTTATGAAAAAGCTTTTGCTGATCGCCTCATTCGCGCTTCTGAGCCTGCCGTCCGCGTCTTTTGCGCAAAGGGTGTACGTTGGCGTTGCGCCGCCTCCCGTGGTCGTCGAGCATCGTGGTCCGAGGCCGCATCCGGGCTGGGTTTGGCAGGGCGGCTACCATCGGTGGGACGGGCATGCCTATATCTGGACACCCGGCATCTGGGTCGCTCCGCCGCGTCCGCACGCGGTTTGGGTGGCAGGACACTGGCGCCGCGATCCGGGCGGCTGGTACTGGGTCGAGGGCCACTGGCGCTACTAAACGCGCCAGGCATCGATGCAGCCGGATTCCGAGCGGACCGGCTGCATTTCCATTTTGGGGTATCGGTAGCGCTGCGCGGAATGAAGGATTAAGATTCTGAGTCGCTCGAAAACTCGCGCATGACTCACTTCGCAACGCTTCACATCCACAACGACTCCGGCGTGCAGACGATCGTGCTGAACCGACCGGAAAAGCGCAACGCGCTCACCCCCCAACTGATTTCCGATTTGACGCAGGCATTGGAAGCAGCGGGCGCGAATCGCGAATGCCGCGTGGTCATCCTGACCGGGGCGGGATCGGCGTTCTGCGCGGGGCTTGACCTGGAGAATCTGCGCGCCATGGCCGAGGGCTCGCCGCACGATCCGCATTCTCTGCAGGCTTGCCAGGAAGAAGCGGAGAACATCGCCGACCTGCTGCGCACGATCTACTGCCTGCCGAAGCCGACGATCGCAGCCGTGAACGGACCGGCGATTGCGGGAGGCATGGGCATCGCGACGCTGTGCGATTTCACCCTGGCCGTACCGGAGGCGAAGTTTGGCTACACCGAAGTCCGCATCGGCTTCGTGCCGGCGATTGTGTCGACGTTCCTGCGCGCGCAGATCGGCGATAAGCGCAGCCGCGATCTGCTGCTGACGGGGCGCATTTTCGGTGCAGAAGAAGCGCTGTCGCTGGGACTTGTGACGCGCATCGTGTCAGAACCGGAGCTGATGGCGGAGGCGCGCGCGCTGGCGCAGAAGCTGCTGCGGAACAGCCCCGCGGCGATGGAAGCGACAAAGCGGCTGCTGAACAAATTTGCAGACCGGCATCTGCCTGGCGAGATCGAAGCGGCGATCCTGGCGAACGTGCAGGCGCGAACGACGGAAGATTTCGGTGAAGGCGTGCGAGCATTTCTGGAAAAGCGCGATCCGCAATGGGCCCCCCCGGCAGCGGCGAAAGACTCAGCCGCGCGGCGATGAATCTGCGCGCGCCGGCCGTGGCGCATCCCGCGCTGGCAGAAAGCTTTTAGACTGGCGGTGTGAACCGTGCCTGCCTCCTCACGCTGTTCGTCATCTCCGGAATCGGCTTTGCCGGTCCTGCGCTCTCCGCGCAGAATCCTCCCTCGGCGCAATACGTCGCCATGGGCAGCTCCATCGCGTCGGGGCCGGGAGTCGGAACGCGCGATCCGGGAAGCCCGCCGCTCTGCATGCGCTCGTCGTCGAATTATGCGCATTTGTTCGCGGAGAAACGCGGGCTGACGCTTGACGACGTTACCTGCGCCGGAGCGACGACGGCCGGTATCCTGACCGGCCAGCGCATGCTGCCGCCGCAGCTCGATGCGGTGGGGCCGGAGACGCAGCTGGTGACGATCTCCATTGGCGGGAATGACGTGCATCTCGCCGGAAATCTGTTCGCGTGGTCGTGCGCCAATGCGCCGGCCAGGATTCCCGAGGCCTGGCGGCCCTTCATTTGCCACGAGACGTCGCAGGCGCAGATCGACGAGGGCTTTAGCGAGCTGGAGGCGCATTTGCGGGCGATCGTCGATGGAATTCGCCAGCGCGCGCCCCGTGCGCGGATTGTCTTCGTGGATTACGTGCACCTGGTTCCCCCGTCGGGATCGTGCCCGGATCGGCTGCCGCTCACCGAGGCGCAGCTTGCCGAGGCACGGGCCACCGAGGACCGGTTGTCGGCCATGACCGCGAAGGTCGCCCAGGAGACCGGCACAGAGCTGCTGGCGGCTTCAAAGCTATCGCTGAGGCACGATGTTTGCGGCGCGGACTCGTGGATCTTTCCGGTGAAGTTTCCACCGCATCTGATGGATTTCGCGCCACTTGCCTACCACCCCAACGCCGAAGCCATGGAGGCGATTGCCGACGCGCTCGGCCGGTTGATTCCGACGCACTAGCGAGGAATTGGATAGCGGGGCGACCGGAATGTTCGATTGCGGACATAGCCGGTTATCGGCCAGAAGTGGTATCTCAACCTAACCACTTGCAGGCAATCTGACCTGACCACTACTATCCTGGAATGTCGGATGTGTCGGCTGGTCTACTTCCGGTAATACCGATTGACCGCAAGGCACCCGTGCCTTTGCACCGGCAGGTGTACGCGGGATTTCGGGACGCGATTTTGCGGGGCGACCTCGCCGCCGGACAGCAGGTGCCGTCGAGCCGGGCGCTCGCGGCGGAGCTGGCGATCTCTCGATTCCCGGTGCTCGATGCGTATTCGCAACTGCTGGCGGAGGGATATTTCGAGAGCCGCGTCGGCGCGGGAACCTTCGTTTCGACTTCGCTGCCGAGCCGGCGAGGGCAGATGCGGGCGGCAACGCCTGCATTGCATGCGCCGCGGCACACGTCGCGCCGGTCGAAGCTGTACCCTGCCTACGAGGGGCTGCCCTGGCGGCACGGATGGGGATCGTTTGGGGTGCATCAGCCCGCGCTCGATCAATTCCCATTTGAGGTGTGGTCGAAGCTGCTGGCGCGTCACAGCCGCGTGCTGCGCGTGCACTCGAACCTCAACATTCATCCCCTGGGCCTCGAGCCATTTCGCGATGCGATCTGCTCCTATCTGCGGACGGCCCGCGCGGTACGCTGCGAGGCGGGACAGATCATGGTGGTCTCAGGATCGCAGCAGGCGCTCGACATCACCACGCGGGTGCTGCTGGACCCCGGCGACGCTGTGTGGATCGAGGAGCCGGGCTACTCGCTGGTGCGCGCGCTGATGCTGGGCTCCGGATGCAGGCCGATCCCCGTGCCTGTGGATCAGGAGGGACTGAACGTCTCGGCCGGCATCCAGATGTGCGGCAATGCGCGGGTCGCGTTCGTGACGCCGTCGCATCACTACGCGCTGGGCGTGACGATGAGCGCGGCGCGGCGCTTCCAGTTGCTGGAGTGGGCGCGCCAGAACGGGTCGTGGATCGTGGAGGACGACTACGACAGCGAATACCGCTTCGAAAGCATGCCGATCCCGTCGCTGCAAAGCCTCGATCCCAGCGGATCGGTGATCTACATCGGGACGTTCAGCAAGGTGCTGCGGCCGTCGCTGCGTCTGGGATACATCGTCATTCCGCCCGATCTGGTCGATCGCTTCATGGCGGTGCGCTATGCGATGGATATCTTCCCATCGTTTCTTTTCCAGGAAGCGCTCACCGACTTCATGCACCAGGGGCATTTCGCGCGGCACATCCGGCGTATGCGCGCGCTCTACAAGTCGAGGCGGACCGCGCTGGTGGAAGGCCTGCGCGCCGAGCTTGGCGATCTGGTGGAGATTCACGGCTCCGAGGCCGGGATGCATCTGACCATCACGCTGCCGGAAGGCTATCGCGACGTCGAGATCGCCATGCGCGCCGCGAAGGAAAAGCTGTGGCTGTGGCCGCTCTCCCTGTGCTACGTGGGCGACAGGAAGCGCCAGGGATTCATCCTCGGCTACGCGAATACGCCGGAGGAGAAGATGCCGGAAGCCGTGCGGCGATTGCGCCAGGTGCTGACGGCGTAGCGGGCGGCGCGGCGGCGGGGTCGAGAACCACAGGAGATTCACGCCGCTTTTGCGGGAAAGGCCTATCCTCGACGGAGGAGGCGACGCATGCCCAGGCATACCCCCTCGCCGCACGGGAAGTCGAAGAGCCACGCGAAGCCAGCAAAGAGCGGAGGCAAACAGCACGCGAAGACATCGGGCAGCGCCCGAGCCGCCGGTGCCTCGGGGCAGCCGATCTTCGCGCAGCCGGCGCCGTCGCCCGATCCCACCAGCTTCAAGGATCCCGTCACCGACCAGAACGACACGGAGCTCAGCACGGTGGAGGCCGTACCGGAGCCCACGGGCGGCGCGGTGGAGCCGGTGCTGACACTCGCGCAGGTCTACGGCAGCGATGGCGCAACGGTAACCCAGAACATCACGAATGCCGGACAGGTTGTTTTCCATTGCGCAGGCGATACGGGGAGCGCCAATGGGCCGACGACGCAGAGCGAGGTGGCCGACAAGATGGTGTCGGACTTCAGCGAGGCGAATGCCGCCGATGCGCCGTCGTTTTTCTACCATCTGGGCGACGTGGTCTATTACTTCGGCGAAGGCGCCTACTACTACGATCAGTTCTACGAGCCGTATCGCAACTATCCCGCGCCAATCCTTGGGATTCCGGGCAATCACGACGGCGTGGTGTGGGCGAGCGATCCAGCTCCAACGCTGCAGGCGTATCTGCGGAATTTCTGCACGGCGGCACCGGCGCAGTCGCCGGATTCCGGGGGACTGCTGCGCACGACGATGATCCAGCCGGGCGTGTATTACACGCTGGAAGCGCCGTTCGTCCGCATCCTGGGACTTTACAGCAATGTGCTTGAGGATCCCGGCGTCATCTCCAGCGAGAACGGGACGTATCCATCGCTCGATCAGCGGCAGGTGCAGTTCCTGACGGCCGCGCTCGAGCGCGTTACGAGCGACAAGTTCACGGGAGCGGTGATCGTCGCGGTGCATCATCCGCCCTTCACGGGCGGGGCCGATCACGGCGGGAGCCCCAACATGCTGGCGGACATCGATGGAGCGTGCACATCCGCGGATGTTTGGCCGCATGCCGTGCTGGCCGGCCACTCGCACAACTATCAGCGGTACACGCGAACCGTGAACGGGCTGACAATTCCTTACATCGTCGCCGGATGCGGCGGCCATTCGCCGCTGAGCTCGATGCGGGGCACGATACGCACGCCGTATCCGATCGACTCGACCCTGACTCTCGAAAGCTATGACGACACCCATTACGGATATCTGCGTGTGGTGGTGAACGCGACCACGCTGACGATTGAATTTCACCCTGCCAGCGACGGCAGCACGACCAAGACCCCCGACGACACGGTGACGGTGACACTGGCGACGCATGCCGTGAATTAGCACAGCAACTGGCACGTATTTCGCTTCGAGTCATGGATTTAGAACTGCTTTTTCTGGCAGACCTCTCCAGGCTCCCGGCCGGAATCTAATTACGAGTACGACAAATCCAGTTTGAGGGGAAATATCCGTATGGATAACCGTTCTCAACAGCAGTCGTCCGGCCATGAGTCACAGGACCGTGGACAGCAGCAACAGCAGCAGTCCAATCAATCCGGCAAAAATCCGAACTCGCCGAATCAGCCGGGACGGGAATCTCAGAACCAGGGCAGTCAGCAGGGCGGCCAGCCCTCGCATTCCGGATCCGGGTCCGGCCACGAGAGATAAGTAGTTTTCAGAGTCGCAGAGCAACAAAAGAGGCAGCCTGCTGGCTGCCTCTTTTTGTGCCTCGGGCTGTGACGATTTCAGTGAGCGCCAACGGGTTTCGCCGATCCGGCTTCAAGCTCGGCCAGACGTTTCGCCAGCAACTGCTCCAGCTGCACCAGCGCCTTGCTGAAGCCCTCAATGCCTTCGCTGAGCTTGTCGTGCGCCATGCGATCGGCCTCGTGCATCTTTTCGAAGGTGGCCTGATCGATGTTCAGCCTTTCGATCTGCATCGACTGCGCTTTCTTCGGATCAAGCTTGCGCTCGAGTGTGCCCTCGGTGGAGTCGAGTTCGGCAAGAAGGTGGGGCGAGATGGTGAGCAGGTCGCAGCCGGCGATTTCGATAATCTCGCCGGTATTGCGGAAGCTCGCGCCCATCACCTGAGTCTTGTAGCCGTACTTCTTGAAGTAGTTGTAAATGCGCGTGACGGACTGCACGCCGGGGTCGTCAGCGCCCTGATAATCCTTGCCGGTGTCTTTCTTGTACCAGTCGAGGATGCGGCCGACGAAGGGCGAAATGAGGGTGACGCCGGCGTCGGCGCAGGCAATCGCCTGATGGATGCCGAAAAGGAGCGTGAGATTGCAGTGGATGCCTTCCTTCTCGAGCCGCTCGGCGGCGCGAATGCCGGCCCAGGTGGAGGCGATCTTGATGAGCACGCGCTGGCGCGAAACGCCGGCGTTCTCATACTTGCCGATGATCGACTTGGCCTGCTCGATGGTCTTCTCGGTATCGAACGAGAGGCGCGCGTCGACCTCGGTCGAGACGCGTCCTGGAACGATCTGCAGGATCTTTTTGCCAAAGGCGACGGCGAGGTTCTCGAAGGCCAGCTTCGCGATCTTCGCGTCATCGGCGTTGCCGCCGAGCTGCTTCTTCGCGTCGAGGAGGGTGTCGTCGACAATCTTGCTGTAGGCGGGCATCTGCGCCGCGGCGGTCAGCAGCGAGGGATTGGTGGTCGCATCCTGCGGCCTGGCCTTCTCGATCGCTTCGATGTCGCCGGTGTCGGCAACCACGGTGGTCATTTCGCGGAGCTGTGCAAGCAGTGATTTCGCCATCGCTTCTCCTTCAGTCGTTGCGGTAATCATTATCGGGCATCCGGCGATGGAAGGGGAAATCCGGTCGCGGCGTGCCGTTTGAATTTCGGGTGAACGGTCCCTCGCTGCTTAGATGCCGCAGCGACCCGGTTGGCTACGCGGTGATGAGATTGGCAAGAGTTCCAATGCCCTCAATGGATACCTCGACTCGATCTCCGGGCCTCATGGGCGCGACGCCCGCCGGCGTGCCGGTGGGGATGACATCGCCGGGCATGAGGGTCATCGCCGCCGTGATGTGGCGCAGCAGCGTGGAGATATCGAAGATGAGGTCGAGCGTGGTGCCGTGCTGCTTCACTTGCCCGTTCAGGCGGGTTTCGAGCTGGAGGCCAGCGGCGGGATCGATCTCGTCGGTGACGATGGGACCCATGGGGCAAAACGTGTCGAAGCCTTTGGCGCGCGACCACTGGCCGTCGGATTTCTGCAGATCGCGGGCGGTGACATCGTTCACGATGGTGTAGCCGCGTATATAGGAGCGGACGTCATCGCCTGGGCCGAGGCGCGAGGCGCGGCGGCCGATGACGACGGCGAGTTCGCCTTCAAAATCGACGCGCTGCGAAAGACCCGGCGCGACGATGGCCTCGCCGTGCGCGATGACGGCAGAAGGCGCTTTGAGAAAGAGAAGGGGCTCTTTGGGAACCTCGTTGCCCAATTCGGCGGCGTGCTCGCGATAGTTGCGTCCGATGCAGACGATCTTCGACGGTACAGCGGGAGCGAGCAGCTTCGCCTCGGCGAGGGGCGCGGGTTTGAACTGTGCCGATGGCGGCTGCGCCCAGGGATCTTCAGGAAATGGCGGGAGGAGGCGCTCGATCCAGAGCACGCCCTCGCGCTCGGCGACTTCGCCGTACTGAGGGCCGGCAGGGGTTTGGAAGCGGCAGTATTTCATGCGGAAACCTCTCTCATTGCGGCAATTCTTCTTCCACCTCGCCGGAGCGCGCGCTTTCGTTGCCGTCCTGATCGACGGCACTGACGGAATACGCGTAGCGGTGGCCGGGGACGACGGTTTTGTCCTCGAACGACGGCGGCACGACGAGAGCCGGGCCGGAGATGCGTTCGGGTCCGGCGCCGGCTGTCCCATCGCGACGATAGACGACATAGCCGGCAAGGTCGGGATCCGTATCCGGCGACCACGACAGGTCAAGCGCGCGCCCCTGCTCATCGGCCACGACGGCGAGACTCGACGGCACGGCCGGCGGAAACACGTCTTTCGCGTCGATGGTGACAGGCTGCGACGGCGACCCGGCGATCTCGAGAGTGTGGTGGCCCACGTCAACGCGCCGCACGCGTTCGGCCGTGTAGCGATACGTGTGATCGAGAGCGGCATCGCGGTCGATGGCCAGACCCGGATCGCGCGCGCCGAGGTCGACCTCGAGCGTCTGCTCCTGCGGAGTGGGCACGCCGGCCGACTCGCTGGGCTTCGGAGCGCCCGGCCGCACCACCAGGGTGCGATGGATGCGCAGAATGGCTCCCGGCTCCGCGGCGGGCTGCCAATGCAGGACCAGGCCGCCAGCCTGCGCGGAAACGGTGAGACCAGTGACCGGGGGCGGCCCCTGTCCTGCGGCAATCCACAAAGGATTCGATGGGCCCGCGGTTTTGCCCGCGTGGTTGCGCAGCTCGACGAACACGCTCACCGCGCGCGGTGTGCCGGAGGTGAGCGCCGCCGGCAGGGTCAAATCGGTTTCTGCAGGCTTGTCGGGTGGAAACATCGCATCGGCGAGTGCGGTGCAGCCGGGCAAGCCGGTGCTGGGCACCGCAAGAGGTGCAGGTTTTGCCGGCTCAGGCGCGATGCCGCTGGTCCAGCAAAAGTGTGCAGCCTGATCGCCCTTCAGGGGAACTTTGTCGGTGGTGTTCTTCGGCATCGTCCAGCGCAAGTGGACCTGATTGCCTGCGCGCGCGCCGGTGAGATCGCGCACGGGCTCAGGCAGCCAAAGCGTGGGCGGCTGGGGATTCGACGTCATCGCGCATCCCGCCAGCAGCGTCAGCTCCATGGATGCCGCTGCAGCCCACAAGAACCTCTTCATGCATGTTCAGCCTAGCAGAGCGGCAAGAGTGGATTGAATCTCCCCATCCTGGAACGTGAAGCCCGCCTCCTGCAGGCGCCTGGGAACCGCGCGGCAGGAGGCCAGCACGCTTTCGTTGGCCATGGAACCGAACGCCAGGCGCAGAGGGAAAGCGGGCACCGGCAGCAGGGCGGGACGGTGCAGAGCATGCGCGAGGGCGTGGGTGAAGGTGCGATTCGTGACGGGATTGGGGGAGGTGACATTGAATGATCCCGCGAGCTCTTCGCGATCCATGAGGAAAAGAATGGCGCGAACCGCGTCGCGCAGGCTCACCCAACTCATCCACTGACGGCCGGAACCGAGCGTGCCTCCCAGGCCTTTGCGAAACATCGGAAGCATCTTCGCGAGCGCGCCGCCTTCGTGGTGGAGAACGACGCCAAAGCGCAGATGTGCAACGCGGATGCCGGCCTCTTCGGCGGCCTGGGTCGCAGATTCCCACGCATGGCAGGTCTCAGCGAGAAAGCCGGAGCCTGCGCCGCTCTCTTCGCTCAGCACTTCGTTGCCGCGATTCCCGTAGTAGCCGACGGCCGAGGCGCAAAGCAAGACTCGGGGAGGGCGGTGAACCTGCGCGAGCGTCTCACAGAGCGCCCTGGTGCTGGCGACGCGGCTGGAGACGATCTCCTCGCGATATTTCTTTGTCCAGCGCCGGCCGACGTTGGCGCCGGCAAGATGAACGACGGCGTTGAAGTCCTCCAGCGCTACGGGATGGACCGCGGTCTGGGGCTTTTTGAGGTTCCAGAAAACGACGCCGGGCACGGCACCGCGAGGGCCGCGCATCAGCCGCACCACTTCGGCCGATTCACTCCGGACGGCACGCAGGAGAGCCGATCCGATCAAGCCGGAGGCGCCGCTCACCAAAATTCTTCTTCCCTGTTTATCCATGCACGGTACGGAAAAGGAATCAGATGGGCCCAGCGGCTCGAGCGGCCACCTTTATTAAATCGCGGCAAATGCATGAAACCCAAGGGAAATCTGTAAGAGCTGAGATTTCCCGTGTATTTTCCGGAACAGGACTCCTTCACAATATCGAAAACGGTTGTGATTTCAGCAACATTTTGATACTTTCAATCCACGCTGAAACTTCGCTTGTACCACCGGGCTACACCATGGAAAGCAAGCTCGAAACAGCCGCACCCCACTTCGACTCGCTGCCTGGGGACGCTCCCTCTGCTGACGCCTTTATCGCGGAAAAAAGAATTGGCGAACGCATTCGCCGCCTCCGGCTGAAACGGTCGATGGGGCTGGTGGAACTCGGCCGCCATGCCGGGCTTTCCGCGAGTTTTCTGTCCCAACTGGAAACCGGACGCGTGGTGCCCACGCTGCGCAATCTTGCGCGCATCGCAATGGTCTTCGGACGCGACCTTTCATACTTCTTCGAGCCGGAGCCACACCCGCTGTTCCGGGTGCACCGGCGCGGCGAGCGCGTACGGCTGCCGCAGTCGGGCGTCGACGATCCGACGTATTACTTTGAGAGCCTGGCCTACATGGTTCCCGATCGGCAGCTCGATCCGTATTACGCCGAGTTCGTGCCCGCAAAAAAGTCGGCAGACATCCGCCCGCATCTCCATCCCGGATACGAGTTCCTCTACCTGCTGCAGGGCGAGCTGGAGATCCGGCACGGAGACCGCGCGCACACGCTGGCTGCCGGGGACAGCGCGTACTTCGATGCAGGAACGGCGCACGCCTACCGATGCTCGGGCAACACGCCTGCTGTGGCGCTGATTGTGACGATGCATCAGATGGTCCCTCACGGGACATCGCCGCGCACGGCAGCCGCCAACCCGGCACGGGTGGCAGCGCCTGGACTGCGGCCCACGGAAACGAACGGCGACAGCTGAGCGGCCTGAGGAAGCGTCAGAGCTCCAGCACTTCTTCCGGAGCGGCAATGCGCCGCATCGGGGTCGGCACGGTGAAGTAGAAGGTGCTTCCCTGCCCGGGCACGCTCTCGGCCCAGATGCGGCCGCCGTGCTGGCGCACGATATTGCGGCAGATCGCGAGGCCGAGCCCTGCACCGCCCATGGCGCGGGAGTCGGAGGCATCGACCTGCTGGAAGCGCTCGAAGATCAGCTCGAGCTTTTCCGGCGGGATACCGCGTCCCCGATCCTGCACGGAAAGCAGCGCTTCGGTGGCGTTGAGGCGCTGCGCGCGCAGCAGGATCTCGCTGCCCGGCGGAGAAAACTTGATCGCGTTGCCGACGAGGTTGCTGAGCGTCTGCAGAATTCTGTCCTGATCGATCCACAAGCGGATGGGCAGGCCCTCAACCCGCAGCTTGATTTCACGCTTATCCGC
>DATJTG010000033.1:0-3315 GCA_035503555.1 Acidobacteriaceae bacterium | reverse complement strand
CCGACCTCCGCGCTCGGATACCAATCCTCGCGTGCGGCGCCGGTGAGATAGTAGTTGCCGCTGCCTTCGCTGACGACGGCATCCTTACCGGAATAAGCGATGCGCAGATCGACTTTGTCGCCCTTGTTCAGTGGTTCAGGCAGGATGACGGCAAAGTCGGGGTCGTCATCTTTGTTTTCCTGGATGAAGTCGAGCGGAGTTCCATCGGCCAGGGAGACGCTGGCGACGCGCAGGGAGGGGAATAGTTCGAGCGGCACCACCGCCAGCCCGTCGACGCTGGCGTGCAGCGCCGTCTGCGCCACGCCGCTCAGCTCTCCGTTCTTCTGAATCGTCGTATTCAGGTCCTGGTGATCGATGGCGTAGGCGTCGTTCGCTTCTTTCCCGTCTGCGATTCCGTCGTGGTACTCGCTCTGATAGTGGAAGGCGGTCCAGATGCCATTCTTGTTGTCATTCCACGTCATCAGCTCCACTTCTTCGGGCGCGACATCCCACGCGCCGCGCGGGTCGATCATGAAGATCATTTTCGACGCGTACTTTTGCCCGTTGATGGAGGCCAGAAAGAATCCGCCAGGCGCTGGACTGAGGACGTCTTCGAGCAGGCGAGCCTCGAGGTTCCAGTGCAGTTTGGTGCGCATGGCGCTGGCCAGTTGCTGTCCAGCCTGGGTCATGTCTCCCGATGCGAGGCCCTGGGCCGCAGCGGCTTTGCGAATCTCGTCGCCGGTCGCGTCGGTGAAGCGCAACACGGCCGTCGAAAAGGTCTCGTCGAGATCGGGCTGTTTCGTCAGAAGGGAGAGGCTGTGCTTTTCCTGATCGGTGGGTGGGACCAGGTGCAGCGAGCCGCTGCCGCGGAAGACGGCGCCGGTGATCTTGCCATTCACTTCACCGCAGAGCGCGAAGCTTCCGGAGTGAAAGGTGAAGGTAGCGGCGTCGCGCCTGAGGACGAACTCCTGCACCTCCAGGTTCGAACCGCCAGGCAGTAAATTTCGCAACTGATGATAGGTCGCGTTGCTGTTGGGCGATTTTTGCTGACCCGCGGAGAAGGCCGGAAGGAGCAGGACCAAAACAGGCAGAAAGGTACAGCCACGTGCGCGCATAGTTAGGTGGGTTCCGGAAGGTTCCTCGTATTATGCCCGACGCCTGACTGATTAGCGAGGGAACTTTGGGGTGACCGGTCCTGTAACTTTTTGAGATCCCTGCAACCTCGGAATTTTGCAGGAAACGTCGCCTCTCTCAAGCTCTCGTGCATCCAGGTTTCAGCTTGTTCGGAGCACAGCCTCAACCGGGGATGAGATCCGGGGCGACCGGCGAAGGTCCCAGGCGGCGCGGAAGTTGCGGACGTCGCGCGTCCAGACGGGCAGAACCATCGACATGGCGATCCCTTCGAGGTTGCAGGCGATGCCCACCAGCATGGCGGCGTCGAGGAGAATGCGGCCCTGCGCAGTGGCCAGTACGGCCAGAACGGAGACGGCCATGACGACGCCCCAGAAGCGGGCCAGGTGGGTGTGGTAGCTGGCCGGCTTTCCGTATTTCAGAATTTCGAGCAGCCAGCGCAGGGCCTCGACGGCGAGCATGGCGGCGATCAAGCCGGCGGAGGCGCGGAGGATTTGCGGCCGGCAAAGCCAGAGAGCCACGCCGACGCAGGCGTAGAAGAAGGTGTCGGCCATGGTGTCGAAAAAGCGGACGCGGGGGCTGTCGCATTTCCACCGGCGCGCCAGCCGGCCGTCGTAAATGTCGCCGATGGCAGCGCTGACCGCCATGCAGGCCAGGGCCACGCCGCTCCAGTTGCAGGCGGCTCCGGCAATGATGACCGGGCCGAGCGCGGCACGCAGGGCGGTGATGGCGGCGGGGATCTGTTCTTTTCGTATCGTGAAGCGCATCGCTTACCTCGCTCAATGAGAGAAAGGTACGGCGCGCGAGAGGGCTGCGGAGCGGGGTTGCGTACAGTTTGCAGGGTGTCACAAGGCCGCGAAATCGCAAGCGCGGGCGATTTGCTCGCGGGCGCCTTCGGCGAGCACGGGAAAGATAACGGTGCTGGGCTTTCCGGCGAGTTCAGGGAGCGCGGCGGTGAGCGTGTCGCAGAGGATGACGGAAGCCTGCTCGAGCCCGCGACGCCATTGCGGCTTGCGCGCGTCGCGGAAGAGGAGCGCTTCAGCGGGCAGGCCGGCGGCGATGAGCATGGTGCGGGCGATGGTGAGGAAGCCATCCCAGCGGGAGACGATGCCGACGAGGTGGCCGGAGGGTGCGGGCAGCCAGGGCGCGAGCCACTGGTTCGCTGAGCGGATCGGCAGCGCGATCATCTCCGCGCCTGGTGGCAGGGCCGCGCGGACGACGGTGGTTTGGCTGGGGCGGCAGAGAAAGACGGCTCCGCGCACGGCTGCGGGCCGGGAACAATCTTCGGGTGCGACGCCGGTGATGGGCGCGGCTCCGTCTTTCTGGCCGCCCAATTCGGCGAGGAGGATGGCGCGCAGCTCCGCATCGGGATCGACAAGGACGAGGCGGTCGGGCGGTGGGCTGTTAAGCCACTCGCGCAGACGGCGACGGACAGTTTCGCGGGGAACGCCGAGGTTGCGCACTTCGCGAACGAAGCGCGCGATGCGCTGGTCGAGGAGCTGCTCGGGTGTGGGCGCGGGATCTTTTTGGCGGCGGACATAGACGCCGCTGCCGTGGCGCGCTTCGACCCATCCTTCGCCTTCGAGCTGGCGATAGCCCGCGCTGATGGTGTTGGGATGGAGGCCGAAGCGGCGCGCGAGGTCGCGGGTGCTGGGCAGGCGGTCGCCCGGTTTGAGTTCACCGGACAGAATCGCGAGCACGACCTGGGTCGCCAGTTGCCGATAGACGGGGACTTCGCTGCTTGCCGCAAACCAGAGCCGCACCCGGCCCTCCGGGAAACGAAAAGAGATTTGCGAAGGATTTTATCCTGCGGCGCGTTCGGCGGCTTCGACGGTGTGCGCGATCAAAGTGGAGATGGTCATGGGGCCGACGCCGCCAGGCACGGGCGTCCAGGCAGCGCAGCGATCGATCACGCCCATCATTTCAATGTCGCCGACACCGCCGGGGTGGTAGCCCGCGTCGATGACAACGGCTCCGTCCTGAATCCAGTCGGAGCGGATGAACTCGGCTTTGCCCACGGCGCCGACGACGATCTCGCCGCGGCGGACGATTTCGGGGAGATTTTTCGTGCGCGAGTGGCAGATGGTGACGGTGGCGTTGGCGGCGAGGAGCATCATGGCCATGGGACGGCCGAGGATGGGGCTGCGTCCGACGACGACGGCTTCGCGGCCTTCGATGGGGATCTGATAGCGGCGCAGCAGGCGC
>DATJTG010000032.1:0-4452 GCA_035503555.1 Acidobacteriaceae bacterium | reverse complement strand
TGCACTTCTGCCCCGCCGCTCTGTGCGCGGACGGAAAGCTGCACTTTGCAGGACCCGTAATCGACCAGCGTCGCGCCGGCGCTGCCCTTGGTTCGGGCATCCGGAATCAGCGCATCGAGCCGGGCCCTGACGTCTTTTTGCAGCCAGGGACTCTGCGCGGCAACGGTCGCCGGGGGCTGGCCCGTGAGCTTTACGGGATGGCGGTTCACTTCGATCGGCGGCTGCATGGTCTGGCCGTTCTGCGCTGCCGCGCCGGCTGCAAGACTCAGGATCGCGATGAATTCAGTGGCTGCTCGCATGGAAGTCTCCAAGGGACGGACGCATTTCAGCGCAAAATGCTCAGCGGCGCGGGATCCATATCGGCGTAATCCTGATTTTCGCCGCCCATTCCCCAGCAAAAACTATACGCGCGCGTGCCCATGCCCGAATGGATCGACCAGCCGGGCGACACGACGATGTCGCGATTCTCGAGGACCAGGTGCCGCGTCTCCTCCGGCGGTCCCATCAGGTGGAAGACGCGCGCGTCGTCGGCGAGGTTGAAATACATGTAGATTTCCGAGCGGCGCATGTGTGTGTGCGGCGGCATGGTGTTCCAGGCGCTGCCTGGGTGCAGATGGGTTACGCCCATCACGAGCTGGCAGCTGCGCGCACCGCCCAGATGGATGTACTTGCAGACGGTCCTCCGGTTGCACGTTTCCGCGCTGCCGATCTCGGTCGGGCTCGCGTCGGCCTTTTTCACCAGCGTCACGGGATACTCCGCGTGCGCGGGATAGCTGAGCAGGTAAAAGACTGCGGGAGCCTCCGGCGAAGTTGACTCAAAGCGAACCTCCGGATTCCCGCGCCCGATATAGAGCCCATCCAGCGTCTGGATCGAGTAGCTCCGGCCACCCGCATGCACGATTCCCTCGCCGCCGATGTTCAGAACGCCCACCTCACGCCTCTCCGTGAAGAAATCTGCGCGCAGTTCCGGAAAAGTCGGCAGAAGAACCGGGTCCTTCACGGGCGCGGCAAATCCTGCGACGGCGCGATCCAGATCCACGTACGCAAGCTGCAGGGTGCGTGGCGCATACATTCCAGTCATCAAAAAGGTCTCGCGCAACTCCGCCGTCGTCATGCGCGGGTAACGCACCGCATCGGCCATCCGGATCGTTCTCATGGGTTCGCCTCAGGAAGGATGATTCAGGATCGGCAGCGTCGCCGGTTCGGACGGATGAAAGTGCGCGTGAATCGCTTCGGCCGTGCCCGCGTTCACCACGGCCGCCAATGCCTCCAGGCTCGCTGCAGCCACGCTGCGCTGGCTTCCGAAGTGCTCCAGCAGCCGCTGCCGCGTGCGCGCGCCGACGCCGGGAATCGATAACAGCTCCGAATCGCGGTCGCGCATTGCGCGACGCTTGCGATGATACGCGATGGCGAAACGATGCGATTCGTCGCGAATGAGCTGCACCAGGTGCAGCACCGGAGAACGACGGTCGAGCACCACCGGATCGTTTTCCTGCCCGTACAAATAGATAAGCTCTTCGCGCTTGGCGATCGAAGCCAGCGGCTGCGTCGTTTGCCCCAGCTCTTCGAGCGCCGCCGCAGCGGCATGCAACTGGCCGAGGCCGCCGTCGATCAGGATGAGGCTCGGCATTTCCTGCTTCTCTTCGCAGACGCGCCGGTAGCGCCGCGTGACCACTTCGCGCATCGAGGCAAAGTCGTCGACGCCCTCGACGGTCTTGATTTTGAACTTGCGGTACGCGGACTTCTTCATCTCGCCGTCTTCCCACACCACCATCGAAGCAACGGTTTCCGCGCCCTGGATGTGCGAGATATCGAAGCACTCGATGCGCTTCGGAGGATGCTCGAGCATGAGCGCATCCTGCAGGGCCGAGGCAATCGCCTTGCGCGTGGGCTGCAGCACGCGGAAGCGCTGATCGTAGCTCTGCTTCGCGTTCTGTCCGGCCAGATCAACCAGGGAGCGCTTTTCGCCGCGCTGCGGGACGGCAATCTCCACGCGGTGCCGGGTCTGCTCCGCGAGCAGGCTGCCGAGGGTTGAGCGGTCGCTGAACTCGACGGGCACGTAGATGTTGGCCGGGACATACTGCTGGTCGATGTAGAGCTGCTTCAGCAGGGCAGAGAAGAACGCACCGGGATCGAAGGCGTGCGGTGCCGTTTCGGCGATCGCGCTCGGATCCTCGGCCTCAGTAATCTCGGCGATGACGAATTCGGGGAGATCTTCCCAGAAAAATTCGCGCCGGTCCACGATCTTGCCGCCGCGCATGTGGAAGAGATTCACCGCGATCATCTCGTTCTCGTAGTGGAAGCCGAAGACGTCGGCATCGTCGCTCTCGGCTGAAGCGATGCGCTGCTTCTCGCCCATCTGATCGACGGTGATGAGCAGATCACGATACTTCGCCGCCAGCTCAAACTGCTCGTTGGCCGCGGCGGACTCCATGCGCTCGTGCAGAGATTTGTTCAGCTCTGTGGTGCGGCCTTCGAGGAACAACTGCGCGTCGCGCACCGCTTCCGCGTAGGCTTCGGGTGTGGTGAGCCCCTGCACGCACGGGCCCAGGCAGCGGTGAATGTAGTACTGCAGGCACGGGCGCGGGTGATCGCGCGAGAGGTCGACTTTGCAACTCGGCAGCAGGAAGCTGCGGTGGATCAGCTCCGCGACACGGTAGGCGAGATTGCCGGGGAAATACGGGCCGTAGTACGCGCTGCCGTCTTTGCGCAGCCGCCGCGTGACAAATACCTTCGGGTAGCGGTCGGCGAGCGTGAGTTTCACATAGGGATAGGTCTTGTCGTCGCGCAGCAGAATGTTGAAGCGCGGCTTGCGCTGCTTGATCAGGTTGTTCTCGAGCGCCAGCGCCTCATGCTCGTTGTCGACCATGATGTAGTCGACGTCGACGGCTTCGCGCATCAGCGAGCCGGTCTTGGCGTTAGCCTGCGAAGCCTCGAGAAGATACGAACGCACGCGCGCGCGCAGGCTCTTGGCTTTGCCGACGTAGATCACCTCGCCGTCGGCGTTCTTGTAGAGATACACGCCGGGCCGCGGCGGCAGAGTGCGTATTTTCTCGTGGAGATCCATCCGGCCCTGCCTTTATTTTACCGGCCAGCCGCAGCGGCTATACTCGGCGGTGACAGGAGCTAAGACCATGCTCGAAAGCCAGAAGCTGGTTGCCTTTATCCCGGTCATCGATGCCGACCGGGCTCGTGCTTTTTATCGCGGTACTCTTGGACTGCGCCTCGTTCACGAAGACGGATTCGCGCTGGTGTTTGACGTTGAGGGCGTCATGCTGCGCGCCACGCTCATGCGCGGCTTCAAGCCGCAGCCGTTCACGGTTCTTGGATGGAACGTGGCCGATGCGGTCGCGGTTGCGGACACGCTTGCCGGAGGCGGAGTTGCGCTCGAGCGTTTTCCCGGCCTCGAACAGGACGAGCACGGCTTGTGGCATGCGCCCGGCGGTGCGCTGGTGGGCTGGTTCAAGGATCCCGACGGGAACATTCTCTCCATCAGCCAGCACTCGTAGGCGGCGGTTCGCAACCGGGCGGCGCGAAGACTAATCTGAGAAGTCATGCGCGCTGCCGTGCTTCGCCGCCCCGTTCCCATCCCATCGCATCCGCTCGCGATTGAGGAAGTGCCTGTTCCCCAACCAGGCCCTGGCGAAGTTCTGCTCCGGGTGGAAGCCTGCGGCGTTTGCCGCACTGATCTGCATATTGCCGCTGGCGAATTGCCGCCGCTGCGCGACGCCGTCACTCCTGGCCATCAGATCGTGGGGCGCGTCGCTAAGCTGGGGCAGGGATCGGACGGCATGCGGCTCGGTGCGGAGGCATTGGGCTTTGGGCTGCGGGCCGGCGTTTCGTGGCTGGGCGGCGTCGACGGCACCTGCGATCTGTGCCGCAAGGGCCGTGAGAATCTCTGCGACCACCCCACCTTCACCGGCTACTCGGTCAACGGAGGCTATGCGGAATACGCGGTTGCGCGAGCCGACTTCCTCGTGCCCCTGCCTGAGCAGGCCGCGGCCACCGATCTTGCGCCGCTGCTTTGCGCGGGGATTATCGGGTTCCGCGGTCTGCGGGTCGCGGAGGTCAGGCGCGGCGACCGAGTGGGCCTCTTTGGATTCGGCGCGTCGGCGCATCTGGCCATTGATGTTCTGAAGCACTGGGAGTGCGAGGTCTACGTCTCGACGCGCGGCGCTTCGCATCAGCGGCTTGCGCGCACGCTCGGTGCAAAGTGGGTGGGCGACGCAACGGATCGCCCCCCGGTCGCGCTCGACTCCGCCGTCACCTTTGCACCCTCGGGCGACGTGGTGGTGGCCGCGCTGGCCTCCTTGCGCAAGGGAGGCATCGTTGCCATCAATGCCATCCATCTCGACCGCATTCCGCAATTCGACTACGACTCGCTGCTGTGGGGAGAGCGGCAACTGCGGAGCGTCGCCAACATGACGCGCGAAGATGCTCGCGATTTTGTGG
>DATJTG010000031.1:0-7670 GCA_035503555.1 Acidobacteriaceae bacterium | reverse complement strand
CTTGACCATTGCTCCATATTCAACCGACTGCGATGTGGATAGCTTGAGCGGGAGGTAGACGTCGCCATCCCTCCAGGTAAAACGCGGAGGCAATACACCCAGGATCGTGTAAGTCTTATGAACAAGCTGGATGCTCTTGCCAACCACCGTGGGATCGCCGTTGTAGTGCCGCTGCCAGAACTTGTGGCTCAGAACAACCACTGGTTGTGGATCCTGGCCATCGGGAGCGTCGGCGGGAAGAAAGTTTCGTCCCAACATGGCCGGCAGGCCAAGGAACTGAAGGCCGTTGCCGGTCAGATAAAGTCCTCGCACATCTTCCGGGACATCGCTGCCGGTAACCGTCAGGTTCCATTCGTCAATGCCAATGACGCTTTCGAGAGAGTGTGCCTTACTTAGCTGCCTGATTTGCGGGCCGGTAAGGCCGCTCCAGTTATCTTCGTTTCCTGCTTTATCCAGAAAAGAAGGCATGCAAATGCGATCGGCTCCGTCATAAGGCCAGGGGTTCATCAGGACGGCATAGATAATGCTGAAGACAGAAACGGTCGCGCCGATGCCCAGCGCGAGAGACAGAATCGCGGTCAGGGCGAAGCCGGGATGGTTGCGCAACTGGCGGAGCGCGAAGCGAATGTCCTGCAGGACGGTATGCATTCGGCACCTTCTTAAGAGAGAACTCGGCCTTATGGGATGGAAGCAACTATCCGACCAGATGGGCGGCGGCCCCTAAACAGTTGAGTGTACAGGGCAAGATCGCAAGATCTGTTTACGGTGTGCGCAGGCGAGACGTCCATTTCCGTACATTGGCCTCTGGGAATGGACACGCGGTCATGGTGAATGTTCCAGCAGGTTTCGCTCGGACAGAACCTTCTAGCGTTCCGCCACACGATCCAGCAGATCGAAGAACTCGGGAAATGATATTGCCGCCGATTCGGCGCCGCGGATGACAGTGTGTCCGCGCGCCCGCAGGGCCGCTACCGAGAAGGCCATCGCGATGCGGTGATCGCCGCCGGAGTCGATTTCGGCGGCATGCAGCTGCTGTCCGCCGGGAACGTCCAGACCGTCGTCGAACTCGACGACCTGAGCGCCCATCGCCCGCAGATTGCGCGCGACCAGAGCGATTCGATCCGACTCCTTCACCCGCAATTCTCTTGCATCGCGAATGCGGATGCCGTTCTTTGTGTAAGGGCCGATGGCTGCCAGCACCGGCAGCTCGTCGATCAGCTGCGCGGCGAGAGGGCCGGAGACGGTGGTGCCCATCATGCCGCTCCGCGGAGCGTTGACCTGCACGGTGCCGATCAGCTCTCCGTGTTTCTCTTCGAGATTCAGGACGCCGATGTGCGCGCCCAGAACGGTGAGGACATCGAGCAGGGTGGCGCGTGTGGGATTGAGGCCGAGGCCGTCGAAAATGAGATTCGACTCCGGAAAGAGCGCCGCGGCGCAGAGAAAAAATGCGGCTGAGGACATGTCGCCGGGAACATCAGCCTCGATGCCGTGCAATTGCTGGCCGCCGGGGATCGAGATCGAATCGAGGGTGCGCTCCACGGTGGCTCCGAAGGCGCGCAGGGCGAGCTCGCTGTGATCGCGGGTTCGCACCGCTTCGCGTACCGTGGTGGTTCCGGACGCCTGCAGGCCGGCAAAGAGCACCGCGCTCTTCACCTGCGCGCTGGGCACGGGAGTGGTGTAGTCGACGGCGTGAAGCGGGCCGCCGCGGATCACGACCGGAGCATGACCGTCAGTGAGATGAATGTCCGCGCCCATCTGCGAAAGAGGCTTGCGGACTCGCTCCATGGGGCGGCGGCTGAGGGAGGCGTCGCCGACCAGCGTATAGCCGAAGCGCTGCGGAGCCAGCAGGCCGGCAAGCATGCGCATGGTCGAGCCGGAATTGCCGCAATCGAGAGGTCCTTCCACATGATGGAAATGACCGTCGGTGCCGGTGATTTCGATGGCGCCATCGGCGGCGCGTGCAACCCTCGCGCCGAGGGCGGCGACACAGGCCAGGCTGCTGGCGCAGTCGGCTCCGGACGAGAAATTCGTGAGCCGCGTCTTCCCGTGGGCCAGTCCCCCGAGCAGGGCATAGCGGTGAGAGATGCTCTTGTCACCGGGGAGACGCAGGCTGCCGGCGATATTGCGCGCGGGCTCGATGATGCGTTCGGTTGCGACTTCTGTCAAGACAGGCTCCAGGGAGGGTTGTGCTTTTATCCTAAAGTACCTTCAGCACGACAAGCGTCTCGTCGTCGAAGTGTTCGCGTTCGCCCTGAAACTTCGCGACCTCGGAGAGGATGGCGTCGGCGATCTTCGACGCCGGCTTCTGAAAGCATTTTTTGACGATCGCCTTGAGCCGATCGTCGCCAAACATATCTCCGGCCATGTTCTGCGCGTCGGTGATGCCGTCACTGAAGAAGATGAGCGCGTCGCCGGGCTGCGTGGAGAGGGTGAATTCTTCGTACTTCACGTTGGGGAACATGCCCAGCGGAAAGCCCTCGGCATGCACGGTGTCCACTTCGCCGTTGCTGCGGCAAAAGAGCGGCTGGGTGGCGCCGGCATTGGCGATCTGAAGCGTGCGGTTGTCGTCGTTCCAGAGCGAATAGAGCATGACGACATATTGCGCGTCGAGCTTGCGCTCCTGGAGCGAATCGTTCAGGGCCTCAAGCAGAGCCGCGGGCGACGGATGCTGGGTGGCCGCCGAACGCATAATTCCGCTGACCAGCGCGGCATAGAGCGCGGCGGCAGTCGCCTTGCCGCTAACGTCGCCGAGCACGATGGCGCTGCGGTTCGGATCGTATTGCACGAAGTCGTAGATGTCGCCGCCGATGGTGCGCGCGGGGATAAAGCGCGCCGAGAACTCAGCCTGTTTGTGCCGCGGCTTGACCGGAGGCAACAGGCGCAACTGCACCTCGCGGGCCATGGCCAGGTCGCGCTCCAATCGCTGCTCCTGCTGGGCTACGCGCTGGTAGAGCTGGGCGTTCTCGATGGAAATGGCGATCTGCGCGGACAGGGTGGTCATGGCGCGCTCGTGGTACTCGTTGAAGTAGTGTGTGCGGGTGTGCTCCACGTCCATGACGCCGATGACCTTGCCTTTGTAGACCAGCGGGACGGCCATCTCGGAGCGGGCCTCGGGATTCACCATGTGATAGCGAGGGTCCTTGCGTACGTCGGCCACATGCACCAATCGGCGCTCGGCGATGGCCACGCCTACCAGGCCGCGATCGAGAGGGATTTTCTCGGTGGGATAAAAGCGCTGCCCGAAGCGCACGGCATAGCGGTTCTCCAGCACGCGTTCGGCCTCGTTCACCAGCCATACGGAGAACATCTGAAAATCGATGATCCGGCGGAGAAGCTGGGCGACCCGCTCGAGCAGGGCATCGACGTCGAGAATCGAGGTGAGTTCACGGCTGATCTCATTCAGAACTTCGAGAGTCTGCGCCTGGCGGGCGACACGTGTGTACAGACGCGCGTTCTCGATGGCTCCGCCGATGCGCGATGCTGTCAGCTGCAGCAGGCGGAGGTGTTCGGGCGAGAAGTAGTTGGGCTGCTCGGACTGGATATCGATCACGCCGATAAGACGGTTCTTGACGATGAGGGGAACGGCGAGCTCGGATCGGACTCCGGGATTGGCATTGATGTAGTTCTCGGCCGTGGTGACATCATTGACGAGAATGGCGCGGCGTTCCTGGGCCACCTGACCGACGATACCGTGTCCCATCTTGATGCGCATGCGCTCGACCTCGGGGCTATGGCCAATCTGGAAACGCATGCGGAGATCGCCGGTGCGGTCATTGACAAGCAGAATGGCGAAGATGCGGTAGTCGATGACTGCGCGGACCAGGTCGGCAAAGCGCTTGAGGAGCGTCTGCAGATCGAGTGTGGTGTTGAGGGCGTCGGCCAGCCGGATGAGAAACTCGGTAGACAGCGGTTCGACGTGGACCTGGGTCGAGGCAGGCGCAGCCGTGGTGGGGCGATAGTCGCCCTCAAAGCCGTCGTGACCTGTTGCACTGCCTGGCGTCTCTTTGCTCACAATCCTCCCACGCTGGCAAATTCATTTCGCTTGCGTTTCTGTTATATCCGGCGCAAGGGTGGGCAGGGAAGCGCGGTGCGCATGAGCTACGATCGCGCGTCCGTTGCACGATGCGGATTCCTGACCATTGCGGACGGGGACGCCGCCCTTAGGCCGCGTCCAGGGCCTCTACAATGGCGACGCTGGCGCTGGCTCCGATGCGGTTGGCCCCGGCTTCGAGCATAGCGCGAGCGTCCTCCAGGGTGCGGATGCCCCCGGAAGCCTTCACGCCGCAGCGTCCTCCCGCGATGCCGCGCAGCAGGGCTACATCGGCCGCAGTTGCCCCGCCTGTAGAGAAGCCGGTGCTGGTCTTGAGAAAATCGGCTCCGGCAGCACAGGCGAGCTCGCAGGCGCGTAGCTTTTCCTCGAGGTTGAGCAGGGAAGTCTCAAGAATTACTTTAAGAATCGCGCCGCCGTCATGGGCTACCTGGGCCACGCCGCGAATGTCATTCTGCACCTGGGCGTTCTCGCCCGACTTAAGCAAGCCAATGTTCAGCACCATGTCAAGTTCGCGCGCTCCAAGGCGCAAAAGCGCCACAGCCTCCTCGCGCTTGGTTGTCGTCAGGCTGGCTCCCAGGGGAAAGCCTACTACCGCGCCTACGGGAACTCCGCTACCGGCCAGAGCCGAATAGGCGGTCGCAACCCAGGCGGGGTTGACCATGGCGCAAGCGAAGCGATACTCGGCAGCCTCGGTGCACAGCTTCCGAACCTGGTCGCGTGTTGCCTCCGGCTTCAGTAGAGTGTGGTCGATGACAGAAGCCAGGGCGCGGCGGCCGGCGAGCGCCTGTTTCACAAACGCGGCGGTGTCGAACGCGCTTTCGTTTTCGTCGATTTCCTGAAGAGTAGTGGGCATCGAGGCATACTCCTTTCGCCGAGAAGGTTTCAGTGCAGTTCGGGATAATCGGGAGGCATGAGCCGGATATCGGGCACATTGCGAAAGCGCTCGGCATAATCCATGCCATATCCGACGACAAAGTGGTTGGGTATTTTGAACCCCACATAGTCGGCGTCGATTTTTTCCAGCCGGCGTGAAGGCTTGTCGAGCAGGGCGGCAATGCGCAGCGATCTGGGCCTGTGCTGCTCGAAGAGGCTTCGCAGGAAGCAGAGGGTAAGGCCGGTATCGAGAATGTCTTCGACGATGATGATGTTCTTGTTTTCGATAGGCTGGTCGAGGTCCTTGATCAGTTTGACCGCGCCGCTGGTGCGCTGGCCCTTGCCGTAGCTCGACACGGCTACGAAGTCGAAGGTGCAGTCGACGGAGATGCTGCGCGCCAGGTCGGCGAGGAAGATGGCCGCGCCCTTCAGCACGCCTACGAGAACCACGCTCTTTCCGGCATAGTCCGCGTCAATCTGCAGGCCGATCTCGGCGGTGCGCTGCGCGATCTGCTCTTCCGTGAAAAGGACAGGGAAGTCCTTGTGGATGGCGGCGTGGTGGGTGATCGCGTGGCTCACGACGTCTAGGATATCTCCAAAACCCTTTGTGGAAGCTATACTTGAAGAAGTAGCTTCCTCATGTATCCGTATATTCACATCGGCCATTTTTCGATTGGTACCTTCGGCATTATGCTCTGGCTCGCGGCTGTCTGCGCGGGATGGGTTCTTCATCTGAATTTTCGCCGCTGGAAGATAGACGCCGACGCGATTGGGATCGTTGCGATATCGACGGTTGCGGGAGTTATTGGGGCAAAGCTGTGGCATGTGCTCGAAGACCCGCAAGCGCTCCTCCAGCATCCGCTGGCGACGATCTTTGATCGCGCGGGATTCGCGTGGTTTGGCGGCCTGGTAGCGGGCATTCTCGCGCTGATGTGGCAGGGGCGCGGGTATGGCATCGGGCGGCTGGCCATACTCGATCTCTCGACCGCCGCGGCCGCTGTCGGTTATGGGGTAGGCCGCCTGGGCTGCTTTACCTCCGGCGATGGTGACTACGGTATACCGACGAAGCTCCCCTGGGGAGTGAGCTTTCCGAATGGCCTTGTGCCGACACCGCCCGGAGTCCGGGTGCATCCGACTCCTATTTACGAACTGATTGTCGCGCTGCTGATTGCCTGGATCCTGTGGCGGCGGGGCTCGCCGACGCGTCCCAGGCCGGTTGGTGAGCTGACGGGCGAGTATCTCGTTTTCAGCGGTCTGGCGCGCTTCCTGGTGGAATTTATCCGCATCAACCCGAAGATTTACTGGGGGATGAGCAACGCGCAGGTGGCGAGCATCGGATCGGTCATTGCAGGCGTGGTGCTGATCGCCTGGGTGCGGCGCCGTTCCGCATTACGGACGCTGGAGAGGCCGGCTCCCGCTGCGACGGCTGATTCGCCCTGACTCACAGGGTCTTCAGATAAGTTTTCGCCTGCTCCAGTTCCGGAAACAGCTTCTCCTCAGCCTGAAACTCGCGCGAGTGGACGCAGCGGCGTCCATTCTTTGCCCTGACCGGATGCTTGAGGTGCAACATCTCGTGGTACATAAGGTATTCGATGGCGTAGCGCGGCGTGTTCCTCCGGTCGAAGACGCGGCTCACCATGATGGTGTTGTGCGCGGCATCGTAGTGGCCCAGCAGCCGCTTCGCCCTGTGCTCGCTCCATGTAAGCTGCGGACGCCCCATCAGGCCGTGAAAGAAGCGGGTATTCAGGCTCTCGAAAACCTCGTCGAGATCGTAGTGCTCGCCCTTCGCGGTCGAGATTCGTTTCCGTCCCCGCGTCTGCCGGATGCGCTCGCTCTGCCGCACCACCGCTTCGCTTGAAGTGAAACGCCGGTAGCGGAGCGCCTGTGCCGCATCGATCGGCTTGCGATAGAGCTTGGCGATGAGGATGTGCGCGATTGCGCGCAGCACCGATTCGGGGGCGCCTTCGAGCAGGTCGGACAGGTTGACCTTGATCCGTCCCTCACGCAGACGGATCGTCGTGTTCAGGCTGGTGAAGTGATAGAAGCGGACTTCAAACGGAGGCATGGGAGCCCGCGGCCGCAACGCGCGATACTCCTCCTCAAAGCAGCGGACAATCTCGGGATTCACTCGTCCGAGGCTAGCACAGCAGCATGCGAAAATCCGACCGCTCATAAGCGGGGATCAAACTGCCGCCTATCAGCCGGGCAACGAGGGTGGTCTCGCTTGTTCCGTTCGCTACCAGGCTCGCTACCAGGCGGGCTGAAGGCAGCAACTAATCTGGCCCGGTCCCGTTCTTATTCGCTTCGTCCTTGTGTTCTGCGAAGTATTTCGTCTGGCTCTGCAGCAGTTCTTTCGCCTGATCGCTGGTGCTCTCGGCGGCGTCGAGAGCTGTTTTGCGAGAGAAGTCATAGGTAGGATCGGGAGCCGCCTGCTTCAGTATCTCCGGCCACTTCGCGCTGGCTGGAACCAGATCCTTGAGCGCCTTGCGGATGTCGGCGTGGGCTTCGTCGAAAGTATCGAGGTTGTCCTGTAGTTCGTCCGACAGCCGCGTGAACTCCTCGTAGCGGGCGCGCAGCTCGGCTTTGCGATCCGCCGCCTTGGGATTGGGACCGAGATCCTTGATGGCCGTGATGCGCTGTTCGATGAACTTCTGGTAGAGCTTGATGCGCGCCACAGGCTGATCGCGCAACTCGGCGATCTGATCTGATTCGGCATCGGTGAGCGGGTCTTTGTCCTGTTGTCCCG
>DATJTG010000030.1:0-35849 GCA_035503555.1 Acidobacteriaceae bacterium | reverse complement strand
GAATCGTATGCGCCACTTCCTGATCGCGATTCACCAGCATCACCGACCATTGCCCATCGGGCCGCAGATCCGCATAGGCCGTCACCAGATTGTGTCCTGCACCGTCGCTTACCGTGCTCGAGGCGGGGAAGATCGTGTTCTCCTGCGCGCCCGGCTCGATCCACTCGCGATTGATCAGCTCGCTTGCGAAAAACTGCGACAGCGGCTGTGCGATGTTGTAGTCCTTATCGACCGACATCATGCCGAAGACGCCCGGCGAGTTGCCGCAGCCGCGATCTTCGCGGAGCGGCAGATAGTGGAAGTAGTAGACGCCGTTTCCGCCCACAGTCAGAAACGATCCGATGTAATCGGCCAGCCACAGCCCCGCGAAGTTGCTCAGGTACGCTTCGCTGGTACTCGAGGACAGATTCGATTCGGTAATGAAGTACGGTACGTTCGCCGGAAGGCCGTCGTTGTGCCAAACCTGCACGATGTGCTCGATCCGCTGCGGCTCGTCGTACAAGTCGGACCAGTTGAACGCGCACGGCGTCAGCGGATAATGCTCGAACGAGAAGAACGCCAGATCCCGCATGCGCCTATGCGCGCGAAGGTAATTCAGAAACCGCGCGAACCACGAGGTGTTCCCGCTGGCATCGGGCCACGTCTCGATATCGTCGTTCACCCCCTGAAACGCCGGGCCGCCTAATTTCAACTTCGGATCCACCTGGTGGATCGCCGCCGCGAATTGCAGATACAGCGCCGCGTAATCTTCCGGCGGCGTATATTGGCCGTCTGCCTCCTCGCCCATCTCGACGTAAGAGATGGGATAGCCCCGCGCCTCGATGTACCGGATCTGTGCAGCCGCATCGTCTGGCTGCCCGTACAGCATCGCAATCGGGATCATCGCCGGCAGCCCATGCGTTATGCCGCTAGTGTAGAAGAGATCGAAGCCCACCTGCGCCTGCCGCTTGCTCAGCAGATCGTCTTTCGTGTGCCACGGATCCACCGACGAGCAATACGTCGTCGTCTGATCCTGATCCGGCGTGTGCCGCACCACGTCGTGCAGCGAGCCGTCCGCGCTCAGCGTGCCCACATACAGCTCGCGAATCGCATATCCCACGCAATTCCGCGGGTCCGCCGGCCCATCTGCATCGCAGGTGTTCGACGACTCCGTCATCTCGATGCGCAGATACTGCACCACCGTCGGAATCTGCGTCAGACGGATCGTCTCCTCGCCGCCCGTGCCTTCGGCGATCGTGCCCGCGGGGAACGTCGCCCACACCCCCTCTGTCGGCTTGCTGATCGGATCCAATCCGGTCCAGTACTGCACCGCGAACCGCTTTGCATAGGGAGCGGCCCAGTCGATACGAATCGCGTCAACCAGGTCCTTCTCCTTCAAATCGATGATGACCCACTGCGGATGCAGGCTGTCGGATTCGCCCGTGTACTTCTCCGTCAGATAGGGATTGCTCTTCCAGAAGCTGCTCTTGTCGCCGTCCGTGAGCCGCGAGTAGCCCGTGTTGCCGGTGCCGTCGTTGCGCGTGAATCCGCGTCGGGGCAATGAGTAACCGTAGGAGTAGCGAATAGGCTCGCCCGGCCGCGCCGAACCCGTAAAGTACCCGCGCCCCGCCGGATCGCTCCAGGTCCCGCTCGGATTCCAGTGCCACGCCTCGACCGCCAGTTCGGTATTCTGCCGGTACGTGATCGGCTCCCACCCAGACGGTGCCACTGCCGCCAGCACTTTCGGCGTAAGCGCCTTGTCGATCGCTTCCACCGAGATGCGGTCAAGGCTCGATCCCAGCGTCTGCTGCGGAATGAAATGATTCGTCGCGTCGCTCGGCGCCGTCTCCACCGTCACCGTTTGCGCTGACAGCGGCAGCGCAACCGATACCGCCAGGATGAGTGTGCTCCAGCAGGCTCGAATCATACGGAAACCCTCCTCGGAACCGTTGCGCTGCAATCCTGCAAATCGCCGCCCCTCAGCCCACGCGGTTTCGCGGCAGGTCGATAATACCTCAGGTTTCAAACGATTGAAGACACATTTCTTTGCGTTTGGCCTCCAGTTCTCCTTCCCTTGCCGGCGATGCGTGTATACCTGTTACGGAGATAATCTGCGGCCGCGCCAACGGTTCTGTACGGGAGCAGCTTTCGGATGAAGATGACTCGTCGTTTTGCGAAATCTGTGCCGGCCTTTGTGCTGGCGCTCGCGGCCACCGCGCTTCCGGCGCGCGCGCAATTGGAAAGCTGGATGCCCGACATCTCCCGCCAGCAGACCTACACCTGGCATCTTTCCTCGAGCGCAGAGAAGACCGGTGGCAATGCCGACGCGCTGCCCCTGAATCCCGGCCAGACGCTTACCGTTCTCGACGCCGACGGTCCCGGCATGGTCTCGCACATCTGGTTCACCATCTCTGACGGCGAACCCTACTTTCTCAAGCGCATCGTCCTGCGCATGTACTGGGACGGAGAAACCGATCCCAGTGTCGAAACCCCCATCGGCGATTTCTTCGGCCTCGGCCTCGGCGTCGCCCACACCTGGGAATCCGCGGTGCTTTCCGTTGGGAACGCCAACGCGCTGAACTGCTTTTTCCCGATGCCTTACCGTCACCATGCGCGGATCACCGTCACCAATGAGGGCAAGCAGGGCGCCGGCAGCGTCTACTACAACATCGAGTACCGCACTTATGCGCATCCGCTTCCCGCGGACACGCTTTATTTCCACGCCGAATACCGCCAGGCGCAGCCGAATCACGGCTGGACGAATGAGTGGTACGAGAACGGCGACCCGCTCGTAAATTACAAACGCAATCTCGACGGCAAAGACAACTACGTCTGGATGGACGCCAAAGGCCGCGGCCAGTACATCGGCGTCACCATGTCGGTGCTGCAGAATCAGGATGGCTGGTGGGGCGAAGGCGATCCCATGTTCTTCATCGATGGGCAGGAAACGCCCGCCACCGGCACCGGCACCGAGGATTACTTCCTCGGCGCATGGGATTTCGGCGGCGCGGGCTTCTCCTATCTCCTCTACGGCGCACCCGTCGTCGACAAGGAGTTGGCCGGCGCTCGCGACAGTGTCTACCGCTTCCACCTCGATTCGCCAATCCCGTTTAATACCTCCTTTGAGGCCACCATTGAACACGGTCACGCGAATCATCGCTCCGACAACTTTTATTCCGTCGCCTATTGGTATCAGTCCGAGCCGCACGCGCCACTGCCGCCATTGCCCGCCATGGACGACCGCATTCCCACGCTGCAGATCGTCGGAGGTCCCGGCAACTCTGAATCCGGTAAACCCTCCGGCCTCTCGCCGAAATAATCGTCATGGCTCGCGATCGAGATCGGCAAACGCGCTTCGGTTCGCATCTCATGCGAGCCGTCGCCTCCCTTGCTCTTCTTCTCAATGTCGGCGCCGTCTGCGCGCAGGATGACCGCTACGTGCCCCGCGGCCAGCAAATCCCGCCCCCTGACTGCCTCACCCTGCACATGCCCTGGGAAGGAGTCGGGGGTTACCCCTGTCTCGGCGACGAGCATGAGGAATGGCTCAGGGCCGTGACTGCCTGGCGCAGCGAGCGCCGCATCCGTGTCGGCTTCGATCCCTCGCGCTATGCGCTGCCCGCCCTCCAGTGGGCGCAGTCTTCCTTCATGCAGCCCCAGATGATGGTGCAGGATCGCTATTTCTACGATCCCGTCGCGGGCAAATACACCGTCGATCGCTATCTCGACGATCTCGAGAAGCGCTACGGCGGTATCGACGCGGTCCTTATCTGGTCCACGTACCCGAACATGGGAATTGACAACCGCAACCAGCTCGACATGGTGCGCTCCATGCCCGGCGGGCTCGACGGCGTGCGCCGAATGGTCGAAGACTTTCACCGCCGCGGCGTGCGCGTCCTCTTTCCCATGATGATGTGGGACCAGGGCACGCGCGATCCCGGCGAGCCATGGCCCCAGGCTATTGCCGAGGAGATGAAGGCGATCGACGCCGATGGCGTCAACGGCGACACGCAGGATGGTGTGCCGCTCGCCTTCACCCTGGCCGCGGAAAAAATCGGGCACCCCCTCGCCTTCGAGCCGGAGGACGGACCTTCCGACGAGGCTCTCGCCTGGAATGTGCTCACCTGGGGTCAGTACGAATTTCCCTTCGCGCCGACGGTCGACCGATACCGCTGGCTCGAGCCCCGCCATCAGGTCAACATCTCTGACCGCTGGAACCGCGACAAGACCGACGACCTGCAGTTCGCCTTCTTCAACGGAGAAGGCTGGGAGAGCTGGGAAAACATCTGGGGCATCTGGAACGGCATCACCCCGAGCGACGCCGAAGCCACGCGCCGCGTCGCCACCATGGAGCGCGCCGTCGCCCCTTTCCTGGTTAGCTCCGCCTGGGAGCCTTATTTCCCGACGCACAGCTACGGCGTCTATGCCAGCCGCTGGCCCCTGGGCGATCAGACGCTCTTCACCGTCGTCAACCGCGGCGAATACAACGTCGAAGGCCCGCAGCTCACCGTGCGCTTCAGCGACGGCTTGCACTATTACGATCTCTACCACGGCCGGGAACTTACTCCCGAAATCGCGGCCAACCACGCTACGCTCTCGTTTCCCATCGAAGCCCATGGCTATGGCATGATTCTCGCCGCGCCCTCTTTGCCGTCCTCGCTCCAGCAACTCATGACGAAGATGGCCGCGCTCACCCGTGCGCCGCTTGCGAGCTATTCGCACGAGTGGAAAGTCCTCCCGCAGCGGATCGTCGACATTTCCGCAACGGTGCCGGCGGCCGCGGCGCCGCACGGCATGATCCTCATTCCCGGAGGCAGCTATCTCTTCCGCGTGCGCGGCATCGAGATTGAAGGCGGTGACGAAGCCGGTGTCGACGTCCAGTATCCCTGGGAAGACGCACCGCGTCGTTTCCACGAGCATCGCCTCGACATTCACCCGTTCTACATCGACAAATATCCCGTCACGAATGCTGACTTCAAAAAGTTCCTCGACGGGACCCACTACGCGCCGCAGGATTCCGGAAATTTCCTGAAGGACTGGAAGAACGGCATGTACCCCGACGGCTGGGCAAACAAGCCCGTTACCTGGGTCTCTCTTGAGGATGCGCGCGCTTACGCAAAGTGGGCAGGGAAGCGCCTGCCCCACGAGTGGGAGTGGCAGCTCGCCGCCGAGGGCCTCGCGACTCTGCAGGAGCCCGGCCGCGTCTATCCCTGGGGCAACGACTGGATCCCTTCCGCCGTGCCCGCTCCCGACACGGGCCGAAGCCTGCGCGCGCCCGACGACGTCGACGCGCATCCCACCAGTGCCAGCCCCTGGGGCGTCATGGATCTCGTCGGCAACGTGTGGCAATGGACCGATGAATTCGTCGACGACCACACCCGCGCCGCGATTCTTCGCGGCGGCAGCTACTACCAGCCTCAGGGCTCCATCTGGTATTTCCCGCAGGCGTATCGCAACGACACCCACGGCAAGCTGCTGCTTATGGCTCCCAGCTATGATCGCTCCGGCACCCTGGGATTTCGCTGCGTCAGGGACGCTGAATAAGGGAGGAAGCATTGCTCCGAAACAGAAAGCCCCGGCATTATGCCGGGGCGATTGGTTGTTGAATTGAGTGCAGGTGTCGGCTTACAGAACGGCGCCGATCGAGGTGAATTCGCTGTTAATTGAGGTAGCCAGGCCATTCAAACCAGCAATAGCCACGAGCGCGATGAGAGCCGCGACCAAGGCGTATTCGACCAGATCCTGACCGGATTCATCCTGCAGGAACGAACGGAAAACTCTCTTTATCCCCATATTCGTGTCGTTACTCCTCCACGCGGAAGCAGGCTGATTGTCATTTTGTTTGGGGCCGTGGATGGCGCCGGCTTCGGGTGCCTCTGAAACTGACACATATTGAGTCACTCGCAATATGCAACTTTGGAGGAATTACCGAAGTTTCTTATTTATTTTGTTTGATTTGGACGTTACTTTTTCTGGACGCATCGGCGTATGCGCTCCCACGACGCACGACGCACCGCGCCTTCGGGTCGGATCCCCGGCGGCGCGTTTGCAATTCTGTCAATTCTTGATCAGACGGTCGTGTTGAGGAACTCCCAGGACTGGAGGGTGTAGTCCAGAGTTGTGTCGTTGAGGTTGCGCAGCGGCACGTCAATATAGCCCGCAAAAAGATTGCTCATGATGGTGACAAATGCCTGGGTCACCGTGCTGTTGGAGACAATGAGGCACTCGCCATAGAATCCGTCGGCGACGCTGCCACTGCTCACCATGTTGGAGGAGATGACGGCGCGGCTCACCGCACTGACGGAGATCAGGGAGTAGAAGTAGTTGACGTAGTACTCGAAGACAGAAGCGGGCTCGTGGGTAAAGATATCCGACTGCAGATTCAGGCTCGCCTTTGCTGCCGTTTGCGTATTGATCAGAGACCTGCGCGCGATTTGTGGCCTTGCAGCCGTCTGGGATCGGGCTGCGACGGCCTGGTCCGTGGTAAGCGCGGCGTCGGTGTAATTCTGTTCCTGAATCTCTCCGTCAATGCGGTTGCCGTTCAGCATCAGGCTCCCGGAGTTGTCGTTGAAGAGATTATCGTCGTCGAGCAGCAGGATGGCGCTCGCGGAGAGGCCCTGCATCTCGTTCGCGTCGAAGCGCCAGCGCGCCTGGAGGCTGGTGGAGGAATAACCCTGCCACGCCACCTGCGCGAGCTGGTCGAAGAAGAGGGTCGAGTCGCTCTCATTGCCCGAACCGAGAAAGGGCGCGCCGCTGGAGACGGAGACAACCGAGAGCGCGTTGATCTTGGCATTGTGATCGGAACCGTTGTTTGTGCCGGTGAGCTGCACAACGATCTGGCCGTTGCTGGACGGAATATTGGTGAAGGTTTCCTGCAGCGCTGAAAGCGGACCGACTTCGGCGCCGATGTCGAAGTTGGTGAGAACCTGCTCGTTGTTGATGGAGACGTCGAAGACGCGAATGCCGGAGTCGGGCGACTGCGTGTAGTAGATCTCGGCGAAATCGAGCGTGACCGTGTAGAAGCCCGAGTTGAGGCCACTGAGCGTGTAGCTGAACGACGGGCCGGCGCGCTCCGTTTGATAGAGAGTGGGATCGCTGGTCCCCGAAATCGTGGGCGCGGGACTGGGCGCGTAGGGCCAGTCCGTCGAGGGGCCCGGCGCCGGAGAGATGGCGATGGTCACATTTTGCACCGCACTGGTGGTGTCGGGCAGCCACGTGTTGCCGTTCGAGTCCTGGTAACCCGATGCGCTGGTGCCGGTGTAAAGAAAAACGGAAGGGGACGCCGCAGGCACGGTAACGGGAGAGGAGCTGTCGTTCTGCGGCAACGGCATCCCGAGCGCGACGGTGGCGCCGACAAGCGCAAGGCTGCGCGGATCGTTCAGCAGCGTCTGCGTCTGCGAGGGGGCGAGCACCCAGAATCCTGCGATGCATTGCACCTGGTTGTCAGAGGCTTCCAGGGCGCCGGCTTCGCCCATCAAAAGCGCGGCCGAAGTGAGATTGCGGAAGGTGTTGCCGGTGATCACCGCGTTGTCCAGACTGGCGGGAAGCACTGTACCGCCCTGCGCGGCGAGCGCGGTTGAGCTGTTGTTTCCAAACGAGAAGATGTTCTGAAGGACGCCTCCGATGTTCTGCAAGCCTTGATTGGGGGCGAGGTTGACCCCGGCGAGCGTGGACTCGACTCCGGTCTTGTTGACGCCGGCGAGCGTGGCCTCGGTATTCCCGACGTTCGTTTTTGCAGCTTCGGTCTGAACGGCCAACTTCGCTTGCATTTTGGCGGCAGGCGCAGCTTTGGACGCGCCGATTGCAGGCGCGGCGGAGACATTCTCGGCCACGCCGGAGACGTTTGTGGGCGCGCCGGGCACGGAGGCTGCAGGCGTGGTGAAAGAGACGGCGGAAGCCATAGCTACGCCGGTAAAGAATCCCCGGGATCGGAGTTGCGCGGTCTTATAGAAGTCGGAATTCGCCGCCTGGAACTCGCAGTTCTGCACCTGAAGGCCCGTGGTGGAACCGTTGAGGAGGACGCCGGCAGCAAAAACGGCGGAATTGTCATTGATCGAAGCGCTCGATTTGCCGAGCTCGAAGTTGCAGTCCTGGATCGAGATATCTTCGCCGCCCACAACGCGAATCCCGACGGAGACATAGAGACTCGCGACCATGGATGCCACTGAGGTGGGCAATGCGGTTGGGGTGAGGCCTGCAAACGTCGTGGCGGAGTAAAGAGACAGCGGAACCTGCAGCGTGAGGCCGGAGAGCGTGATGGTCGCGCAGTTATCGAGCACGATGAGGCCATCGTTGAACTGAGCCTCGTTGCCGGCGAGCGCCTGAAGAATTACGGTGCCGGGCTGGCACGCTTCGAGGGTGATGTTGGAGAAGCCCGAGGTGAGATACAGGGGCGAGGGCAGCGCATACGTGCCGGGCTCGAGGCAGATGGTGACGGAGGTGGACAGTCCCTGATAACTGCTGAGAATGCTCTGCAGCGAAACGTCGCCGGTGAGGGTGCTGGGCGAGATGGTGACCGAGCAGCAGCAACTGCTGCCGCTCGCCGAGGGCGGCCACTCGAGGCGGCAATCGGACGGAACCGTGGGAAACGTGACGACGCCCAGCTTGGCGTAGTGGTGGTTGATGCCGAGCGGCGGAGCCGCAGTGAGCGTCTCCACCGTGCCGTTGGCGGCGCGAGCGCTGAAGAGCCAGTAATCGCCCGTGCGGAAGCCCGTCTCATTGGCGGAGGTGGGTTCGGGGCTCAGGTCGAAGCTGATGGTGACGCCGTTTTCGAGAACCAGCACGAGACCGCTCGAGCCGGTGGGCGGAATGGGGATGACCCCGCTCGAGCCCGCGGCGAGATCGTACCAGGGAGTCAGATTGCCGGAGGAGTCGGTGGAGTAGATCTGGCCTTGCTGATCCCACCGCGTGATGCGCGTGTGCAGGTCAGGCGTCGTTTGGCCGCCGTTGAGCGGAAAATGACTGGAGACGGAGCCGCTCAGGGTGATGGTGTTCGTGGCCGCAGTGACGCCGGTGATCTGATAAATCTCGCCGGGCTCGCCATTCAGCTCGTAAACGTCGTCGGTGATCTCGATCCAGTCGTTCACGGCGAAGCCCAGCACCTGATCGCGGCCAAGGCTGGCCACGGTGAGCTGGCTCACCGCGCCCGAGGATGTGCTGACCGAAGCGATGGCTGAGACGCTGGTCTGCACAGACGCATCGTCGCGGGAAAACTTGAATGTGGGGATTCCGCCGGACAGCGCAGCGCTGCCATAGCCAGCCGCCGGGATCGCGCCGGGGGTGCCGCCGGTATGGATCTCCACGCGGTAAAGCTGATTCTCCTGCCCGGTAAAGCCGGTGTTGGGCGAGAGACAGCAGGGGCCGCTTGCGGCATTGGGCACAAGCCCGCTGGTCAGGCGTCCGGCGGGCGGCGCGGAGAGCGCGTCGAACGACGGAATGTCCGTCGAGCAGTCAGGCGTGGTACCGGAAGTCCCAAGATTGAGCAGCTTCACCTGCCAGACGGTCTGCCGCCGCCCTGTCGTGTCGATATTGACCGCCGGATCGATGAGCCAGGGATCTTCCAGGTAGGTGACGTCGCGCTGCCACACGTCGAGGTACGCAATGCAGACCGAACCCGCAGCGGGGAGCTGCGCATTGGGCAGATACGGCTGCTGCGTATAGTCTGTCTGCGCGGTGCCGGTGGTGGCGAAGGCGGGCGCACCCGACATTTCGCCGAGGGAATCGTCCCATGCCGCCTCGGTTTCCGGGCCGTGATTCTCAGCCAGCAGCCCATCGACGTAGTAGCGGCCCGCGCCGATGTAGAGCGTGTTGCCGCTGGCATTGGTCCCGGCCGTGATCTTGAAGGCGTTCGGCGTCGACGCTGGATACACTGCCTGGCCGATCGTGTCGAGCGTGCCTGCCTGGATGCGGCGTGAATATTCGTCCTGCCACTCGTTCCAGTCGGAGTCGAGCTGGACGCGGCCCTGCTGCATGACGACGCCGAGGAAATTCCTGCGCGGACGGAAGGATGAGCGGCTGATGTCGAAACTCACGACAGGCTCCTTTCAACTCTCATAAAGAACTCCGTACTCCATCCCCACGGGAATGTACTCGGCCAGGCGGGTCAGGAGATCGGCTTCGCGCTGGGGCGCGAGAACCGAGTGGTAGACGCCCATCTCGCCGCCATCGTCCGCGCCCTGGCGGATCGATGGATCGGTGGTGGGCAGCAGTTTGGCGTAAGCGGGATTGCCGTATTGGAGCGAATAGAACATCGGCGAGGGGGCATCGGGCGCCTGCTCCACGCATGCAAACTGGCGGGGCAGGATGCCGCCGGCGGGAACAAAGCTGAAGCGCACGCAGCCCTGCTGGTGGCGCGCAGACCAGAGCGGCGCATTCCAGAGAGGCGGCGTCGGGGTTACATCCGCCTCGGTGAGCGCGGCCACAAAGATCGAGTCGCTCACCAGACTCAGCAGCGACGCATAAACCTTGCCGATGATCGTGCACCCGTTCATCGTGAGCGCGCCCGAAGCCGCGGGCACCTGCGTGGTGCTGTCGACCGTCGCCACGATCGCAACCGACGTCGGCGCGTTCGCGTCCACGATGGTATCCGTCAGCGACGCACTGGACTCGACGTTGAGCCAGAGCGGTCCGAGTATGGATTGCCCGATCGAGACGGCGCAACCCGAGTTTTCCATGAAGACCGCGGGACCGGGGTAGGTGAGCGCGCCGGCGGATGTGGTTTGAGGACTGCCATTCGGCACGAGCGCCCATCCCGGAACAAACGTGCAATGCGTGATCCCAAGTGTGGTCAGCCCGTTCGTATTCACGCCGGGCGAGTAGAGCAGCGCGTTGGGCGGCTTCGACATGGGTGACGGCGGCGCGTACGTGATGACGAAGCCATTGAGGTCGAACGCGCTCTGCGTGTCGGTGGTGTCAGGGATGGTGCCGCCGGTCACGGTGATCGCATCGCCGAGAATAAGCGTCGGTCGCGCGCCGTCGGCCGCGCGCAGTTCGATATGGCCATTGGCCCGCACGCTCACATCGAGGCCGGCAGGCTCAGAATAGACGCCGCTGTTGCTCACCTCCACGACCCCGTCGCCGGAAAGCGCCGCCAGCGCTTCGTGAATCGTCGCATAGTCGCCCGGCACGCGGACGATCGCCTGCTCCGGCGACGCCGTGAAGCTCGCTGCACGCGGATACTCGCCGCCGCCAATGGCCGAATTGAAGCCGTAGCAGCAGAAGGTAGAGATCGTGATGCTTTCGCCCGCCGCCGGTGGAGGAATCGCAATGCGTCCCAGCCGCGGATCGATGGCGACTGTGTTGGCCCCCGCGGGCAGATTGGTCAAATCCGAAAGGTGCGCAAGATTCGCCCACGAGCCGTCGTTCCCCGAGAGATCGGCGACCAGGATGCGCGAGGCATCCTGCAGCGAGCCGTTGTTGTAGACCGCGAGGCTCAACCCAGGGCCGTAGTACACCGCAGCCGCGCCCTTCTGCGTGATGGCGCGAATGTCGTGGCAGAGCAGGTGCGCGCCCATCCGGTCGGGAACATTCGCGGGCCCCGCCAGCGTCGTGGTCTCTTCGGGTAATTCCGTTGCCTTGTGAAACAGCGGCATATCCGCGCCCAGCGTGCTGAAGCGGAAGCACTGGTTGCTGCCCGCCATGGGCGTCGCGAGTACGTTCGTCAGCGAGTACGCGTTCAGCGACCAGAGAAAGACGCCGATGTTCTGCACGTTGTAGTGCCCGAGTCCATCGCCGAGTGTGTCCTGCGCCGGACCTCGGGGAATGCGGCGTACGTCGACCTTGTGCGCGGTCTGATCGAAGCCGGTATCCATGAATTCGCGCGGCTTCCAGCTGCGCAGGTCGGGCGCGTAGTAGTTTTGCGGGCGGATGTGATTGCGCACGCACTGCGTGGTGGCGAGTACCTGGAAGAACTCAACCGCATGCGCACCCCACCCTGTGGCGTCACGAGCCAGTTGTTCCAGTACCGGCACGGTCCCTTTGCGCCGCCGGAAACCAATGGTGGCGGCGACTTCGGCCCGCGGGCTGTCCACGGCTGCGGCGATACTGTTGATCTGCTGGTAGCCGATCAGCGTGCCGATGTACGGCACCACCCAGGGCGCGCACGTCTCGATAAACTGATCGTCGTAGAGCTGCGCGATGTTCTCTTCGAGAATCGCGATCTGTTCCTCCACGACCGAGAGCAGCGACTGCAGCGGTCCCATGTCATAGCCCGCACTCGCCGCAACCTGCGCATCGCGCAGCCGATAGAGAGCCGGCAGAAGATTGAAGAGATTCGTGCGAACGGTGACCGGCGGCGTGCTCATGACATCACCCCCAGCGTGACTTGGGTTGGATCGGGACTGAGGACGAGAATCTCAGCGGGCAGCGGCAATCCCTGGCTCGTGGGTAGAGGGATGTACGGGCAGATGCGCGTGCTCGTGTCGGAACTCGGCCGCGGTACGTTCGCCACCTGCTGCGACATCCATGTATTCCAATTTGAAACCGTGAAGCCGCCGGAGAGATTGGCGAGATCGCCGCCCGTGCTGCTTTGCAGCGGAGTGAGTCCGGTCACATTCACCGCGACCACCCCCGCGACACCCTGGATCACCGTAGCGATCTCGTCGGCCGAGACACCCTGCCCAAACGTGCGATTGGCGAAGCTGAATTCTGTAACCACCGTCTGCCAGATTGCCGACTGAACCGCAGGCTGGCTGTAACTGGGGTTGTATTTCACGTCGGCCGAGAATCCAAAGAGCGTTTCCATGAACGAAACCGCGCTGACCGGAATGAGTGGATTGCTGTAGGTCTGCAGCGCGCTGATCAGATTGGCCAGAGTAGGACTGCTCGGCGCAAGGTCCGTGCCGCCATCGGCCGCCACGGTGATGTAGACGCCCCGTGCCGTTCCGCTGGGAATCCAGATGGCGTACGCTTCGGCGATACCGGCAAACGTGGCGGCAAAATTCTGGTAGTCCGTGACAGAGACGGCGCGGCCCAGCGTGAGCACGGTTTGCGGAGCGTTCGTGCGCACGTCATCGATCGATTCAGCGTCCGCGCCTCCAGTCGCTTGCTGCGGGTTCGTCACCCCGCTCACGCCCAGCGGACGCTGCATGAGCGTCGTAATCGCGCCTGCCGGAACATTGCCCGCAGATCCCGAGCCCGTGCGATAGTAGCCGATGATGTTGTTTTGCCCGGTGGGCAGCGTCGCGCCTTCGACGCCATCGCCGAATATCACGTCGCTGGAGCCGTCTGATTCATTGGCGATCGTGTACGCCTGCGCCGTCGCCGGTTGGTCGTAGAGCGTGGGAACCGCGCTCCAGGCCACGCCGTTGGCACGAACCATAAGCGTGCTCTGGCGCCCGTTGGGCGTGTTTGCCTGCACGTAGGTCAGCGGCTTTTGCCTGAGCGTGAAAGTCTGGTTCGTCGTCGCCGCGCTTCCATTGCCCATAATCTCCGTGACCGATGCGCCCACGGTCGCCAGCGCCACATTGGCGTTCGCCGTGGTGGTGGCGCGGCAATAGCAGTTCACCGTGGGATACGTGAGTTGGAACTGCGTGTGCGGTACTGAACCGTTGGGAGCGGTTGTTCCCGGCGGCATCACGCCCACCGTCTGCGTCACAAGCACGCACTCCGAAATCTCAGGATCGCTGGAGGAAGGCGCGGTGAGGGTGAAATAGCTGAGGTAGAGCGGATAGGTCGTCGTCACAGTCTCCACCGGACCGTGGCCCCCGCCGAATCGCCCGCCGAAAAACAGGTCTCTGTACTCGGCTTCGAAATGCTTCGTGACGGTTATGCCCTCCAGCGTTCCCGTGCGCCCGCTTGCGTCCATCACTTTCAGCGTCAGCGCGTAGGTCGACGCTGACCACGACGGGATCGATCCGTCCGGATTGAAGGGTAGAGGCGGCGGCTCGATGAGCGTGAACGTGTCGCCCGGATTGATCGGAACGGTCGCCTGCCCCTCCTGGTCGGGCACAAACTGTAGATTCGGATACCCCGGCTTGAGCGTGATCTTCTGTGCTGTGCCGGAGATGGCGATGACGCTCGCGTTGAGCAGATCGGGCCGCAGCGTCTGAATGTCGATAAGCGTCCCGTAGAGCGGATAATCGAGCGGCTGCACCGCCGGCGTCAGCAGATCGGTCTGGGCAAACACTGCGGTCGTGCGAGCGTTGTAGTTGGTGAGGTCGCTTTGGGTATCGGGCGTTACGCGCGTGATCTTCGCCGTCATGCCGCAGTCGTTTCGCGTAACCGTGGCGACGCTGCTTACCTGATACAGATCGATAATGCTGCTGACGCTGTAAGTGGCGACAGCCTCATCGCCTGAGCCGAAGGAGGACTTGCTGCGTGAAAGCAGGAAGGATCGTGCCTCATCGACGAAGGTGCCGGCTTTGGACTCGAATGAATTGGTAACGATCGTCGTCTGTAGGAGCGCCACCCAGCCGTTCGTGACGACCTTCGAATACGTCGAGTCGAAGTCGATTGTGACTCCGGGCGTCGTTGCGCCCGGCTGAAGTCCGGCCCAATCCGGCGGCGTCTCGTCGTTGAGCAGACCAGAGGGAATCGTGATGCCCGTGTCGGGCTTCGTGTCGATCAGCCACGGTTGGATGGCGTTGTACGCGAAGAGCGCGGCGCGCTGGCGGAATGCATAGATTTGCGGAATCACCGTGACCAGCGGACTGCTGGCCTGTATCGGTGTATCCCACGCGATCCAGGTGCGGTTATTGGCCGTATCGACCGTCACCGTAGTGAGGAATTGCACCGACCAGTCGGTGTCGGGCGTGCTGGTCGTGCGCCCCGTGCCGAGCATCAGGATGAGATCGCCGGGATTCAACTGCGTCGCCGTGCCCTGCAGATACGTGCCGGTCGCGGCGCTGTTGGCCCACGGCAGCGCGGCGAGGATCGGCAGCGCATTCCAGTCCGGCTTCGCAGCAATGGCTGCGGAAGTCTCAAACGTTTGCGGTGTCTGCCCCTGCGCGGCCACCGATTGCACCTGCGTGCTGGCGGGGATGGTGATCGGCGGCGTGGTCGGATCGGTCGGGGCGTTCGGCGCGGCCTTGAGCGTAAAGGCGAGATAGACGGAAGCGGCAATCCCTGGCGCCGGCTGATAGCCAATCAGCCGCGAAAGTTCGGTGAGCGACTGCAATTGCTGCGCGGTTGCCAGGTAGCTCTCGTTGGCGAGGCGCTCCTGGTAAAACGAGAGAATGTCGAACATCACCGCCGACGCGTCAAGAAATGCAATCGTGAAATCGTCGTTATCGCGCGTTTTCAGCCGCGAGAGCGCGGGATAGCTGGCCGACGACAGCCGCGCCAGCATCGACTCATTGAATTGCGCCCACGTGCCCGTGCGGTACGCAATTGCAGGCTGTCCCGGCGGATTCGCAATGGGCTGCGGAGTCTGGACGCTGGTGCCGGAGCAGCAGCCGCAGGTGCAGCCGGTCGAGCAGGAGCAACTGGCGTCAGTGCACATGTGCATGCTCCCTTCGTGCAAGGCTGGAGATCATTTGCCCCCCTCCATGTTGAGGGTGAGTTGCCCGTGATCGGGGAAGCTGGGATTGTTCTCGAGGCGCGCAATCTGCAGCGGGCCCAGCGGAATTTCTCCGTTGGCGAGAAACGTATTGTTGGTCACGCCCTGGATCTGGAACGTCGTCGCCGTCACGGCGTTCACTCCAGGAACCGCGCGCACTGCAGCATAAATGGGACTGAGATACACGTTCTGCCCGAAAGTGAAATTCGCGGAGTTGAAGAACCCGCCCGTGCCGCTGCCCAGCACCTGATTCAGCGCTTCCTGCACCTGCACATTGAAGTAATCGGGATCGACGCAAACGCTCAGCACAATCTGTAGCGAGACGTACTCCGGCGAATCGAGCTGAATATCCTCGCCCGCGAGGCGGAACGAATTCACTGTTGCTGTCACGCTCTTCTGCTGCGTGGCCGTCAGCGTGCCCCCGGTTTGTGCTGCCCCCGTCTGCGTGGAGGGCTGTGGTTCAGCAGCGATGAAGACCGTGTACCAGCTCCCCGTCCACCGCTGCGAGGCGACCGCGTTGCGCACCAGCGAGTTCGATTCCGCCGCGACGACGTAATCGGGCATCGTAATGGCGCGTTCCTGCGTGAGAAAGGCCTGCGGAGCGCGGCGCTGAATCTGCGCGTTGGATTCCGGATCGGTGCCGCCACTGGCGGGCATGGGATTCGAGCAGCCCGTGATGCGGCCGTCGCCGGCGGCCAGGTAGGTCAGGCTCTCTGCGCCGACGTTGCCCTCCTTGCCGTTGCCCACGCGATAGATTGCCGTGAAGTCCGTGCCCGACTGCGGCTTAAGGCCGTTGGTGTTGTCGCCAAAGCGCAGCGCCGCCGAGTTATCGGCCTGCACCTCCACCACGAAGTTGGTATCCTCGGCGCCGCTGCCGAGCAGGTCTTGCAGCGGTGTCCACGTTGACGTGACGTCGTTCAGAGTTCCCGACAGCGTAATGGCGGGGATCGCCGTCGATGCGTCCAGGTTCATCAGATCGGAAGCAGCCAGGGTGGGATCGATCGATTGCGCGAAGCCCTGCACCTCCACCAGCGCCGACTCGGAGTCGATCTCGTTGGCGGCCTCGGCGGGGGACAGGTTCGTGAACTGCTCCACTGTCACGGGGAATGGCGATACACCGACGGCGCCAGAGGCGGGATTGTAGACGATCGCGAGATCGAAGTACGCAGGATTCGCGTTGGGGCTGGCTTCCACGGCGAACGCCGCGGGCCAGCCGCTGACGGAGGTGGGCTGGACCGTCAGATACGTGACGGGCGTCGCGCTCGAGTCCTGCAGGTTCACCGAGCCGGTCGCCGCAAGCATGGTGGGCGCGGAAGGAAATCCCGCGGGCGCAGGAGCCGCGGCTGGCTGCGCAAGTCGAATGAGCTGAGACTTCCCGTTCACCGTCGTCACCGCATACGACGGATCTGCCGAGTGCAGCGAGAGATCGGTATACGCCTCAACGGTAATGAGCTTGTCGAATCCGGCGGCGCCTCCCGGAGGATTGTAGACAACCGAAAGATCGATGTTGCCTGGACTACCCGAGTTCGCTCTGACGACGACCCCGAAGAACGCTGGCCACGAAGAACTGTTCGTGATCTCCAGCGTGAGCGCGACAAAGCCGCTCGAGCTGAGCAGCGGAATACTGACGCCCGTAAGCGGAACGGGGTGTCCCGCGGATGTGACCGGATTGCCCACATCGGCCAGCGCGACGGCGGTGACCGGAATGGCCTGAGTCAGAGGCGTTTCAGGAACCGCGGGATTGTAGCGCGGGGGAACTGGCGTCGCCGCTTCAAGAGAGCAGCGATCGGCGGTATTCGGATAATAGATGGTCGGTGGCGGAACGCTGCCCAGCGGCGCTGCCGGCATAGTGAGCCCGTGATCGGCCAGCACAATGTTGCCCAGCGCAATGCTCACATTGGCGACCGGTTGCGACTCGGACTTCTCGTCGAGAAACGTCGACGTCACGCAGACCGGGAAGGGAAGCGCGTCATCCTGCGCCCACTGAATCTCGGTGATCTGCTGCGCCGTTTGTCCAACGCTCGTAATTGGATCGCCATGGATGTCAATGAGCGGATCGACCAGAGGATTGCCGCTCGAGTCCTTCGAAAGCACTGCCGTCAGCCGCACCGCGCAGCGATGCCGCATATCCGCATCGGCGGCGTTGCCGGTGAGCGGACCTTTCACTTCCTGAAAGATCAGCACGTCGCCAACCTGAAGATTCTTCAGATTTCCCACCAGCGTCGCTTCCGTGGCGCCCTTCGGCAGACAGCAGTTGCTGTTGCCCCATGTGTAGAAGTCCAGCGACGCGAGTTCTGAGAAGAGCAATGCATCGGCAAGCGGCTCAAATACCTGCACGCCGGCGATCAGCGCGTTCTGCTCCTGGTTCTGCCCCACCTTCAGCGTGCTCGGCATGCCCGGCGCATAAGTGTAGAAGCGTGTCTGCGTGCGATCGAGAAATACCGGAGTCTCGGCCGGCGCATTCGTCGTCACCTGCACCCACGCGCGCGCATTGCAGCCGTCATGAACGTGGTAGTCCACCAGCAGCGCGTGGCGTCGCAGCGAAACCCGCTGCCGCGCCGTCTCAATGTAGGCCTCGGTCGCCACTGCATCCTGGTAGTAGCTCAGGCGGTCACCCACGTACGCCACCACTTCGGCGAGCGCAATGCCCATATCGGCTTCGCTGGTCGCGCCCCAGTCCGGCAGCAACTGGTTCAGCCGGTCCAGCATGATGGTGCGGAAGCTGCCGTAATCCTTGGCGAGATAGTTGATGGGCGGCGGCGTCGGCAGCTCCGGCGCGCAGGGCGGCGTTTGCGGCTTGCAGTCGAAGTCTGGTCCGCACTCCACCTTGAAAGAAAAGCAAATCTGCGTGAGCTGCGGGTCAAACCCGCTGAGCGCCGCGCTCAGCTCGAATTGCGCTCCGGCTGCCGTCGCCGCATCGTTCACCAGGCTCAGTGTGTATGTCGAGAAGTCTCCATTCACGCTCGTGCCCACGATGATCACGTTGGCTGCGTCGGAGAGGCCGTTGAAGTAGGTCTGCGCAGCAGAAGTCAGCGTTACCGGCGGATTGAAGGGCAGGGTCGAGGGCAGTGTGGACGGCGTCGCAACCCACGCCGCCGTGATGCCGGTGATACTCTCGCCGCCGGTGATCAGGATGTTGTCTGTCGTCAGCGTCGGCGCGGCATTCAGACAGTGCAGCACCAGCACCTGCTGGCGGGGCAGGCCCAGCGGCGGAGCTTCCGTGTCCAGGACCTCGAGGAAGTTGAGGCCGTTGATCAGCGGGTTGCCCAGCACGTATTGCGCGCGATGCGATGTGCAGCAGGAGTAGATCATGACTTAGCTCCCGGTCGGGCCTCCGTAAACGAAGGTCTGCACCTGCGAGACGTCCGTGGCCAGCAGCACATAGCTCACCGTGACGGTCAGCGTCGCTTCCTGCGCGCTCGCCGTCACCGTTTGCACCTTGATGTAGTTCCCCAGCCACTTCTGCAGCGCGCCCTGCACCGCGAACTGCGTCGCCGCGGCCATCTCCATGCTGTTAGGCGCGAATGGAAGCTGTAAGAGTCCGCTGCCGAAGTCGGGCAAATTCACGCGCTCGCCCGGCGACGTGAACAACACCTGCTCCACGAGCTGGTAGACATAGTCGGCGATGTCCGCCTCGGCAGTGCGGCCCCGTCCGTCGAACTGGTAAGGAAACGCGATGTTCAATGTAGCCATGGTCAACCGTTCTCCTTGCGTTGCTCCCCGGTCTCCGCGAATTCCTTCACGTTGCAATCACCCGCATCTGAGCGGAGACGGGAATCAGCGGCGTGCCCGTCGGCACGCAGGTGGCAAGTCCCGTCATGATCAGCAGAGGCTGGCCCAGCGAAGTCACGCGCACCGCGCCGATCGACCACATCGCGGTCACGCACGGTCCGTTGCCCGCAATCGGCGGCGGCATCGCGCATCCGGCAACCACCCACGGCGCGGCCAGCGTCGCCACCGGCATGCCGCTCACCAGCACCCGTGGATCGGGCACCGTCGGCATCGCCTGCCCGGCGTGCGAGCAGAGCACCGTTGCTCCCATATGCAGAACTGGCGCTGGCATATCAAATCACCGTGAGTGCACCGAGATTCACATCGGTGGTTGGGCCCAGCAGCGTAATCGTCGCTCCCTGGCCGTTGCTGATGTAAATGCCCGTGTCGTTCACCACGAGCATCGCGCCAGACGTTGACTTCAAAATGATTCCCCCCGTCACCGGCGTCGGCGCCGAGTCGCTCAGCAGAATCATGTTTTGCCCCGTGGTCTGGATCACGATATTCTGCCCCGGCGGAATCGCTGGCGGCACCGTCGCGAACACAGGAACCTCCGCCGCTGTCCCCCAGAACCCTCCCGTCCACACCGGATAATCGGGATCGCCCTGTTCGTAGTCGATCCATACCTGAGAGCCGATGGGAGGAACGATGAAGAGGCCCGCCTGGATTCCGGCAGCGGGCACGCACGGCATCGCCCACGTCGACGGCAGCTCCCCGGCCAGTGCAGGAACCTGCGCCAGCACCCGCCCCGTCTGCAGCGGATCGAGATTGTCGATCACCAGACCGCGGTACTTGCCGTAATAGCGCTTCTTCTGTGCAGCTGCCGGGCTCATGCGAAATTCCTCATACATTCACTGAATTGACCGTCGAAACCAGTCCGTTGCGGGTGAGCGTGAAGCTCTGCTTGTATTCGCCGCGCTTGATCTTGTGCGTGACGCTCTTGACGTAGTACAGCCCGTCGAAGGCCGGCCCCGCGCCGCGCACGCCCACCAGTTGCCGCGCTTTCAGAATTCCGCCGTAGCGCGTCACGTCGAGCGATCCCTCGCACGTCACGCCCTCGGCGTTCTCCGCGGCCTTTGCCAGCCCCTGCATAATGGCCTGGGGAATAGGCAGCTTGGGTACATCGTCGCTCCACGGCTTCAGGTCCGGCGGAATCAGATTCGTCGGTAATCCCATCACCGCTCCCAGCGGCGGATTCAGTGGCGTGATCGGAGGAATCGGAATCGGGATCGTGATTCCCGATTCCTCGTTGTAGATGTAGAGAATCGGAATCTTGTTCTTTTCCTGATCGAACGTGAAGCTAAGGCTCTCCACGTTCGTGTAAGCATCCATATCGATGCTGAGCGCCGGCTGCACCGGTCCCACCTTGATCTGCGGTCCCCAATATGCTTTGCTCATGCCGGGTTGAGGGCCGGGATCGATGTAGAACACGTAGCCCACGTCCGCCGCCAGTTGCCGAATGTACTGGTAATCGGTGCCCTGATGCGTGGGTATCTGTTCAATGGGCAGTTGTACGTCGATCATGATGCTGGGAATGACCAGCGGAATGATCCCGAAGATCGCATACTTGGCAACGCAGATCGCCACGCGCGCCTCCGGCGGGCAGGCAGGGTAGGGAAATCCGCTCCAGTCCGACTGATCCATCAGCGCCGTCAGGTCCTTGCCTGTGATCGTCAGTGTCGAATTCGACCCCTTGTCGCCCGGCGCAAGCTGGTTATTGGTAATCACACCGTCAATCAGCACGTTGGCCACGCCATTCACCGTGGCGACCAAAATCACGCGCATGAAGAGCAACGGCACCGCCGCCGAAAGAATGAACAGCGTTTGCAGCGGCGACTGCTTGGTAATGCTGAACGTGAGCTGGAATCCGCTCTGGCCCACATCGTCAATATGCACTTCGGCCGAGGCCAGCGACTCGATCACGTCGCTCGACACGGGGTTGGGCACAATCGGGCCCATCATCAGCGAGAGCTGAACGCTGCTGAGGGAAGCGCTAGACACTCGGCCCTCCCGGAATGCCCTGCGGCATCGTGATGATGAGCGTGCTTCCCGGCGTGGAAACGAGATCGATGGGACGCATCGCGCCGTTCGCATCGCACAGCAGCCAGAAGAGCAGCGGATCGCCGAGATACTTCGCAGCAATCAGGTCAAGCCGCTCACCCTGCACCACGGTGTGAGTCGCCACCGTCGTATAATTCGGCGCGCCAGGCTGCGGAATAATGCGCCGCGCCAGGTAGCTCACGCTCACGCCCGCCGCCGTCGTGTAAGTCAGCGTGGAGTAGCCATAGTAGCGGCTGTCCGTCGGAAACGTAACCGGCGGCACCAGCCCGAGCTGCAGAAACGCGGTGAGCGGAGAACTCATGACAGACCTCCGAGGCCGAGTACGGTGAGCGCGGCAGATCCGGCCTGCGCCGCCATCTGCTCCTTGTTGCTCAGGTACGTCAGGAATATATGTCCGCCCGGATGATCGAAGCCCAGGTCGTCCACGTTGAGCACGCGCATGCCCAGGCTGACCTTGGCGCGAATGGGATTGAGCGATGGGTCGAACATCTCCTCCGTGACGGAGAAATCGGTGAGCCGCACCGGCACCACGCGGCTTTTGCTCCACACAAAAAGCGTGAGCGGCTGCTCGAGAGGAATGATCTCGAGCGCGCCGGAGTTCGCCAGGGTGTTGTCCGAGTTCAGCGTCTCCACCGTGGGATTTACCAGCATCTCCAGCTGCGCGAGCTGGGGCTGCAGTCCCAGCTGTACGGCCAGCGGAAACTGATTGGGAAACTCAAGCTGGTCCGTCGCGTCCAGCTCCGCTTCCACCTTGATGGTCTCGACTGCGGGGCCGCGCAACCGCAGCGCATCTACCCGTACCCCGTCCTGCCCGCCGGACACAGCCTGGATTTGCAGCGTCCGCGTCAGCGTCTCCGGGTTGTACTGCAACGCGATCACGCTCTGGATCGCCGACGTGTCGGGATCCATCGTGACAATGCCGCCTCTTACCAGGCGCGGCGAGATGGGCGATGTGGTGGCCATTCCCAATACCTTCCTTACGGCTGTGCTTTTCCTGGCGCCGATTCGATCGGGCGCTCCACGGGATATAACTCGGCCGGGTTGCAGGGGTTATGCAAACCGATCACTTCGTCTGCGCGAATCGTCCGCACCTTCATATCGACATCTTTGTTGCAGCCCAGCCAGTCTTTGCCCTGGATGTGGTACTCCGTGCCCGCCGGTCTCACGTTCGGGAAATGGGCTTGGAGCTCCGCGTGCCCCGCGGCTGCCGTTGCCTTGTTGCGCGATTGAGCCTTGGTGATCGAGGGCATTGCTTTCGCGACGACGGTGTTGAATTCGGAAGCCAGTTTGTTCTTCATCTGGCCGCCTGTGAGCTCGCCCGAACCGTGGCCAAGATAGACATTCTGGCCGCCCCTGTTCGCGATGAAGACCGCGTTCTCCAGGCGCCACGCATTGCCGACCCCGGCGTTCAGCAAATCGTAGGCAATGTGATTGAAAAACTTGACATGATCGCCGATGACCAGATCCTTCTCCGTCTTCGGCACGTGGGATTGCGTGCTTCCGAGGCCCGAAATCGCGGGCGCGACTTGCTGAGCGCCCGAGTTCCGCATCCAGGTCACGAGGTGCAGGTCTGTGAAGGTGTCCGCCTTCAGAACGATCCTGTTCACGCCAAAAGCGGCGATGCGCTGGTTGAACCGGACATTTCCAACCGAGTCTGCAAACGAGAGGAGATTAACCAGCGAGATCAGATAGTCGCAGTGGATCAGCGTGCGATTGCGCGCTTCCGCCTGCGGCGTAAACAGCAGCTTGATCGCCGTGTAGGGATCGGCTTTTCCCTTGTCGGTCAGCTTCCAGAAGTAAGGCCCCAGCGGCTGATCGCCGAACACTGTGTGCCGGTTGTATCGGGAAAGGCTCATGGCCAGTTTGATTTTGGCTTTGTCCGTCCGCGCTGCGTAGTTGTCCGGGACCGGAGGTGTCCAATAGTCCCTGGCCGCCAGGTTCACCCGCGGCCCATAAACTTCGGCTCCGGGATTGAAGGGGTATCCGAATGCCTTGCGCAGATGCCCGGGAACGCTTCCAACCCCGTCCTGCGACTCCTTCATGTGCGACACAGTGGAGATGCGCTTTACGATCTCGGTTTTAAGCTCGCCGTCGTCTTCAAAGTCAAAGTTCTCGTCCGCCGCGGCCATCTCTTCCATAAGTTGCGAGGCAAGATGCTGGCTGTGTCCCCAGTCGCGGGCGTGGGCGGTGAGGAAGTCGTGACGATCCTTGTCTTTCATCTCCGCGTGTTTCAGGATCACCTTGCGCTGCACCGCGCGTGGCGCCTTCGTCACTGCGCCGCGCCCGCCCGTCTGCTGCACCACATGCGTTAGCTCGTGCGCCAGCAAACTGCGGCCTTCATGGCTGTGCGGTGCGTATTGCCCGTTGTTGAAGACGATGCTCTCGCCAACGGTGTAAGCACGGGCAGCCATCTTCCGCGCCGACGCTGCCGCCGCCGCGCCGGAGTGGATGCGCACGTTGCTGAAGTTGAAGCCGAAGCGAGGCTCGAAGAAGGCTCTTGTCGAAGTATCGAGCGGCTCGCCGGAGCAGCGCACAACCGCGTCGGCAGACAAGGGCACGGAATTCGCCTGCGCTTGCCTCCTGTCTGCAACCCGCAGGCCGCCCGTCATGCCCAGCACCTCATCGGCGACGCGATCGGCTTCGCGTTCCAGAGGATCGCTGACGGCTCCCGCTTCCAGTTTGGGCTGAACGGTCGGTCCTGGCGAAGCCGCCGCAGGCGCCGGTGTCGCGGGAGTCGGCGTTGCCGCTGCGGGAGTTTGTGTCGCCGCCGCAGGCTGTGCACTGCAGATGGCGGACGTGAAGCCCGTTCCCTGAAGCTGCTCGTCGGTAGGCAGTCTTCCTGGTACGCTGCAGTCGCCCGCGCGGAGCGCGAAGTCGCCGGCGCGGTGTTGGTAGTCGACAATCGCTGCGTGATATTGCTGGATCGCGTTGTTCAGCTCCGCGGCGGTCATGTTCTGTCTTCCCGCAAACTGGGGCGGAGGATTCTGCGTGACGAAATCAATCCATCCTTTACCGTGGGCTCTTTCGTGTTCGCGCAGGGTCGAGCCCGCGCCGTAACCGGAGCTGCCGCTCTTTGACTCTTCAGACGGAAAATTCGTCCAGATCTCGAGTGTGATCGTCAGTGGAGCTGTCCCGTCATACGTATGGGGCGCATCGCCAGGACTCTCGCTCACCGGGGTATTCTCAGCGAAGGAAAACTGTCCATAGGTCATCGCGTGGTTTCCGAGCGATGGATCGATTCCGTCAGGCCGAAAAGTGAGGGCCACTCGGTTGATCGTGACCTGCGCCTGATTGTTGCTCGCAACGTTGGCGCCCACGGGAACCGGTGCGGTGATCTTGCTTAGCGCCGTGGCTCGGCGGACGGCCTCGAGCACTGCCGGGTCGCTCGTGTTTTTCGTGTAGTCCTGCAGTTCATCGGGCGAGAGATCGCGCAGCCGCGTTACCAGAGCATCGCCGGCGTCGGACGCGGTCAGGGTCATGGCTTCGATCACGCGCCGGTTCTCGCCGCTGAACTTCTCCCACAGATGATCGCGTCCCACCGCCTTGACGATCTGCTGTATGTCCGCGGGCGAGCGGCGAAGCAGCGTGATGATGGCGCCTTCGTCCAGAGGGCTGGTCCAGCCGTCGAGCATGTCCTCGATCAGCCAGGTCTTGGTGTCGACATCGTAGGGCCCCAGCTCTTTCTCTCGCTTCACGCATGCACGCGCCTTGTTGTCGCTGAAGAGAGAGCCAACCGGGCCCTTCTTCTTCCGCAATTCCCCCAGGTAATCCTTCAGTTGTTCGGCGGGGAAGTATTCGAGGCCGAAAAGTCGCGGGATGAACAGCAGAACATCGAGAAGCCCGCTCAGGAAAGATCGTTGCACGCGCGGTCCGCCTGCCATCCTCGATAGCCGGGGAACGGGCTTGGCGGCAGCGATTGCTTTTCTGCGCAGTTGCGCGGTGCGCTCGAGCAGCGCGCTTGAGCGAGCGCCGGTAGCTTGCGGCAAGTCGGACGCCGGTCTCTGCTGCACAACGTGGGCGAGTTCGTGGGCGAGCAGCTTCCTGCCCGTGTCGGAATCGGGCGAGTACTGCCCCGTGCCAAAGACCACGTCGTTGCCCACGGTGTAGGCCTGCGCGCTGACGGCACGCGCCGATGCAGCAGCTCGCGCGCCGGCGTGAATCTGCACCTTGCTGAAGTCGTGCCCAAAGCGCGGCTCGAAGAAGCTGCGTGCCGCGCGATCGAGCGGCGTGCCCGAGGAGCGCAACACATCATGCACAATCGCCGGCGCATGGGCCGACTCTGCCTCGCCGGTGGCTTTGCGCTGCAGCTTCCCCTTCTCCCTGCACTCTTCGCATTCGCCTTCCGATCCGCCCCCGCACGAGCACTTGCGCTGCACTGGCGGCCCGATATTCATGTGCGAGATTGACCAGGGCGCAATCCGCCCCGTCCCGCTCATCACCTCGTCGGCGGCGCGATCGGCCTCGCGCTCAAAGGCATCATCGGCCCGGCCGATCTTCAGCTGCGGCGCCGAGGATGGAGCCTGCGCTCTGCGCGCGTAGGTCATCGCCTTCATCGCGGCGCCTGCTTTCCTGCGGTGAGAGGCCCGATCGATTTGTGCGGCGCGTTCACAATCGTTTCCCTTGCTGTTTCACTCCGTCAGAACTTCCACTGGAACGGCTTGAACGGAGGATTAATGGGCGGAATGCCCTTGTCGTTTGGGTTTTGGTTTTTCCAGTCCTGATTAAATCGGTCGAGCGTGTTCGGGTTATCGCGGCTTTGATCCTGCCCCACCGTCTTGCAAACCTGAGAATTCGCCATCTTCGCGGCCAGGCTGTCTCCAAGCTTCCCGCGGTACTGCATGAAGATCTTGGCCCATGTGGCGCGCATTGTGTCGTCGATCTGCGACGGACTGCCGTGGCTCGTGTACGCATCGTTGCAGTCGGAAAGATCCATGAGGTTCCATGGAATATCCGAGGGGAGAGCCTGTGTGGCCCCAGGCGGCGCGGGATGTCGTTCGTAAGGCGGTCCATCCTTGTCACCCAGGCCGCAGGCCTCCGGATTGACGGTGCAGAGGTGCGAAGGAAACAAGTCAGGCTTCTTGATACCCTGGTCCACGACGCTGTCCCCGCCCCCGAATCCCCCCTTGCCCGTTGGCGCGTCCAGATGCGAAGACATCAGTCCGGGGAACTGCCGCGCCGGCTGGAAATGCACCTCCACGCGCCGATTGCGTCCGTTGCCTGCCTTCGTTTTCACGAGCAGGTTCGAAGCGCCACGGCTCTCCGTCTGGATCGCTTCGGCCATCACGCCTTTGTCGGCCAGCGCTTTTTGCACAGCATCCGCGCGACTCTGCCCCAGCGTCTGGTTGTCCTCGTCTTTCCCCACCGCATCCGTGTGACCCACAACCTGAACCTTCGATCCGGGATATTGCTCCAAAAGGCTCACGATGTACTTCGCGGTTCTGTCCAGCTCTGCCTTGTGAGCAGCGGGAATGTCGGATTTTCCCGTGGCGAACTGATCGATCGTGATCGATCCAATCGCCGCCGCAATCATGGGCGACGCGCCTGCCGCCGGATCGAGTTCCGGAAGAGAAGTCTGATTCGGCTGGCACTGCACGCTCAGCGGGCTGCGCCCCTGGACTGCAACGCGGCCGTGGCTGAACGCCGACGACGCAGCGCGATCGGCTTCCTTTTCGCTGGCATCGCCACGCGGTCCCATCCGCAGCTCGCCTGCGTGCCCAGCGCCATTCTGCTGCACGACGTGCGTCAGCTCATGCGCCAGCAGCCGCCGTCCCCTCGGGCTGTTCATCTCATACCGGCCCGCATCGAACCCGATATGCTCGCCCACGGTCCAGGCCGCGGCATCCATCGAGCGCGCTGCCTTCGCGGCTTTCGAGTCCGAGTGAACGCGCACGCGGCTGAAGTCAAATCCAAAATGCGGCTCGAAGAATGCGCGCGCCTCCGCGCTCAGCGCAACACCGGGCGTGTTCACCACCGGACGCACCGCAGAAGGAACGGAATGTCCGTACGTGGGACCGGCCGGCTTTGGCGCATGCACTCTCGCGGTCATGGCTTCATGCTCCTGCCCACGGCGCGAGCAATCTGCGAGCCGAGCGCGCGGCTTCCTCGCAGTCCCGGCACCTGCGAGACGCCTCCCAGGCGCAGCACCGGCCTGCGATGCGATTTCCATGCGGCGCGCGCCTCGCGATCGGCAAGCGTCCGCTCCAGCTGGCTGCGCAGCCCGTCGATGAGCGCGGTGCGCTCCGCGGGATCGAATCCCTGCAGCGCGATGCTGTCGATCGTGAGGCGAATGCGGCTCATACCCACCCCCTCGTCTCCGCATCGGCCAGCGGACGATCGTTCTTGCCCGCTTCCAAACGCGCGGCCTCGAGAATTTGCGCCATGCCCACGGGCCGGTTCGCCGCCGCGGCAAGAAATGCTGCGTTGAGCGCGATGTTGCGGATGCTCCCGCCGGGAACCTTGAGCTGCGCCAGCGCTGTCGGATTGATCTGATCGGTCGGCGTGGCCGCCGGAAACGCACGGCGCCAGATGGCCTCCCGCTGCGCAACGTCGGGGAAGGGGAAATCCACCATGAAGCGCAGCCGCCGCTGAAATGCGCGGTCGAGCGAAGACTTCAGATTGGTGGTGAGAATCGCGAGCCCCTGGTACGCTTCCATGCGTTGCAGCAGATAGCCGACTTCGATGTTCGCGTAGCGATCGTGGCTGTCCTTAACGTCGCTGCGCTTGCCGAAGAGAGCGTCAGCCTCGTCGAACAGCAGCACGGCGCCGGCTTCTTCCGCCGAGTCGAACGCCTGCCGCAGATTCTTCTCGGTCTCCCCGATGTACTTGCTCACCACCGACGCGAGATCGACGCGATACAGATCGAGCCCCAGCTCATGCGCCAGCACTTCGGCTGCGAGTGTCTTGCCCGTACCGCTCTCGCCGGAAAACAGCGCGCTCACGCCCAGGCCGCGACGCCCGCGCGCGGCGAAGCCCCAGATCTCGTAGACCTTCATGCGATGCTGAGCCTGCGCCGCGATCTGGTGCAGCGTCGCCTTCTGCGCGTCGGGCAGCACCAGCGCATCCCACGTCGCCGCCGGTACAATTCTCTGCGCCAGCTCTTCCAGGCGCGGCTGCGTCGCTGCGCGGCAGCTGCTCCAGATGGCGTGCGAGCCGGCATCAGCATACAGAGAGCCGGTTGCGTGGATCGCCCGCGCGCTCAGGCGAAACTGCCCGGAGAGATTGTCGAGAAAGCCGTTAAGCGAATGTGCGGCCGGCCCGAGCGATGTTTGCCAGAGCCGCTTCTGCTCGGCGGGAGCCGGCTTGTTGACCTCGTAGCGTGCCACAGTCCGCGATGTCGCAAAGATTTCCCGGCTGGAGACCACGACGGGGCCGCCGAGGCGTTCGATCAGGCTGCGCACTGGAACCGTCAGGTCGGCCGTGCCGCATTCCACGAGCAGCGCGGCGTGAATCAGCGTCGCCTCGCGGCTCACCAGCAGGATCAGTTGCTCCACGCCCGCAGGATCGGTGGGCACTTCCTCGGCGCGCAGCGCGAAGAGATGGCGTCCGGCCTGTGCCGCTGCCAGCGCCGCAGTGTCGCGCTGCCCGTCCGCATCGTCACCAAAGAGATGCATAAGCAGAGAAGGAGCAGATCGTTCACCAGGGTGCGCCGCAAAATACGGAGCGAGGATTCCAGCCAGTGCGTGATGCTCCTCCGCGATCGCCTCCGGCGGCAGAGCCGGAACCAGGATCGAAGCCAGCCGCGGATCGAGCAGGTTGATGCCGGCGATGTAATGCAGAATGCGCTCGTCGATGCGCAGCGCCGCCGTGGTGAGGCTGCGCGACGCATCCATCTCAATCAGCCGGTAGTGGCGCAGCGGGCTCGCCGGCGTGAGCGCGCTCCAGTGCGCATCGGCAAGCGATGCCAGAGCTAGCCCAAACGTGGGTGCAGCGCGCTGCGAGTTGCCCTGCGCGTCGGCGCACTGCGTCGCCAGCGCGGAATCCATTTCCACGCCTGCGCATAGCAGCAGCACGTCGCGCTCAAACGCTGTGAGCCCGAAGACCGCGGCCAGCCGGTCCACGGCGGCGGGCGAATCTGTCGCAGGCGCGGCTTCCGCTGGGTGCTCCTTGCCTGCCAGCCTCGCGCGAAGCCGTGCGAACTCCGCGGCGAGCACAGCCTGGTTCGCCTCGGGCCAGCTCACCTGCGGATCCGTCTGCGGCTCTGCCTTCGCTGTCGCCTGGCGAGCTTTGCGCTTCGTCGCAGCAGTCATGGCAGCACCGTCAGACCGGCAGGCGGCGTGAACTTCCAGTTCTGCGCAACCGGCGTCACCACGCCGTCGACCACCAGGTACGCAGAGTACGTATCAGCCGGCAGGGCAACCGGCAATTGGAAAGTGAGGGATGCGGCGGGCCCAGTGAATGCCTGCGCCGCTGCGCCGGCCGAGGTGCCTCCGGTTGTCTGCGAGATCAGCGAGAGCGAGACCTGCTGCTGCGTCTGCACCTGCGGATCGCACGAGAGCGTGACCGTGGTGACGCTTCCGCTCACCGAAGCCGTGGGCGCGGGCCCGGAAGCAATCGTGGTGGCGATGCCGAGAATCAGCGTATTGGTCTGCGCCGTCACGTTGTTCGAGGCGTCCGTAAATTGCAGGCACACCTGGCAAATGCCGCACGGCATCTTCGCGGCGACATCGGGAATCTGGAGGCTCAGCATCGTGTTGGTGAGCGCGCCGGCCGGAACCGCAAACGAGTAGCTCACGTTCGTGACAGGGTTCGTGAGCACAATCGTGCTCGCGCCTGTGAGCGACTGGCCCGTGATCTTCACGACATCGGGTGGGATCGCGCCCGACTGATCGTAAGGCGGCCGCACCGCGAGCAGCTGCGACACGCCGCCGGCCTGCACCGTGATGCTCCGCGTCAGCACGGGCAGCGAGTAGGCCGTGGGATTGTCATTGCGCATCAGCACGACTGAAGCCTGAAAGGGAAACGTCGGCCGGTAGTCAGATTTCAGAGCCGTCCATAGCCACGCCATCTCTTCGCGCCCCAAAGTGTCAGGCACAATCTTGATCATCTCGATCTGCGACGCGACGCCGGCGTCCTGCAGTGCTGTGTTGTAGGCATTGCTCGCGAGCGTGGCCAGCAGATCGGTGATGATGGTGCGCGGGAGGATCGGATTCTCGTGCAGCATCAGAATCGCATAGCCCAGCAGTGCTTCCGCCTCGGCGTCGGCGGACGCGTAAGCCGTGAGCAGGTAGTGCAGGTCGAGCGCCAGCGGCGGATTTTTCAGCCGTGTCGCACCGTCCGGCCCCAGCGAAGGCAGATCGATGTTGCGCCATGCCGCGTTGGGGGTTACCTGGTGGAGAAAGAGATTCACGACCGGGTCGCTGCCGGTGCCGGTGCCATAAGTGGGATCAACGAGATCCGGCGCGATCGCCGCAACATTCACCGTGCCCAGCACCGAGCTCTTGTAGAGAAACGTCAGCGCCGTTTGCAGCGCGGTCGTAACGGCGGCCAGGGCCAGAGCGGAACTCATTGAGGCCTCCGTTCGCGGCGCAGATACTCGCCCAGATCGAGCGACTTGGGCGCAGGCTTGGGCGCCGCCGGCTGCGCAGGACGCGGCGGAGCGGCCAGCACCTCGATCCGTCCAATGTGTATCTCGATCGAGTCACGCTCGTCCGTGGGCAAGTTCGCGGGCTGCTGACGCCGCGGCGAAGCCGCCGCATCAGGCGCTCGCCGCCCGGCAGCGGATATCGCCGAAGTGTGAACCGGTGGCGCCGGCACGAGGGGCTGCACCGATTCAGTCGTCTGCACCGGCAACACTCGGCTTCGCTGTGTCGCCGCGACGGTGGGCTCCTGGGCAGTCATCGCGGCCACGCTTTGCTCGGTCGCTGCATCGGCAGGCGACGCGCGAAGCGGAGTGGCGATAGGTCGCTGAGCCGTGACCAGAGGATGGAAAGCAACTCGCTCGACGAAGCCTGGTTCTTCTGCATCTCCCTGCGACAGTTCGCTCGGCTGGCTCGAGCTGCCCGGCGGTTCCGTGAGCGGCCGCGCTTGCGTCGGCGCCTCATGCGACTCCCGCGAAGCAGGGTACGGGGACGGAGGAGCGAGAACTTCAGCCGAAGTGTCCGGGGCGAGTGGTTCCATCATGGCCGGCGCCTTCGTCGCCGGCGAGGACCAGAGGGTTCCCACGCTCGGGTGAATGGCCGGCTGCGCGTGCAGCACGCCCGATGCGATACGATCCAGAAAGCTCCTCATGCCTGCACCATTTCCAGATACAGTGCGCGGCGTGGCTCGCTGAGCGAAAGAATCTCGCGCTCGGTCCACCCATACGCCGTAGCCAGGGTATGTACGTCGTGGAGCAGCCGGCGAGCCCGTGCGTCTACCTCCGTCCACAGCCACGTTGCGATATCCAGCGGCTCCTGCCACTGGTGCTCGCACGCAGCGCAGCTGAAGCCGAGCAGCGTTTCGGCCAGAGGATCGGCTTCGGCGAGCAGCTCGCCGATGGCGCCCAGTTCCTCCTCGCCAAATTCCGCATTCTCTGCGCAGCTCCGGCGCAGCAGTTTGCGCGCTGCGTCGCGCTCGTCGCGCTCGGCTGCGATGCTGGCCAGATCGCGGCTGGTGAGCGGCCGAAACCTTCGGCCATCGACCACCAGCTCTCTGCCCGCGTCATTGGCTTCTTCGAGCAGCATTCCCGTATCCATAGAGAATTCCAGCCGCTCGCCGCATTGCGGGCATGCAACCCATCCTGCAAGCGCTGGGCCGAAGCACGCGCGCCGCAGTCGCGCGAGTGCGGCGTTGCGACTGCCCAGCGACCAGTCGGCGAGAGCGTCGTAACTCGTGCCTGGCTCGGCCGCGGCAATCGACAGCAGGGCGCGGTCGAGCGGGTGCACGTTGCTACCGCGCTCCCACAGGTCGAGGAGGCCGGAATTGGTGAGCGCTTTCATGGGCCCTTGTGCCTAGGTGCTGACCGTTGAGAGCGTGGGCTCCAGCGGCTCGCTCACACTCGTGTCGCGCTCCCAGCCTTCGTTCTCGATCTTGATGTGCTCGATGGCGATGGCATTGGCGTTCGCGTCCAGGTCCGGCAACGCCTGGTATTCCGAAACCCAGCAGCGGTAAATGTTGTAAGCGATCACCAGCTGCCCGGCCTCGTTGTAGAACTCGAGGTAGAGATTCTTGCGGAAGTTAGCGAGCGATACTTCCGCGCCCAGCGCCGCGCCGTAGTTCCACACCAGGCCCGCCCAGTCATGGAAGGCCATATCCATGGTGAGTCCCCGCTCGAGGGTGATGGCGTCGTATTTCACCAGCCCGGGCGACTTGCGCTTGGTGGATTGGTCGCCGCCGGCGCGATGCTCCACGACTTCCGTCGTGCGCTTCAATGCGGAGAGCTTGCTGCCCCCGTACACGTACTTGCCGTCCCACTTGATGCGGAACTTGAAGTTCTTGTAGGGGTCCAGCCGCGTTGTGTTCACGGAAAATGGAGGCATAGCCTGGTCCTCTCCTTTTGCGGTTCAAACTTTTGTGGGTTGCGGGCAGCGGCTCAGCAAAAACGGGACTCATGGCTGCGAATTCTGTTTGCGACGGCCCGGCACGGCTGAGGCCATGCCGGGATCCGTACAAATGCAAAGCTGACCAACTACCAGGTTTGGGCGCGTCGCGCTCTACGACGGCGCCATTCCGGCCATCTGCTGAATCTGAATCACGACGAACTCAGCCGGATACAGCGGCGCGAAGCCGACGAGCACAGTCACGATTCCCTGGTCGATGCTGGCTTGCGGGTTATTCTCCGCGTCGCACTTCACAAAGTAAGCCTGCTGCGGAGTCGTTCCCGCGAAGGCACCCTGCTGGAACAGCCCCTGCATGAACGCTCCGATGTTCAGCCGCAACTGGCCCCAGAGCGTCTCGTCGTTTGGCTCGAACACCGCCCATTGCGTGCCCTGATACAGGCTCGACTCCAGAAACAGCGCGAAGCGCCGGATCGGAACGTACTGCCACTGCGAGCCAACTGAACTGTTGCCGTCCAGCGTCCTCGCTCCCCACACTACGTTGCCGTACACAGGGAAATTGCGCAGGCAGTTCACCGCCAGCACGTTCAGCGTGCCATTCTGCGAGTCCGACAGCGTGTACTGCAAACCGCTCACGCCCGAGAGACCTGCATCGATGCCCGCTGGTGCCTTCCATACGCCGCGGCTGGCGTCGGTCGCCGCGTAGATGCCGGCAACAAAACCGCTCGGCGGAAAGAGTGACGGCCTGTTGCCCGCCAAAGGATCCGGCGCCGATACCCACGGGAAGTAGTACGCGCTGTTCGAAGATTCCGGCTCCGCGGTGATGGAGCCCGACGAACTGCCCACCGGCCCGGTGCCGCCGAGACCGGAAACCGTCGCGCTCTTTGGAGGGTCCACGATGTAGAACGCCCGGTTGTCCGGGCTTTGGCAGAAGGTCTGCAGCTTCTGGATCGTCGGAGCGTCCGTCATTCCCGGCACGGCCAGCAGATTGAAGAAGACGCCGTCGAGAAGCGGGATGCCGCTCTGCGCGGGAATATGCGCGGCGCCCCAGACATTCAGCGCGTCTTCAAAGGCGCCCGTCGATCCCGCCGTCGGATACAGAACGTCTCCGTCTTTTCCTCCGCTCAGCTTCGTCGCCGTAATGGCTGCCGGCGATCCTGTCGGACCCGTCGATGGCCCCGCACCCGTTGATGGATCGATGAACGAAATGTAGTTGGAGTCGTTGTCGATCACGGCGACGACGTAATTGCCCTGCGGGTCCGAAGGGTTGAACGACAGATTCGTGAAGTTTTCGAGCGTTGTCGTCGTGGTCGTGCTTCCGCTGGTGATCACCTGCTGCACCAGGATGCTGAAGCGCGTGTGATCGGCCGGCGACAACGTCAGCGTCACCTGGATGTTGTCTCCCCACACGCCCACGCTGCTCGCATAAAGGGTCAGACCGCCTATTTTCGTGCCGAGCGACGCTGGCGCACATGGCGTGGCGCTGGCGTTATCCACGATGCGGATGATGTATGCCTGCGAGCCGCCGTTGCCGAAGAACTGATTCACGGCGTAGCCCAGGTAAACGTTGGGGTACAGTCCGCCGAACTGCGCCTGATACTCCGACCAGTTCTGCACGAGCACCGCTTCATCGGTCGGGCCCATCGGAGCCCAGCCCACAAAGGCCGCAATCGATGTGGCCACGCCGGTGATCGTATGGACTGCGCTGGGAAGCTCCTGGACGTAAACGCCAGGATAGGTGTAACTGGACATACCGCTCCCTCCTTGGTTGGGTGGGGCCCCAAACGCGAACGGGGAAACCATCGCAAGTCAATGGACGAGCGAGCGCGGGCTCGGCCGGGAAGTGGATTGGGGAATCGGGGAGTCCAGGACGGAACTGATCGCGGGGGAGGACTTTGGCCCGATCGCCTTACATCTCTGCGTGCAACAGATGGTGAATGTAAGGCTGGATCCGTTTCAGCAATAACTCTGCATCGGCCGGTTGTTCCGGCCGGATTTTCTTATCATCCGCGGAATCAGCCGCGGCCATTGAAAGTGGTTGCAACCCTACTCCGCGGTCGCGGGCTCTGTCCAGAAAAAAGTTTGTGAATAACTTTTCCGAGCGCGATGCGTGAAGTCCTCAGCGCGTCTCCTGCAACCTTTGATCGAGGCGCTGTCGCAGTTCTGGAGGCTGCGGAACATGGTGGTCTCCCGCAGTGAGCGAATCGATGAGATGTCGCTCTTTCCCGCCATCGAAGACGGCATGCGGCTCTTATCGACTCTCGGCAGCATCCGTATTGCGCCCGGGGACAACGGAAGCACAGAACCTCAATAGGACGCCCCGATAAGACACAGCCTGCGTGTGCCGCCCACGGCCAGCCGAGCCGTTCAGCCATGGCGAATTCCTGCGCGATGCGCCTCGCGGATGACGTTATCGTTTTTCTTTCTTATACGGAATATTGTGTTGACTACGATAACTCGATTCAGAATGCTATATCGGACGGGGTGCAACCGGAAGAGAGCAAAACCCCGGACCTGAACCTGTTCACGGTACTCACGAAGGAGACTCGGGGAGATCAGGAGCCGGCCGGCCTGCCTCAATGTCTTCAGCCCCCTGTCGTAATGAGCCGTCAGGAGCAGGTAGTTCTCAAAAAATTTTGACGCAATTCAAAATTCAACGCGTTTCCGTGGCTCAACGGAAACCAGGGGACCCCGCCTGAAGACAACGTCGACTTGTCTGACATGTCATTTGAACTGGGCCGCGGAGGTCAATCCTCATGTCCCGGAGACTATGTCTTGGAGTGAGACCGAGGGGCCATCGAATCCACCTGTGCCCACGAAATCCCCCCAAAGAAGGGATCGGTGATCGGATCTCGATTTGCTCTCGGAATATGGCGGGGACGACGGGGCTCGAACCCGCGACCTCTGCCGTGACAGAAGTGCTTTTGGACGTAACTCATTGAAAACATGAGCACCCTTGGCTACCAAAAGCACTGTAAGTCATTGAAAAAATCCGTAGGCAATGTTCCAACACCCTCGCCAGCACCCTCGCCGACCTCTGCTTTTTGGTTACAGACCTCTGCCTTCGTCGG
>DATJTG010000029.1:0-2274 GCA_035503555.1 Acidobacteriaceae bacterium | reverse complement strand
CGCGCCCCGCCACAATCCGCGCCGTGCGCAGAATCGCCGTCGCGTCCTCGACGGAAGTCCCGCCGAATTTCATCACCACCAGCCGGTTCATGCGGGCACGGGCACCGGTTCGAGCTTGCCCAGCGACGCCAGCAGCTCCGCATTCAGCAGAGCAGCTCCCGCCGCCCCGCGAATCGTGTTATGCGACAGCACCGTGAACTTCCAGTCCAGCAATCCGCACGGCCGCAGCCGGCCCACCGTCGCCGTCATTCCGTTGCCGCGCATGCGGTCCAGCCGCGGTTGAGGACGATCCTCCGCCGTCACATACTCCACCGGCTGTGCCGGCGCCGTCGGCAGATCCCTGCCGCGCAGCGGCGCAAACTCCGCCCACGCCCCTAGCAGCTCTTCTCGCGTGGCCTTGCGCCCCAGCTGGATGCTCACGCTCTCCGTATGCCCGTCTTCCACCGCCACGCGATTGCAGTGCGCGCTCATCTTCGCCGCCAGCGGCTCTACGGTTTTCCCGCTCATCCGCCCCAGCAGTTTCAGCGTTTCCGCCTGCATTTTTTCTTCTTCGTTCTTGATGAACGGCACCACGTTACCCAGGATGTCCATCGACGCCACGCCCGGATACCCCGCCCCGCTCACCGCCTGCATGGTGCTGACGAAGATCGCCTCGATGCCGAAGCGCTCCACGATGGGCCGGAGCGCGAGCACCAGGCCGATGGCCGAGCAGTTGGGATTGGTGACGATGTAGCCGCCGGAGTCTTTACGCCACTGCTGATTTTCGAGGATGGGCAGGTGGTCGGCGTTGACTTCGGGGATGACGAGCGGCACGTCCTCGTGCATGCGGAAGGCGCTGGAGTTAGAGATGACGGCGCAGCCAGCGGCGGCGAAGACGGGCTCCATTTCGCGGGCGATGTCGGCGTCGAGCGCTGCGAAGATGACCTTGGGCGCGCCTTCGGATACTGCGGGTGAGATTGTCATGCTAGCGATGCGCGCGGGGAGCGGCGTATCGAGCTTCCACTTCACTGCGTCGCCGTATTTTTTGCGGCTGGAGCGGTCGCTGGCGGCGAGCCACGCCACCTCGAACCAGGGGTGGTTCTCAAGAAGCTGAATGAAGCGCTGGCCGACCATTCCGGTCGCGCCAAGAATGCCAATCTGCTGACGCATGTGGTTGTACAAGCCTGCTTTGCCGAAAGCCAGCGTCCCTGCGCGGATAACGCAGCAAAGGAGTTGTTCGCTGTACTTAATAGTGTACCGCGCGAAGCGCTAATTCTGGCCCTGCGGCATCACATAGGTAATGTCGACGGTTGCGGTCTGGTGCGGAGAGACGGTGACGGTGGCGGTTTTCTGGCCGAGCTGCTCGTGATCGGCTTCGATGGTGTAGGTTCCGGGTGGCACGCCCTTGATGGTGAAATGACCTCCGTCGCCGGAGACGGCGTAAAAGGGGTTGTCGACGACGTTGATATAGCCCTCCATCCAGGGATGGTTATTGCAGCGGACGGGGATCATGAGCTCGGGAGTGGAGAGCGTGCGCGAGGCGCCAGGGCTGTTGGGCGCTTCTGAGATATCGACGGCCTGATTTGCAGCGATGGTCGGAATCATGTGGACGTTGTGCATGGTGGCGTCGCTGTTAGTGAACTTGACGGGCTGTCCAGCCATGACGCCGATGACGTGCGGGATGAAGCGGCAGCCCTTCTGGTCCATGACGACGGGTGTTGAAGGCGCCGCGTAGGCCTTGTTGCCGAGACCGGACCTGATGTAGACGAAGACGTTGTCGAGGCCGCCGTTCTGGACGATGTATTGCTCGGTGAGGTTGGCGGGAGCGAGCGCGCAGACCGGGTCCTGACCCATGTCGATCTGGATGCGCTCAGGGGCTTTGCCGGTGAAGTGGATGGTTCCGGAGATGGTGCCGGAGTTGGCCCAGTCGATGGTGGTGTAGTTCTTCGGAGGCGCGCTGGTAGAGCTTTTTTTGCATCCCGCGGCAACGAGCAGCAGCGAACAGAGCACGATCGAGAGGGTTTTCCTGGCCGGCATGTTTCTCCTTTCGGTCTTCGTTTAGTTGGACGCAGCCTTTTGAGATTCGAGGGCAGCGATAATCGCGTTGGCGAAGGCTTTTGTGCCTGCATTGCCGCCGACGTCGCGAGTGAGAGTTTTTCCTTCGCGGTAAACGTGCTCGATTGCGGCCTGGACGCGGTTGGCCGCATCGGTTTCGTCGATGTGGTGCAACATGAGCACGGCGGATTGAAGCAGCGCCGTGGGATTGGCGATGTCCTTGCCTGCAATGTCGGGCGC
>DATJTG010000028.1:0-21445 GCA_035503555.1 Acidobacteriaceae bacterium | reverse complement strand
GGCGGCACTCTCGATCCCCTTGTCGAAGCGGTTCTCGGCAACATTCGTCCCATTCTGCTCATGCTGCTTGCCGGAGCCGCGCTGCTGCTGCTCATCGCCGCAGTGAATGTCTCGAGCCTGCTGCTGGTCCGCACCGAGCGGCGCCGCCGCGAAATGGCGGTCCGCGGAGCCCTCGGCGCGTCGCGCTCGCGCCTGGTATGCCAGTTCCTCACCGAAGGCATCGCGCTCGCCGGCTTCGCTGCCGCGCTGGGATTCGCTTCCGCCTTGGTGCTGATTCGTCTGGTGCGCGGCCTGATCCCCAAAGACATTCTCGATACCATGCCGTACCTGCGCGCTGCCGCCCTCAATATGCACGTTCTGGTGTTCACCGCGCTGGTTGCGATCACGGCGGCGATGATCTTCTCGCTGCTGCCCGCGTTGCGCGCCACCCATGCCGATCTGCGCGACGGTCTCCAGGAAGGTACCCGCGGAGCTTCCGGCACGGTGTGGCGCCGCTTCGGATCGAATCTGGTCGTGGCCGAGCTGGCGATGGCGATGGTCCTCCTGGTGGGCGCGGGTCTGCTGGGCAAGAGCTTCTATCGCCTGCTCCACGTCGATACCGGGCTCAGCGTCGATCATCTTGCCACGCTCGATGTGGCGAGTACGTCGAAGAATCCCGGCACAGAAGTGCAGTGGATCAGCTTCGAACGCCGCCTTAACGCCAGCCTCAGCAAGTTGCCGGGCGTCCGCTCGGTCGCCTTCGCCAGCGAAGCGCCGCTCGGCGACGGCGACGGTTCCAGCAATTTCGTCATCGTCGGCCGCCCGCCGGTCGATCACAATGAGGTCGTGATCCGCGACGTGAGCGCGGGCTATTTCGCGACGATCGAGGCGCGTCTGCTGAGCGGACGATATTTCGCCGACGAAGAAGACCAGTCCCGCCAGCGCGTCGTCGTCGTCAACCAGCAACTCGCGAAGACGTACTTCCCCGGCGAAGACCCCGTCGGCAAGCTGATCGCCATGGAAGGCGATCCGAAGAGCACGATGCTGATTGTCGGCATCGTTGACAATATCCAGGAGGGCCAGCCCGACGCGGCGGCGCAAGCGGCCATGTACCGGCCGCGCAATCAGAATCCCGACAGTCCCGACGATGAATTCACCGTCCTGCTGCGCACGGGTCAATCCGAGGAATCAGTCCTCGGGGCCGCTGCGGCCGTCGTTCACTCGGCCGATCCCACGCTTGCCGTCTCCAATCCCGGCACCATGATGCGGAGGCTCTACGATTCGCCTTCGGCGTCATTGCACCGGGCTTCGGCCTGGCTGGTGGGGAGTTTCGCCGCGCTCGCGCTGTTGCTCTCCGTCGTCGGCCTTTACGGCGTCATCGCGTATTCGGTCAGCCAGCGTACGCGTGAAATCGGCGTGCGCATGGCACTGGGCGCGCAGCGCTCGACCGTCTATCGCATGATTCTGCGCGAAGCGGGCACCCTGGCTTTCTTCGGCATCGCGGTCGGCCTCGCCGGATCGCTGGCCGCCACGACGCTGCTCGGCAAGCTGCTCTTCCAGGTCCGCGCGTGGGATACGACAACGCTTGCGGCTGTCTCCGTTATCCTTGCCGCGGCTGCGATGGTCGCCAGCTTTTTGCCTGCGCGCAGGGCTGCGTCGGTGAACCCCACGGAAGCGCTGCACGCGGAATAGCGCTGGCATGTCATGCGGCTGCCGAGATGGCCAGTCCTCGTACACTAACTGCGGATGCCTGCCGCTCTCGATTTCCGCAACGTCTCCGTCGCGACGCCGCAGGGGCGCGCCTTGCTCAGCGGCATTTCGCTCGCGGTCGAAGAGGGAAGCACCACCGTCCTGCTCGGGCGCAGCGGCTCTGGCAAAACCACGCTGCTGCGCACCGTTAACCGCATGGTCGAGCCATCGGGCGGGGAAGTGCTCGTGCACGGCCAATCCAATCGCAGCGTAGACCTGATTGGGCTCCGCCGCGGCATCGGCTACGTGATCCAGGAAACCGGCCTGTTTCCGCACTTTCATGTGGAGCGTGATGTCGCTCTCGTTCTCGAGGCGCAGAATCGGTCGCGCGAAGAACGTCACCGCCGCAGTCTCGAATTGCTCGCCGCCGTCGGTCTCGATCCGGAAGCCTTTGCGCGGCGCTATCCGCATCAGCTTTCCGGCGGACAGCGCCAGCGCGTCGGCCTTGCTCGCGCGCTTGCCGCGGATCCCGCGATCCTCCTTATGGACGAGCCCTTCGGCGCGCTCGACCCGCTCACCCGCGCCGAAATGCAGGATATGCTGCGCGCCCTGCTCGGACGCCTCCGCAAGACCGTTCTGCTGGTGACGCACGATCTCGACGAAGCGCTGTACCTCGGCGACCAGATCGCGCTCCTCGACGCAGGGAAGCTCGTCGCCTGCCTGCCGCCGCAGGAATTCCTCCGCTCGGAGGACCCTGCCGTTCAGGCCTACATCCGCGCATTTCATCGCGGGGAGCGTGCCGCATCGAACGAGGCTCGCGCATGAGCGCCTTCCTCTCGCGTTATGGCGGCGAGATCGCCACGCTCACGCTCGAACACCTCTGGCTGACGGGCGTTGCCATGTTCTGCGCGTCGGCGATGGCGGTTCCCGCGGGGATCTGGCTCACCAGATCGCCACGCTGGGCGCGGCCGGTCATCGGATTCGCGAACGTTCTGCAGACCATCCCCTCGCTCGCTTTCTTCGGATTCCTGCTGCCGCTGCCGTGGCTTGGCGAGCGCGCCGCGCGCGTGGCCATCGTTGCGCTCACCGCCTATGCGCTGCTGCCCATCCTGCGCAACACGTACGCGGGCATTCAGGGCATCGATCCCAATGTGCTGTTTGTCGCGCGCGCCCTCGGGCTCACCGGCACGCAGCGGCTCCTCAAAGTGGAGCTGCCGCTTGCCGCGTCGTTCATCCTCGCCGGATTGCGCACGGCTACGGTCACCTGCGTCGGCATTGCGACGATTGCCGCTGCCGTCGGCGCGGGAGGCCTCGGCGAGTTAATCTTCCGGGGAGTCGCCTCCGTGGACAACGGCCTCATTCTTGCGGGAGCCATCCCCGCGGCGGCGCTGGCGCTTCTGCTCGACGGTTTGCTCGGTCTGCTTGAGCGGCGCTTCCGCATCCCCGTGCAGGAAACCGCGGCATGATGCTGCGAACCTATTTACAACACGCTCTGCTCTATTCCCTGGCGCTCGTCGCTTTGGCGATGAGCGCCTGCGTCACCGCCTGCGCGCCACCCCGCCCCAACCACCCCGTCATCGGCGCGAAGAATTTCACCGAGCAGGTGGTTCTCGGCGAACTGCTTGCCCAGGAGATCGAAGCCAAATCCCACCTGAAAGTCGAGCGCCGCTTTTATCTCGCCGGCAGTTACATTTGCCAGCAGGCGCTGCTTGCCGGCCGCATCGACGGCTACGTGGAGTACACCGGCACCGCGCTCACCGCAATTCTGAAACAGCCGCTGCCCGATCCCGCGCACCGGAGCGAAGACGAAGTCCTTGCCACCGTCCGCCGCCTCTACGAGCAGCGCTGGCACATCACCGCCGGGCCGCCGCTCGGCTTCGACAACTCCTTCGCGATGGTCATTCGCGGCGACGACGCCCGCCGCCTCGGCCTCAGCACGCTCTCGCAGGCCGCCGCCTACACGCCGCAAATGCGTCTCGGTGTCGGTTACGAATTCGAGCAGCGCCCCGATGGGTTGCAGGGGTTGAGCGCTGCCTACGGGCTGAAATTCGCCGGCCCGCCGCGCACGATGGATTTAGGCCTCCTCTACCGCGCCCTCCAGGACCATCAGGTGGACATGATCGCCGCCAACGCCACCGATGGCCCGATCGAGGCCCTCGGCCTCACGATTCTCCAGGACGACAAGCACTACTTCCCGCCGTACCAGGCCGTCCCGCTGGTCAGCGACGGCGCCCTCCAGCGGTGGCCGCAGATTCAGGCCGCTCTCGACGCCCTCGCCGGCCGCGTCACCGCTGACGACATGCGTGCCATGAACGAAGCTGTCGACGGCCAGCACCGCGACCCGGCCGAGGTCGTTCGCCAGTTCCGTGCCGCGCATGGGCTGTAGAGGGTTATTGGGCGTCGGGTTCCGGGCGTGGGCTATCGGATCGACAGGATCTCGCGCTGTCTCTTCACGACGAAATACATCCACGTGTACCCGATCCCTCCGAAGACAGCCCCGAAAGCGCCAAAGAGAATTGGCATGAACCATAACTGCAAGAACGAGTCGATCCGCGCGGTTCCGGGATTCATCGGGTTGTAGAGCACGCGCACGGCCTGGCCCTCCGCAAATTCCGGTGGATTCGACGAGGTCGCCGATGTCACGGTGTAGGCCTTGCCATCGGCGCCGGCGAAGGTGAACTCGGGCGCGAAATTGATGCTCACCTGACCGTCGCTGTCGCGCTGTTCGACGCGAACATTGCTCACGACGGTTCCGGTTGCCGTGACACTTGTGCGCAGAAACAGCAGCGTGTTTCCGGTCAAAGCGATTGAAGCGACCAGGAAGCCAGTGCCAAGAATGCAGAGCGCCCAGCGGCTCAGAAGACCCCACCACGCCGGGCGACTGGAAACTGCTTCCCGAATCTCCGCACCCAACTCATCCATCTTGTCCGCCAGCATAGCAGCCCGTTCGCTATACTTCTCCCACCCCAATATCCCCTCGCACGGAGGCTCATTCCTTGCTGCTCCGCACGTCTCATTGCCTTGCTCTCTCCATCGCAGCTTCGCTGTTGCTTCCCATCGCCTTCGCGCAGGAGAAATCTGCCGATAAGCCCGAAACCGTTGCGAAGCCCGCGCACGAAGCCGCGCCCCCCATCCAGCCCGACTCCACCACCGAAGGCTCGGTAACCGTCGAAGGAAAAGCGATCGCGTATCGCGCCGTCGCCGGCACGCTCACGGTTGGCTCCAGCGACCCACAGGACGCGCAACTTGGCCTCGACGGCAAATATCTGCCGGGCTATGGCGAAGATCTGCCGGCAAAGCCCGATGAGCAGCCGGCGACGGCGCGCATGTTCTACGTCGCCTATTTCATGAAAGAAGCGCCGAAGAACCGGCCCATCACCTTCCTTTACAACGGCGGCCCCGGCAGCCCGACAATGTATCTGCACATGGGCGCCTTCGGCCCCGTGCGCGTGGTCACGCCCGACGTGCAGCACCAGGAGGGCGCGCCGTACTCGCTGATCCCGAATCAATATTCGCTGCTCGACGCGAGCGATCTCGTCTTCATCGACGCGCCCGGCACCGGCTTCTCACGGGTGCTCGGCAAAGATGCCATGAAGGCCTTCTACGGCACCGACGAGGACGGCCATGCCTTCGACCGTTTCATTCGCCGATTTCTTACCAAATACGATCGCTGGAACTCGCCCAAGTTCATCTTCGGCGAGAGCTACGGAACGACGCGCTCCGCGGTGCTCAGCCGGATGCTCCAGGGCGTGGACCTGAACGGCGTCGTGCTGCTTTCGCAGATTCTCAGCTTTGACGACTCCGCAGACGGTCCCGAGGGCAATCCTGGTACCGACAATCCTTATATGCTGGCGCTGCCGTCCATGGCGGCCACGGCATGGTATCACCATCGCCTCGCGAATCAGCCGGCCTCGCTCGATGCGCTGCTCGCCGATGTGGAGAAGTTCGCGCTCGGCGACTACGCGCTGGCGCTGCACCAGGGCGCCGATTTGCCCGACGACCAGAAGCATGCCATCGCAACGAAGCTGGAGGGCTACACCGGCTTGCCCGCGGCCTACTGGTACAAGGCCGATCTGCGCGTCTCCGGCGGCGAGTTCTCGAAGGAACTGCAGTCGGAGATGGGCATCACCACGGGCCGTCTCGACACCCGCTACTCCGGCCCCGACATGGATCCGCTGAGCGAAGACGCCGGCTACGATCCTTTCGGATCGGCCACCACGCCTTCGTTTCTCGCCGCCATCAACACCTACGCGCGCGACACGCTGCACTACGGCGACAATCTCACCTACAAGCCCAGCGCGCGCGAGCCCGGCTACCACTGGAACCTGCAGCATGTGCCGCCGGGCGGTCAGGGATGGGAATCGAGCGTGAACGTCATGCCCGATCTCGCCGTGACGATGAAGCGGGATCCGAAGATGAAGGTGATGCTTATGGGCGGCTACTTCGATCTGGGCTGCACCTTTTTCGGCGCGACCTACGAAATGAAGCACCTGCCCATTCCCGAGTCACTCCAGTCGAACATCAGCTATCACTGGTTCCAGACTGGCCACATGGTTTATGTGAATGAAGATGCGCTCCACCAGCTCCACGACTACACGGCGGAGTTTATTCGTGCGAATGAGAGTGGAAAATGACGCTGGAGGGGGGAGAGGGGGGCGCGTGACTCGCGCCTGGCTGCGACCGGCACCCCAATCCCCGATCGTTGTTCAGGCAGGCGGCCCGGCGGTGTTCTTGCCATAGCTCCGAGGCGAAGCCGAATTGCCCCCTATCGGGCAAACCGCCGCGGTGGCATTGGGATCGCCGGTGAGATGGAGTACCGGATTCTGACGGGTCAGCCGGAGGCTGCGAGCGAGAGATGCGGCTTACTTCGCGCCGCTGAGCTTCTGCGTGGCGATTTGCGCGGCTTCGGAGTCCTTGTCCTGATCCTTGATCTGCGCGTAGAGGCGCCGCGCTTCCTCAGGCTGGGTGGTCTCGTAGAGCTGTGCCAGCATCAGCTGAGCCGAGGCCTTCGGAACCGTGGTGGAGGGGTGCGCGATGATGTCGCGGTACTCTTCCACGGCCTGAGAGGTGCGGCCGGTCTGGGCATAGAGGTTGGCGAGCGCCACTTTGGCGGTGGCGGAGAGGTTGCTGCCCCCGGAGCGAGCGACATCATTCAGATCCGCCTCGGCTTCGGAGGTGTTGCCCATGTCCTGCGCGGTGAGGCCGGCAAAGTAGCGGGCCATGTGGCCGGCATGGAGCCAGGAATACTGGCTGGCGGCCTGGGTGAAGATGGGATACGCGGCTTTGGCGCGGTCTTTCGCGGTGGGATAGCTGGTCTCGCCGGGTGTGGCAGGCTGCTCGGGCGAGGCAATGGGCGTCTCATAAATGGTGAGGCCCTGGCCCAGAAGCTGATCGGCCGCGGAACTGCGCTGCTCGTAGAGGAAAATGCCGCCGATGATGACAACGAGCGCTACCACCACGCCGATGGTGAAGCGGATGACATAGGCGCGGTTCTGTCCCACCCAGTCGAGGCCGGATGTGGTTGCGGTGATGAAGCGGTCCTGTTTGAGCGCGTGACGGGTCTGTGTATCCACCGGTTTCCCGAACTTCCTTTTAGGAGGGAAATCGCAAACGCACCGCCAAGGGCGCATCTGCCAGAGATACGGTCAGTTTAGCACGCAGGGGATAGCAGCCCGGCTTGCGGGGGCCGTTAGGCCGCCCGCAGCTGGTCTTCCAATTCGCCGTTCTCGATCTTTTCCTGACAGGCAATGCAGTACGGGGTCCAGGGCAGAGCTTCCAGGCGCTTGTCGCCGATGGTCTGGCCGCAGTGGAGGCACTTGCCGTAGCTGCCGTCGTTCAGGCGCTCCAGGGCGAGACGCACCAGACCAAGCTGGCTATGGCCTTCGGTGCTCTGGGTGAAAAGCATTTCTTTTTGGTAGGAGAAGACGGCCTGGTCGGCGACATCGAGCGTGTCTTCGGCAACCGCCTGGCGGCCCTGTTCCACCGTAGCGATCACGGTGTGTTCGAGCTGCCGCTCGTGCCGGCGCAGGTAGTCTTCAAAATGGCGCAGCTTCTGGTTATTGGATGGACTGGTCACGGAAACAACAGCTCCCTCAGGCAAATTACGTGCGTCGGTCAAAACAGACAGTGATTGGACGCAGAAAGCCCGTGAGGATTTGTTTTTTCTTTTGTAATCTCTTTAATTTTTTTCCAGGGGCCGGGAGGGACTTTCCCGGATTCCCAAAGTGCGGAGACCGTCGGCCCGATTGGTGCATCCAAAGCCAAAATGCTCTAGGCTGGAGGGGATATGTACGAAGACTTTCATACAGCCGATCGCTGGACTGGCGAGGACCTGCACTGCCGCTGGAAGGCGAACATCGTCGCCATCGCCACGCGCCATGCCGATGCCGTCGACGTTCGTTTTGACGTGAATGGGCGCCCCGTTTGGATCGCCATGCCGTGCACCGCATGGGTGGAGCAGAAGCAGAAAACCGGCCATATTATTACGGATACGCTGGCGGCGCAGGCTGCCGGGCGGTATCTGAAAAGGGCCATCGAGACGGGCTATGACAATGGCCGCGAAATGTACACCTTGAGCGTGGAGGAAGTGCTCGCGGAAGTCGACGCGGTGCTCCGCGAGGTGGGACATACCCGCAATCTGCCGTATCTGATTCCGCTGGACGACGCGCAGCCGCAGGTCTGAAGGCAGCAAAAGACGCTTAGCGAGGGACGTTTGGCAGAGGACGTTCAGCTGAGAGCGTCCCACGGCCGAAGGCCGTTCTCTGAGGGCCTTTCGCTATAAACTCTGCGCCAGCCGTTTTTCGCCCCAAGCCGCTCGCTAAGAGCCTTTCGCGAACAGTTTCCTGCCAGCAGTCTTTCGTGGCCAGTCTCTCGCTGGCAGCTTCCTGCTCCACTCCCGGAGGTGACTGAGGATTGGACGGAGGTGGATTTGCTCTTTGCAAGGTCTCTTCAGGATGTGACAATAATTCGTTCCTTCTGACCCTACGGGGAGGAGTTCTTAATGGGAGCGACGATCCTCTTGCAGGACCTGAAGCGGCTAACGGAAGGTCTGCACGCGCACCGCAATCTCTCAACGCCGCAACTGGTTGAAACCGCGATCGCGCGCGGGGAAGGGCGGCTGGCGGCCAACGGCGCGCTGGTGGCCTACACGGGCGCGCGGACGGGGCGTTCGCCGCGGGACAAGTTCACCGTGGAAGACGCGGAGACGAAGGAGCGGGTGCACTGGGGCAAGGTGAACCAGCCATTTCCGCAGGAAAAGTTCGACGCCCTGCTGCATCGGGTGTTGCGGCACATGGCCGAGCGCGATTTGTACATCATGGACCTCGCGGCCGGCGCGGACACGACGTATCGCCTGCCGATTCAGGTGATCTGCGAGTATGCGTGGCACGCCCTGTTTGTGAAACAGCTCTTCGTGCGGCCGGAGGGCGAGGAACTGGCGCATCACAAGCCGGAGTTCACGGTGATTGCCGCGCCGGAATTCGATGCGGTGCCAGAGCGCGACGGCGTGCGCTCGGGCACGTTCATCCTGACGGATTTCACAAAGAAGATTGTGCTGATCGGCGGAACAAAATATGCCGGAGAGATGAAGAAGTCGATCTTCGGCGTCATGAATTATCTGCTGCCGGGGCGGAATGTTTTCCCGATGCACTGCTCGGCCAATGTGGGCGCGGATGGCGCAACAGCTCTGTTCTTTGGCCTCTCCGGCACAGGAAAGACGACGCTGTCGGCGGACCCGGAGCGGCGGCTGATTGGCGACGACGAACACGGATGGAGCCCGGACGGCGTCTTCAACTTCGAGGGCGGCTGCTATGCAAAATGCGTGGACCTGAGCCCGGAGAAAGAGCCGCAAATCTTCAATGCGATCCGCTTCGGCTCGGTGCTGGAGAACGTGGTGCTCGAGGCGAAGACCAGCGAGCCGGACTACTCCGACATTCGCTTTACCGAAAACACGCGGGCCGCGTATCCGGTGGACTTCATCGCGAACGCCGTGATTCCAGGGATGGGCGGGCATCCGAAGAACGTGCTGTTTCTGGCGGCCGATGCGTTCGGCGTGTTGCCTCCCGTCGCGAAACTGACGCCGGATCAGGCGATGTATCACTTCCTCTCCGGCTATACGGCGAAGCTGGCAGGAACGGAAGCGGGCCTGGGCAGCGAGCCGGTACCGGAGTTTTCGACGTGCTTCGGATCGCCGTTTCTGCCGCTGGCGCCGGACGTTTACGCGGAGATGCTGGGGCGGCGGCTGCGCGAGCACAGCGCGCAATGCTGGCTGGTGAACACCGGCTGGAGCGGCGGGGCTTTTGGCGTGGGTCAGCGCATGAGTCTGAAACATACGCGGGCCATGGTGCATGCCGCGCTCGACGGGCGGCTGGCGCAGGCGGAATTCGTGACCGAGCCGGCGTTTGGGCTCAGCATTCCGACGACGTGCCCCGGGGTTCCGGCGGAAATCCTGACGCCGCGCAATGCATGGGCCGACCCATCAGCCTACGACGCGCAGGCGAAGCTGCTGGCGGCAAAATTCGCGGAGAACTTCAGGAAATTCAATGTGCCGGAGAATGTCCGCAAGGCGGGGCCGAGGGGCTGAACCCGTTGCCAACTGAGGACCGGTAGGCGAGAAACGCTGTAGCGATCGGAGGGGGACAGACGCCGTGGCCCCGGCGAGGTTCCCGGATGGCGATGGCGAGTCCTTGATCCGAAAGTTCTGTTTTCGGTTGTCCTCAAACCGTTTCCCTGGACTGAACTGGTCGCAATTTACAGTTGCAGGGAAAGCGTACTAGTGTGATTCGGAAGTCGCTCGGTCCCCAAAACTGTTCAACAGGAGGTTCGGTCATGGAAACAGTCCACAACGGGCAGTGCGGTCTCTGTTCTCACTTTGGCGAACACCACAAGACGGATGTCCTGATCACCATCCGCAGCAGCCACCAGGCTGACCTGAAAATGGTCGATGAGTGCGGCCACCCGAAACACGCGGGATTGCACCTGAAAGTCACGCCAATCAGCGGATGCGACGGTTTCGCTCCCGCCAAGGCAGCCTGACAGCACGCTACTCCCAAACCGGCAGCGGTCCGAGATTTCGGACCGCTGTTGTTGCTGGCATCCGTTGTCAACGCTGACTCGCCGGCCGGACCCGGCCAGGCGCGGGCGCGGCCGGAGCTTGCTGAGCGGGGAGAGAGAAGCCAGGCAGCGCTGCCGCAAAGAAGCATCCATAGCGACGACGGGCTGGCGACCTGTGACCTCGCTGACGTTTTCGAGGGAGGGGCCGAAAGAATGAACGCCCCGGGATGGAAGAAGTGTTTCGACGCAGTTCGATGATTGACGCGATGCCGAGACAAACTTTGGAGCATCCTTAGCTGTATGCGGTGAGAGTCCCTCCGTAACTTGACTCTTGACAACCGTAGACTTAGTCTCGAAATGGAGGCAGCGGACGATGGCAGTCCGCGCGTTCCAGACGGCCTATGCAGACTCATCCGTACATCTGGAACTATCTGCCTCTGCTGCTGCAGATTCTCGTTGCCGCAGCCCTGGTCTTCGGCATGATGGCCGCCTCGTATCTGATTGGGAGACGGCGCAATCTCAAGGAAAAGCTGGAAGCGTATGAGTGCGGCATCCCCGCCGAGGGCGATGCGCGCGGGCGCTTCAGCGTGCGTTTCTACATGGTTGCGATGCTGTTCATCCTCTTCGATGTCGAAGCGGTGTTCATGATGCCGTGGGCGGTGATCTATCGCGATCTGCCACGGCTGACCGGCGTTTCGCGGATGTTCGGCTTCTGGGAAATGGTGGTCTATCTGGGGTTCGTGGCGATCGGCATCTTCTACGTGTGGAAGAAGGGGATTCTGGACTGGGCCTCGGATAAAGCGGATCTGTAGGACAGGGAACAGGCAACAGGGAACAGAAGGGCCACAGGCCGCAGAACGGCTCGATGCGCCAGAGAAGCAGGTTCCTCCGCCCGCGCTGCGCGCTCGGTCGGAATGGCAAGGGGAAGCGAATGGCGGAAGCGCTCAAGGGAAAAGACGCTGTGTTCGCTGGGCTCGCGCAGAATGTCGCGATCCAGGCGCTGGAAGCGGCAAATCCCGGCGCGATTACCAATGCAAAATTCGACCGCAACGAACTGACGCTGGTGATTGCCCCGGATCAGATTCGCGCGGCGTGCCGCACATTGCAACAGGCCGGATACAACTTCCTCGAAGATGTGACCTGCGTGGACTGGTATCCGAGCGAGCCGCGGTTCCAGGTAACCTATCACATCCTGAGCCACACATTGAAAGAGCGGGTGCGGCTGCACGCGATGGTGGAGAGTCTCGATCCTTCGGTCGACAGCATCACCTCGGTCTGGCCTTCGGCGAATTTTTACGAGCGCGAAGTGTGGGATCTGTTCGGCGTCCGCTTCCACGGCCATCCTGGACTGCGGCGCATCATGCTGCCGGAGGAGTGGGACGGGCATCCGCTGCGCAAGGATTATCCGGTGGAGGGTTATCGGTAATGGCCGACGAGCGCGATCATCCGAGCGCACCGGAGATTCCCGGCTTCGTGGAAACGGCGACGCTGATATCGCCGCGCGAGGAAGAGGGGCCGAAGGACCGCACCATGGTCCTGAATATGGGTCCGCAGCATCCGTCGACGCACGGCGTGCTGAGGCTGGTGCTGGAGATTGACGGCGAGACGGTGGTGAAAGTGGTGCCCGACATCGGGTATCTGCACACCGGCATCGAGAAAACGACGGAAGCGAAGTTCTGGCAGCAGGTAGTGCCGCTCACGGACCGGATCGATTATCTGTGTCCGATGACGAATAACCTGGCGTACTGCCTTGCGGCCGAGAAGCTGTTGCAGTTGGAAATCCCCGAGCGGGCGCAGTGGATGCGCGTGCTGCTGAACGAGCTGACGCGGCTGAACTCGCATCTTGTCTGGCTGGGCACGCATGCCATGGATATTGGCGCGCTGACGGTCTTCCTCTATACCTTTCGCGAGCGCGAAGAGATTCTGCGGATCTTCGAGCACGTGAGCGGCCAGCGGATGATGACGTCGTACTTCCGCATCGGCGGGCTCGCGCTCGATCCGCCGCTCGACTTCTTCGATTCGGTGCAGGCGCTGATCAAAATCCTGCCGGAGAAGATCGATGAATACGAGAACCTGCTGACCGGGAATCCGATCTTCATCAATCGACTGAAGGGTGTGGGACACCTGAGCGCAGCCGACGCGATTGCGCTGGGCGTAACGGGTCCCCCGCTGCGCGCGAGCGGCGTGGATTGGGATTTGCGGCGGGACATGCCGTACACGGGCTACGAGAAGTTCAAGTTTGACGTGCCCATTTCGCAGGATGGCGATGTTTGGGCGCGATACATCGTGCGGCTGAAGGAAATGCGCGAGAGCGTGAAGATCTGCCAGCAGGCGCTCGACGGAATGCCCGAAGGCCCGATCAAGGCCGATGCGCCGCACGTAGTGCTGCCGGATCGGGAAAAGATGAAGACGCAGATGGAAGCGCTCATCTACCACTTCAAGATCGTGACGGAGGGCTTCCAGGTTCCGGCGGGCGAGGTGTATCTGGCCGTCGAGTCACCGCGCGGCGAGATGGGCTACTACGCGGTGAGCGATGGGACGGCCAAACCGTATCGGGTCCACATGCGGAACCCTTCGTTTGCCACCCTGCAGGCGCTGCAGACAATGTGCGCGGGGCGGCTGCTGGCCGATGTGGTGGCCGTGATCGGGTCCATCGACATTGTGCTGGGAGAAATTGACCGATGAGAGCAGCGGTGGCGGAGCCCATGATCGAGTCGGAACTGTGGGTGTCGTTTGTGTCGATGCTGCGGGCGTATGCCGCGGCCGCGGAAGCGCATGGCGGCGTGCCGGCGCGAGTGGAAATGGCGGAAGGCGCATTGACGCTGGTCGCCGGCCGGGCAGCGCTGCGGGTGGAATGCAACGTCGCGACGGGATCGGGAACACGGACATTGCTGCGCAACGGGACAACATTGATGCAGGGCAGTTTTCAATTACTCGAAGACGGACGCATCACGCAGGGCGAAAAGGCCATGGATCTGGATCACGCCGCGATTGATATGGTTGCGGAACTGACGCGGGCAGGGAAGAAGGCATGAGCACAGCAACGACTATCTTCTCTCCGGAACTGGCGGCGCGGTTCGACAAGCTGGTGACGCTGTATCCGGTGAAGCGCTCGGCGCTGGTGCCCATGCTGTTGTACGCGCAGGACGAAGTGGGGTATTTGTCGGACGCGGTGGTAGCCGAGGTGGCGGAACGAATCGGGATCACGGAACTGGATGTCCGGAACGTGATCAGCTACTACTCGCTGCTGCGGACGAAGCCGGCGGGGAAGTATCACGTGCAGGTGTGCACGAATATCTGCTGCATGCTGCGCGGAGGCAACGAGATTCTGGAGCACTGCAAAAAGTCGCTGGGCGTGGCGAACAAAGGCGTGACCGCGGATGGAGTGTTTTCGCTGGAGGAAGTCGAGTGCATCGGCGCGTGCAGCTGGGCTCCGGCAGCGCAGGTGAATTATGACTTCCATGAGAACCTGACGCCCGAGTCGATGGATAAAGTCCTCGCCGAATATCGCGCGAAGGCCGGAGGGGGAAAGTAATGCCGGTGATCTCCACGCATCCCGACAGCGTTCCCGTCGTTTCCTGGCGCTTTGGCAAGGGCGCGGTCTCCATCGACAAGTACATCGAACTGGAAGGCTATCAGGCGGCGCGCAAGTGCCTGGAACTGGGGCCCGACGGCATCATCGGCGAGATGAAGGCGTCGAACCTACGCGGGCGCGGCGGCGCGGGTTTCCCGACGGGCATGAAGTGGTCGTTTGTGCCGAAGCAGTCGGCGAAGCCGAAATATGTTCTCGTCAATGGCGACGAAAGCGAGCCGGGGACCTGCAAGGACCGGCTGATCTTCGAACATGATCCGCACTCCGTCATCGAAGGCACCCTCATCGCCGGGCTCTCCGTCCAGGCGCGGATGGGCTTCATCTATCTGCGCGGCGAGTACCGGTATTTGCTGAGGATCATGGAGAGAGCTGTTGACGAGGCCTATGCGAAAGGCTTCCTCGGTAAAAACATCTTCGGCAGCGGGATCGATTTTGACATCGTGACGCAGACGGGCGCGGGCGCCTACGAAGTGGGCGAAGAGTCGGCGCTGATGGAGTCGCTCGAAGGCAAGCGCGGCATTCCTCGCATTCGGCCGCCGTTTCCGGCGGTGGTGGGACTGTACGGCGGGCCGACGATTATCAACAACGCCGAGACGATTGCCACCGTGCCACACATTTTCCGGATCGGCGCAGCGGAATACGCGAAGATCGGGACGGAGCGCAACGGCGGCACGCGCCTCTTCTGTTTGAGCGGGCACCTGGAGCGTCCTGGCGTGTACGAGCTGCCGATGGGCTACAACCTGAAGAAGATGATCTACGAGGTGGGCGGCGGCATTCCGGGCGGGAAGAAGCTGAAGGCCGTGGTCCCCGGCGGATCGTCGACGCCCGTCCTGCTACCGGAAGAGATCGATATCGGGATGGACTTCGACCAGGTCGGGAAGGCCGGGTCGATGCTGGGCTCCGGCGGCGTCGTCGTGCTCGATGAGGACGTCTGCATGGTGGAGTTCGCGCTGCGCACGATGAAGTTCTACCGGCACGAAAGCTGCGGCTGGTGCATTCCGTGCCGCGAGGGAACCGACTGGCTCGAGAAAAGCCTGACGCGGCTGCATGCAGGCGGCGCGGTCGATAAAGACATCGACAATATCCGCTATCTCGCCGAGAACATGCTGGGGCGGACGTTCTGCCCGCTGGGCGATGCGGCAGCGATGCCGACCATTGCGTTCGTAAAGAAGTTCAGGAAAGAGTTTGAGGATCATCTGGAAGGCCGCGGGTGCCCGAAACATCGGGTACCGGAAGCTGCCCTGGTTTAAGGGAGTGCATGGCTGACGTAACGTTCACTGTCGATGGCAGGAAGCTCACGGCGCCCGCGGGGACGCTGCTGATTGAGGCGTGCCGGGCGCACGGGATTGAGATCCCGGCGTTTTGCTATTATCCCGGCCTCTCGCTGCAGGCCGCCTGCCGCATGTGCGTGGTGCGCATTGAGAAGATGCCGAAGCTGCAGACGGCGTGCACCACCACCGTGGCCGAAGGCATGATCGTCACCACCGAGAGCCCGGAAATTGCGCAGGCGCGCAAGGCGACAATCGAACTGCTGCTCGGGAATCATCCGCTGGATTGCCCGGTATGCGACGCCGGCGGCGAGTGCGAGCTGCAGGACATGACTTTCAAGTACGGCGCGCACGAATCGAAATTCGTCGAGATCAAGCAGCACCGCGAGGAGCAGCAGTGGTCGCCGGTGGTGTTCTTCGACCGGCCGCGCTGCATCCTCTGCTACCGCTGCGTACGCGTGTGCGGCGAGGGCATGGACGTCTGGGCGCTCGGGATTCAGAACCGCGGCGCCGGATCGGTCATTGCGCCGAACAAGCAGGATCATCTGGAGTGCGAAGAGTGCGGCATGTGCATTGATATTTGCCCGGTCGGCGCGCTCACTTCGGGAACGTATCGATATAAGACGCGGCCGTGGGAGATGTCGCACATTGGCACTGTCTGCACGCACTGCGGCGACGGCTGCAAGACGACGCTGGGCGTTCGGCGCTCGAACGACGGCATGGACATTGTTCGCGGCGATAACCGCGACAAGAGCGGGATCAACGGCGACTTCCTCTGCATCAAGGGCCGCTATGCCTTCGACTTCACCGAGCGCGATGACCGGCTGACGAAGCCGCTGGTCCGCCAGAGCGATGGACAACTGAAGCCCGTGACGTGGGAAGAAGCGATCGACTTCGCAGGGAAGAAGCTCCGCGAAATTCGCGACGCGCGCGGCGGCAAAGCGATCGGCGTGATCGGGTCGAATCGCACGACGAATGAAGAAGCCTACCTGCTGCAGAAGTTCGCGCGGACGGTGCTGGGCACGAACAACATTGATCACCACCGGACGACGGATTATCCAGCGTTTGTGCAGGCGCTCGCCGGCAAGCCCGAAGCCTCGCTGCGGGATTTCGCGACGGCGAAGGCTGTGCTGCTGATCGGCGGCGATGCGACGGAGCAGCATCCGGGCCTCGCCTGGCAGATTCGCACCGCGGTGCGGCTGCATGGGGCGCGGCTGTATGTCGCGAATCACGAGTTGATCAAGCTGCGGCGGCAGGCGACGCATTTCCTCGAAATTGGCGAGAACGATTACGCGTCGCTGGCAGCCTATCTTGGCGGCGACGATGCGGCGCTCAGCGGCGACAAGGCCACGGCATTCCGCGAAGGGCTGCGCAAGGAAGAATCGCTGCTGGTGGTATTCGGCGCGGAGTATCGCGGCAAGGCGATCGAGGCCCTGGTGAAGCTGGGGTCGACGCTGCCGAACGTGAAGTTCGCCTGCCTCGGCGATCATGCCAATGCGCGCGGCGCATCGGATATGGGGCTGTATCCGGATCTGCTGCCAGGCTACGTGCCGGTGACCGCGGGCGGAACCTTTGCCGCTGAGTACGGAGTGGAGATCGGTTTGGGAGACCTGAAGGCGGATGCCTCGCGGACTCACGGGCTGCCGGCACAGCCGGGTCTGGATATGATCCAGATGTTCGATGCGGCGGAGCGGGGAGAACTGGGAGCTCTGCTCGTGGTCGGATCGAATCCCGTGGCCCGTTATGGGATCGACGCCGCGGTGCTGAAGAACACATTTGTGATCGCCCAGGATCTGTTCCTGACGGAGACGGCGCAACTGGCCGACGTAGTCTTTCCGGCGGCGAGCCTCTACGAGAAGTCGGGTACGGCTACCAATACCTTCGGCGATGTGCAGTTGGTGAAGAAGGCGGCCGACAAAGCCGGCGTACGCACCGACTTCGAAATCATCGTGCGTCTGGGGGCGGCGATGGGCGCGGATGTTCGGCAGCTGGTGCCGTTCGGCAAGGCCGGCGTGCGGGCGGATATGGGCCAGGCGCGCGGAGCGCAGTCGGGCGAGGCGGATCGGCACGGCGTGTGGCTGGCGGCGCATCACCTCGAGCCGAAGCTGAGCCCATTCGATCCCTTTGCGATCTTCGACGAGATTCAGCGGCTGGTTCCGGCGTACGACGTTTCGCGGCTGGATCTGCTCGCCGGAAACGATCAGCATGTAAAGCCGGCGCTGGTGCAGATAACGGCGGCGGGCGCGCGGCGGGATCTGGTGCTGCCGACCAACGACACGTTGTTTACTTCGGGTACTTTGGGGCGGTACAGCAGGATGCTCGGGTCGGTGATGGAAGCACGCAAGCCCGCGGAAACGACCGCGGCGGAGTAGAGATTTTTGGAAGGCTTTGGATGGAGACCGGTTTCCTCACATTTTTGCTCATCAGCCTGGTGAAGGTGGTGGTCGTGGTGGTGATCACGCTGATGAGCGTGGCCTACACTGTGCTGCTGGAGCGCAAGCTGGTGGGCCGCATCCAGAACCGGTGGGGACCCAGCCGCGTGGGGCCGTTCGGGCTTCTGCAGCCGCTGGTGGATGGCGCGAAGCTGTTCCTGAAGGAAGATCTGATTCCGGAAGCGGTGGACAAGCCGCTGTACATCCTGGCGCCGATGATCGCGCTCGGGTGCGCGCTGTTATCGGTTGCGATGGTGCCGTTTGGCGCGGACGTCCGCTGGAAGAGCATGGACCTTCTCCAGATTTCGGACCTGAACATCGGGCTGCTGGTCATTCTGGCCATTACGTCGGTGGGCGTGTACGGCATCGCGCTGTCGGGGTGGTCTTCGAACAACAAGTATTCGCTGCTCGGCTCGCTGCGCGCGAGCGCGCAAGTGATCAGCTATGAACTCGCGCTGGGACTGGCGCTGGTGGGCGTGGTGATGCGCACAGGTTCCCTGCGCCTCCGCGACATTGTCGACGTGCAGGCGGCGCACGGGCTGCTCTCGTGGAACTTCTTCGGCGGGTTCCAGTTCGTCGCGTTCTTCGTTTATCTGATGGCTGCGTATGCCGAGACAAACCGCTCGCCCTTCGATCTGCCGGAAGCCGAGAGCGAGCTGACCGCCGGCTATCACACCGAGTACAGCTCGATGAAGTTTGCGATGTTCTTCATGGCCGAGTACGCCAACATGATCACGGTGGGTTGCGTGGCGACGCTGCTCTTTTTCGGCGGCGCGACCAGCCCGTTTGGCCCGCATATTTTGAGCGGCTCAGGACCGGTGAGCGTGGCGCTGTTTTCGATTTTCTGGTTTGTGATCAAAGTCTTTGGATTTCTGTTTCTCTACGTCTGGGTGCGCGGCACGCTGCCGCGCTTCCGGTACGACCAGCTGATGGGCTTCGGGTGGAAGTTTCTGGTGCCCGTGGCCATCGCGAATATTGTGGTGACTGGTTTTTGGATGGGGCTGAGACTGCCCTTGCAGTGAGGAGACTGCGCAGGGGCTAAAGCCCAAACGAAATCGGCGGTTTAACGGCACGACTCAAGTCGTGCCCTGACACAAAAGCAACGGCAACTATGCATCTGGCTCTCTTCATCATTTTCGGCGCATTTTGCATCGCAGGAGCATTGAACCTGCTGCTGCAGCGCCATCCCATCAACAGCGCGCTTTCTCTGATCGTAGTGATGACGTCGCTGGCGGTGCTGTATCTGCTGCTGGGCGCGGAGTTTCTGGCCGTCGCGCAGGTGATCGTCTACTCGGGCGCGATCATGGTTCTGTTCACTTTTGTGATCATGCTGCTCAATGCGGGCAAGGAAGAGCGCACGCATGGCAGCAAGATGGCTTACGTGGCGGGATTTCCGGGCGCGGCGATTCTGGTGTGCCTGCTGACGTTCATCTTTCTCTCACACAAGGGCGACTTCGCGAAGGCCCGCCTCGGCGAGTATCTGGTGACGACGAGCGACCTGAGCCAGGTGCTGTTCACGAAGCTCCTGCTGCCGTTTGAGGTGACGTCGGTGCTGATTCTGATCGCGATTCTCGGCGCTGTGGCGCTGGCGAGGAAGGAGCACTGATGGTTCCCATCGCGTACTACCTCGTCCTGAGCGCGATCCTGTTCTCCATCGGCGTGGCAGCGTTCCTGATCAAGCGGAACATCATCACCGTTTTCATGTCGATTGAACTGATGCTGAACGCGGTTAACCTGACCTTCGTCGCGTTCACGCGGCACTGGAGCCAGGTAACCGGGCATTTGCAGGTGAACGGGCAAATCTTCGTCTTCTTCGTGATGGTTGTGGCCGCGGCGGAAGCGGCCGTTGGGCTGGCCATCATCATCTCGGTTTTCCGCGCGCGCAACACGCTTGCCGTCGACCAGATCGACCTGATGAAACTATGACCGATCTTCACCTCTGGCTGATTCCGCTCGTTCCTTTCGCCGGATTTCTGGTGAACGGTCTCGTTGGCCGCAAAGCGCCGAAGGCCGTGGTGTCGGCGGTGGCGCTGATCGGCGCGCTGATTCCGATGCTGCAAGTGGCGTGGGTGGTGTGGAATTACCACGCGCTGACTCTGCCCCATGTGGAGAACCTGGGCACATGGATTCGCGCAGGCGCGTTCCATGCGGACTTTGCCTTCGCCGTCGATCAACTGACGCTGGTGATGCTGTGTGTGGTGACGGGTGTCGGATTCCTCATCCACGTCTACTCCGTGGGCTACATGGCCGAAGAGGACGGTTACTGGCGGTTCTTCGCCTACATGAACCTGTTCCTCTTTTTCATGCTGACGCTGGTGCTGGCCGAGAACTTCCTGCTGATGTTCGTGGGGTGGGAAGGCGTCGGTCTCGCTTCATATCTGTTGATCGGGTTCTATTACACGAAGGATTCGGCGGCGAAGGCCGGCAGAAAAGCGTTCCTCTACAACCGCGTTGGCGACGTTGGATTCCTGCTCGCGATGTTCATGCTGATCGCGCATTTCGGATCGCTGAGTTTCAGCGAGGTGTTCGCGAAGATCGGCGCGGATTCGGCGCTGCAGGGCGGATTCCTGACGGCGATTGCGCTCTTCCTGGTGCTGGGCGCGACGGGCAAGTCGGCACAGATTCCTCTGTACCTCTGGCTGCCGGATGCGATGGAGGGCCCGACACCGGTTTCTGCTCTGATTCACGCGGCGACCATGGTGACGGCGGGCGTCTACATGATCGCGCGGACGCATGTGATCTTCGACCGCTCGCCGCTGGCGCTCAGCGTGGTGGCGATCATCGGCTGCGCGACGGCGTTCTTCGCGGCGACGGTCGGCATCACCCAGACCGACATCAAACGCGTGCTGGCCTACTCGACCGTGTCGCAGCTGGGGTACATGTTCCTGGGCTGTGGCGTGGCGGCCTACACGGCGGGCATTTTCCATCTGGTGACGCACGCGTTTTTCAAAGCTCTGCTGTTCCTGGCCGCTGGGTCGGTGATCCATGCATTGAGCGGCGAACAGGACATGCGCGTGATGGGCGGCCTGCGGAAGAAGATTCCCGTGACGTTCTGGACGATGACGGCTGCGGTTTTCGCGATTTCGGGATTTCCGCCGCTGGCTGGCTTCGTCAGTAAGGACGAGATTCTGTATCAGGCCTTCATCTCGCCGAGCCCGGCCGGCAAGATTCTCTGGGCCGTCGGCCTGTTTACCGCCGGTCTGACCTCGTTTTACATGTTTCGCCTGTGGTACCTGACGTTCTTCGGCGAGAGCCGCCTGGAGCAGGCGCACCTCGACGACCATGGCGCGGCAGTGCACGCGCACAAGGATACGAAGCTGACTCTCGAGGCCGAGCCGGCGCACGGCCATGCGCACGGCGTGCATGAGAGTCCGTGGGTGATGCTCGGTCCGCTGGTGATTCTGGCAATTCTCTCTGTCATCGGCGGATGGATA
>DATJTG010000027.1:0-22095 GCA_035503555.1 Acidobacteriaceae bacterium | reverse complement strand
AGTAGTGGAGGAATTCATAGAGGCTCCGTTAGGGGGATGTCCAATACCCTGGGATGCCATCCCCGAAAGTCGGAGTTGCCGCGGCAATGTGTCAGAATCTGCCTGGCCGCTTCACTGCCCTCCGTGCAAAAGCAGGTTGTAGCGGCGCAGATACTCGGCTTTGTACGCGTCGACAGCGCGATCGTAGCTCATCGCCGGCGTGCCGGGCCGGCGCTTCCAGGTGAGTCGCACCGTCTGGGTTCCAGGCGGCAGCGTGATCGAGTCCCCGGTAACGGGTAGATCGGTGCGGCCGTCCGCCGAGGCTGCTGTGGTCTGCATGAACCACGGCAGATGCAGCACGAGATTCTGCGGAGCCTGGACCCAGTGCGCGCCGATGTGGAGAACGGCGGCCGAGTCCGATGGCTGATCGAGCGTCAGGCTCACCGTGCCGAAGTCGGTGGGCACGCCGCTGACGGAGACGGGCTTGCCGGCGCCGATCCAGTCAGGAGACAGGACGGAAAGCAGATGCAGGTCGTCGCCCTGCTCGCGGACGAACATGCTGCGCAGGAGGGTGCGGTATTCGGCCGCGAACCAGCCGTGCGGCGAAAGATTGCCCTCGAAGTTGCGGTCGCCCCACGGGCGGATCGCGTATTCAAATCCGGCCTGCGTGGAACTGGTGTGCACCAGCAGCGCATACAGGTCGCGCACGGCTTGTTCCTGATCGCCGCGAATGACCTCGGTGAAGGTGTTCTTGATGGTCAGGTAGTGATGGATGAAGCGCCCGTCGCCATAGGTGATGAGGCCTTCCTGGTAGCGGGACTGCGTGTTTTTCAAAGTCGCGGTGATGCGAGGGTCGTCCGGGGCGAGGATCGGCTCAGGATACGTGCCGAGCAGATTGCCCCAGTCCTGGCCGCCGGTGCCAGGATCGAGCGTCGGGGGAATGTAGCCGCCGGTCTTCGCGGTGACGACATCGAGCTGCTTCAGGAGCGCGGCGTGAAAGTCGTCGTACTCGTGCTGGATATTGGCAGCGTCGTCGGCGCGTCCCAGGGTTTTCGCCATGTGGATGGCTTCCTCGAGGCCATCGAGGGCGAGGAAGTTGTAGCCGGTGATGTGGCCCGGGACGTCTTCGTTGTCGAGGCTGTGCGAGGCGGGGATGAGGCCCAGCGGGTCGGTGGCGCGCGCGCCGTGCAGCCACGCGACCGCCCTCATGATGGAGGGAAAGACCTGTTCGGCGAACGCGCGGTCATGTGTGATGCGGAAATGCTCTCCGTAGATCCAGAGGACCTGTCCGAACGCGTCGTACTGCTCTTCCTGCGAGAGGAAGTTGCCATCGGGCTTCTGCCAGCGCGGAAAGAAGTCCAGGACCTGACGGGCGATAACCGGATAGCCGGTGACGTCGTAGGAGCGCACGATGTCGGACGAATCGCGCAGCCAGAAGGCGTGGTAGTGCAGATCGTTGACGGTCTGCACGTAGTCGTTGCCGATCTTGTTGCGCGCGATCAGATCGTAGATCAGGTTGGCGCGGAAGGTGTCGGTGACCTTCTGCTCCGGCAGGGTGAGATGCATGCCCTGGTGCAGCAGGCCTTCCCAGAAATCGACGACTTTCTGGTGGTATGGGTCGAATGAGGCGTTCTCGACGGCCGTTAGCGCATCGCCGGGCGCCACGGGAGTCACCGGCAGCTTGAACTCGAGCGTGGTCTCCTGGCCCGGAGCCAGCAGCTTGCTGTAGCGAGCAATGCCGGCTGGGGTGGTCGGCGTTAGATCGAGCTTGCGCGCCTTCAGGTCAAAAGGCTGGTTGTAACCGTTGTGCAGGGTGAGCGAAAGCGTGGCGCCGGCGGGGAAGACATACATGGCTTTGCCGTCGCGGACGAAGGCATTGCCGTCGAAGCCGTAGACCCAATCGCTGCTGAACTTGACGCCGGGCTGGCTGTAATCGCCGAGGCGCCTGGGCGTGACCGGGCGGCCGAACTCGTTGTCGCCCGATGACCATTCGGTCGTCGAAGGACCCTGGTAGCGCATGGCGCTGGCGACGAAGGCGCGGGTGGGCTCGCTGTTCTCGTTGCGCATGGTTACGCGGATGAAGTCGACGAGCTGGCCGTCGGGCGAGCCGTCGAGCGTGGCCGCAAACATGGTGAAGCGGTAGGTAATGCCGTCCTGCTTCCACTCATACGAGTCGATGGGCAGGTAGCCGCGTTCGAGGGTGCGCAGGCGCTGGCACACCGGCTCGTCGTTCGGTCCCGTAAAGAACACCAGCTCGCCAAAACCGGTGTAGAGCGAACCCGACGGCGTAATTTCCGTAGCCTCGGGCGCGTCCATCACTCCGATCTCGTCGGTTGGCTGGCTGTAGTAGTTGAAGGGCTGGCCGGGCTGATCGATGGAGGGGGAAACCATCTGGCCGAGGGCGGCTACGGGAAAGCTGAGAGTGAGGGCTGCAACAGGAAAAAAACCGATCAAAAAAGTACGGAACAGGCGCATGCGCCGATGGGCGATCACAGAAACACCTCGCGCTCGCAAGGCTAACACGCTGAGAGGCTTGGCGACGCAGGATCAAGGCGGCGCTGCGGCAGGATCAGGCGGTTCCGAAGGCAAGGGAGGGGGTGACAGCCGTCACAGAGAATCGCAGCGGGCGGGCGTACCTTACAACGGGTTCAGGGGCAGGAAATACGTCTGCGGAGCGCGGCCATCAGGAGCACTGCGGCGCGGATTCCGCCCCTTGAGATCAGGTCCCGATCGACGTGCGAGGGCAGGTAACGATGAGCTGGCGTGATGAGTATCGGGCCAAATGCGTGAGCGCGGCGGAAGCGCTCGGAGCGGTGCATTCCGGCGACCGCGTGTGGATCCAGTCAGGATGCGGAACGCCTTCGACGCTGGTGAACGCCCTGGTGGCGCGCGCGCCTGAGCTGTTCGACGTCGAAGTCGTCCACATGATGACGCTGGGCAGCGCCGACTACACGAAGCCCGAATACGAGGGACACTTCCGGCACCGCGGCATGTTCCTGGGCGCGAACGTGCGCGAAGCGGTGGCCGCGGGACGCGCCGACTACACGCCGATCTTTCTGAGCGAGATCGAAGGGCTGTTTACCAGCGGGGCGCTGCCGCTCGATGTGGTGCTGATGCAGGTGTCGCCGCCCGACGCGCATGGATTTGTGAGCCTGGGGACGACCGTCGATTGCACGCTGACTGCATCGCGCTGCGCGGTCACCATCATCGCGGAAGTGAACGAGCGGATGCCGCGCACCCACGGCGACACGTTCATCCACGTCAACCGCATCTCGTCGTTCGTCGAGACGTCGCGGCCGCTGCTCGAGTTCCCCATCGATCCGTTCACGGAGATGCACCTGCGCGTGGCGCGCAACGTGGCTTCGCTGATTCCCGACGGCGCCACGCTGCAGCCTGGGATCGGCGGCATTCCGGAAGCGGTTCTCACCTGCCTCGGAGACAAGCGCGATTTGGGCATTCACACCGAGATGTTCTCCGACAGCGTGATTCCGCTGATCGAAACGGGCGTGATCAACGGCGAGCGCAAAACCCTGCATCGCGGCAAGGCTGTCGCGGCGTTCGTGCTGGGAACGCAGAAGCTCTTTGACTTCCTGCACGAGAATCCGATCTTCGAGTTTCGGCCGATCTCCCACACCAACGATCCGTTCATCGTGGCGCAGAACGATCGTATGGTGGCGATCAACTCCGCGCTCCAGATCGACCTGACCGGGCAGGTTTGCGCGGATTCGCTGGGAACGCGGCCGTACAGCGGCTTTGGCGGGCAACTGGACTTCATTCGCGGCGCAGCGCGGTCGCGCGGAGGCGTGCCGATCATCGCGCTGCCTTCGACGGCGCTGCACGACACCGTGTCGCGGATTGTGCCGGTGCTGGAGCCGGGCGCCGGAGTGGTGACGTCGCGCGCCGATGTGCATTACGTCGTGACCGAGCACGGCATCGCGTACCTGCATGGCAAATCGCTGCGCGAGCGCGCCGAGGCCCTCATCGCGATCGCCGATCCGCGATTCCAGCAGGAGCTGGAGGACTTCGCGGTGCGCTCGCACTATCTCGAGAACAAAGCGGTGGGCGCGATGGTCTGAAGCCGCGCCGAAAGGAGTTGGGAATGACGGAGAGCGGAAAAAGAGATCGCGGATCAGTCCACGTGAATACGGATGAGTGCAAGGGCTGCGGCCTCTGCATCGAGGCCTGCCCGCCGAAGACGCTCCACCTGACCGATGGGCTGAACCCGTACGGCTATCGCACAGCCGCCTATGCGGGCACGGGCTGCACCGGCTGCGGCGTCTGCTTCCTGGTGTGTCCTGAGCCGGGAGCCATTACGGTTCTGCGCCTCAACGCCGCTGCGGCCGCCGCGAGAAAGGGGGCAGTGGAATGCGCCGGCAACTGATGAAGGGCAACGAAGCGATCGTGAGGAGCGCGATCCTCGCCGGATGCCGCGGGTTTTATGGATATCCCATCACGCCGGCCAGCGAGATCGCCGAGGCCGCAGCCATGTATATGCCCGAGGCCGGCGGCGTGTTTCTCCAGGCGGAGAGCGAAGTGGCCGCCATCAACATGCTCTACGGTGCAGCGGCCGCGGGCGTGCGCGTCATGACCGCGTCGAGCGGGCCGGGCATCAGCCTGATGCAGGAAGGGTTCAGCTACCTGGCGGGTGCGGAGTTGCCCTGCGTGATCGCCGATATCACCCGCGGCGGGCCGGGGCTGGGCAACATCGCGTCGGAGCAGAGCGATTACCACCAGGTGGTGAAAGGCGGCGGCCATGGCAACTATCGCACGCTTGTGCTGGCGCCGAATTCGGTGCAGGAGATGGCCGACCTGACGGCGCTGGCCTTCGAACTGGCCGACCGCTATCGCAATCCCGTGGTGCTGCTGGCCGATGGGTTCATCGGACAGATGATGGAGCCGGTCGAGTTTCCGCAGCAGGCCAAAGCGCCGCAACTGCCGAAGTGGGCGGTGGCCGGCACGCCGGAGTCGCGAAGCAATCTGATCTCCTCCATCTACCTCGAGACCGACAAGCTGGAAGCGCATGTGCGGCAGCTGGAAGCGAAGTACTACGTGGCGGAACAGCGCGAGGCGCGAGCCGAAACCTGGAACACCGACGATGCGGAGATTGTGCTGGTGGGCTACGGCATCGTGTCGCGCATTCTGAAGGCGGTGGCTGTCGAGGCGCGCGCTGAGGGGTTGCGTGTGGGCGTGCTGCGCCCGATCACGCTGTATCCCTTCCCGAAACTGCATTTCGAGCACGTCGCCACGCAGGCGGCGCAATTCCTGGTGGTGGAGATGAGCAACGGGCAGATGCTCGAAGACGTGAAGCTGGCGCTGAACGGCTCGCGGCCGGTGGACTTCCTGAGCCGGGTGGGCGGCAACGTGCCAACGCATCGGGAAGTGCTGGAGCGGGTGCGACATCTGGCGCAGGGGCAGCCTGCGCCGGAAGAGGAGTGGATCATCCATGTCTAGCGAACCGGATGCGGACTACAGCGTAGCGCACGAGCGCTCGAAGGCGTTTTTCCAGATCTTCGAACGCAAGGAAGACCTGCAGCACCAGACACACTACTGCCCTGGCTGCGGTCACGGCATGGTGCACAAGATGGTGGCGACGGCGATCGACGAACTGGGGATTCAGGATCGCACTGTGCTCATCAGCCCGGTCGGCTGCTCGGTCTTCGCGTACTACTACTTCGACGTGGGCAACGTGCAGGCCGCCCACGGCAGGGCTCCTGCTGTCGCAACGGCGGTCAAGCGCACGCGTCCTGACAGCATCGTGATCAGCTACCAGGGCGACGGCGATCTTTCCGCAATCGGATCGGCGGAGATTTTGCACGCGGCCAATCGCGGCGAGCCAATCACCGTCATCTTCGTCAACAATGCGATTTACAGCATGACCGGCGGTCAGGTCGCGCCGACGACGCTGATCGGGATGAAGAGCACCACGACGCCGAAGGGACGCAATCCTCAGACCGAGGGCTATCCGCTGCACGTCAGCGAACTGCTGGCCACGCTGCAGGCGCCGGTGTACATCGAGCGCGTCGGCCTGGGCGACAACAAGCAGGTTGTGCAGGCGGGCCGCGCGGTGAAGCGCGCGCTCGAGAACCAGGTGAAGGGGCTGGGGTTCTCGCTGGTCGAAATTCTCGCGCCGTGCCCGACGATCTGGAAAATGTCGCCGGTGGAAGCGCAGCGGTGGGTGAAGGACGTGATGGAGAAGACCTATCCGCTGGGTGTGCTGCGCGACCGCACGAAGGAAGCGGAGCCGCGCCTGGAGCCGCCGGAAGCGATGCCGCTCGATCGGATTCCGCGGATGCTCGGCGTGGCGGGTGAGGAGTTACCGGCGGGCGCAGTCGCAAATGGGAAGACGCCGATCCCGGAGGTCGATCTGGAGGTGCGAGTTGCGGGATTCGGCGGCCAGGGCGTGCTGCTGCTGGGTGAGATGTTGGCCGAAGCCGGGCTCGATGCGGGCCTGGAAGTTTCGTGGCTGCCGTCGTACGGCCCGGAGATGCGCTCGGGCACTTCGAACTGCCACGTGCGCCTGGCGCGAACGCCGATCGATTCGCCATTGGTCCAGCATCCTGACGTGCTGGTGGCGATGAACGAGCCCTCGCTGCATAAATTCGTAGAGAGCGTGAAGCCGGGCGGCTGGATTCTTTACAACGGCGAGACGGTTCCGAAAGAGTGCGAGCGGAAGGACGTGCAGATTCTGGCGTGCTCGTTTATGCATGTGGCCGATGAGCTGGGCGACGCGCGCGCCGGCAACATGGTGGCGCTGGGCGCGCTGCTGCAAATCGCCGAGCATCTGCCCCAGGCCAGCGTCGATACCGCACTCGGGCGTCTGGTCAAAAGCCCGCGCTGGCTCGAACTGGACGAGCGCGCCATCGCGAAGGGCCGCGAAATTCTCACCGAGTGGCAAAGCGAGGCATGGCATGCCGTCTGAGGTGGATCCGAATCTGATTGTGTATTTCGGCGGGCGGTATGTGCCGCTGGCCGAGGCGCAGGTGGGCATTCTGACGCATGCGCTGCACTATGGGACGGGCGTCTTCGAGGGCATTCGGGCCTACTGGGATGAGACGGAAGAGAAGCTGTCGCTCTTCAGGCCCGCGGAGCACTACGAGCGCTGGAAGCAGAACTGCGGCATCCTGCGGATTGAAGTTCCTCTGTCGGCGGAGAAACTGACGGCGATCACAGTGGAACTGCTGCGGCGCAACGAATTTCGCACCAGCATCTACATCCGGCCTCTGGCCTTTAAGTCCGCGGAGCGCGTCGGGGTCAGCACTGACAGCCAGGATTCCTTCGCGATCGTCGCGATGCCGTTTGGCGAGTATCTGCACAGCGACAAGGGGCTGCACGCAGGTGTAAGCTCGTGGCGCCGGATCGACGACAACGCGATTCCGGCGCGTGCCAAGATCTGCGGAGCCTACGTGAACAGCGCTCTGGCCAGCGACGATGCCCGGCGCAGCGGATTCGACGAAGCTATCTTCCTGAACGAGAGCGGGCACGTCGCCGAAGGGGCTACCTGCAACCTCTTCATGGTGCGCAGGGGCAGACTTATTACGCCTCCGGCAACCGAAAACGTGCTGGAAGGCATTACACGCGATGCAGTCATGGAACTCGCGGAGCGGGAACTCGGCCTGACGGTGGTGGAACGGCCGATCGACCGCAGCGAGCTGTATATCTGCGACGAGCTGTTCCTCACCGGGACGGCCGTCGGGATTGCGCCGGTGGTGCGAGTGGACCATCGGCCGGTGAAGAATGCGGCGGTGGGCGCGCTGACGAGCGAAATCCGGAAGCTCTATTTCGACGCAGCGCGTGGACGTTTGCGGGCTTACCGGAAATGGGTGGTTCCGGTAAATCCGTCGAGACGGGAATCCGAGCCGGAAGCAGTTTTGGCAGGAAAGACAAGCTGAGCGGCCGCTAAGCCGAACGCTACCGACCCTCCGGTTCCTGGCAAGGAGGGGACGATGCCAATTATCGCGGTACAGGAATCTGCGTACGACGTTGCCCTGGAAAATTTTGACGCGGCAGCGGACAAGCTGGAACTCAGCAACGACATTCGGGAAATGATCAAGTACCCGGAGCGCGTGCTCACGGTCACGGTGCCGGTGCGCATGGACGACGGGCACATCCGGCGCTTCGAGGCGTATCGCGTGCAGCACAGCTCGGTGCGCGGGCCGTCGAAAGGCGGCATCCGCTATCACCCGCAGGTGACGCTCGACGAGGTGAAGGCGCTGGCCACCTGGATGACCTGGAAATGCGCCGTGGTCAACATTCCGTTTGGCGGCGGCAAAGGCGGGGTGACCTGCGATCCGAAGAATATGTCGCAGGGCGAGCTGGAGCGGATGACGCGCCGCTACACGAGCGCGATTCTGCCGCTCATCGGGCCGGCGCAGGATATTCCCGCGCCCGATGTGTACACAAATCCGCAAACCATGGCGTGGGTGATGGACACCTACAGCATGACGAAGGGATATCCGATTCCCGGCGTCGTGACCGGCAAGCCCATCAGCCTGGGCGGATCGCTGGGACGCAATGAGGCGACGGGCCGCGGCGTGTTCTACACGATCCAGTGCGCCTGCGAGCATCTCGGCATTCCGCTCGCCGGCGCGACGGTGGCGGTGCAGGGATTCGGCAACGCCGGATCCGTCGCGGCGCAACTGCTGCACGAAGCGGGTGCGAAGGTGATCGCGGTCAGCGACTCGCGGGCGGCGATCTTCAATCGCAAGGGGCTCAACATTCCGGAACTGATCCACATGAAGACTCTCACCGGCCATGTGGAAGGCTTCCCGGAGAGCGAGCCGATCCGGGCCGAAGAGCTGCTTGCGCTGCCCTGCGACATCCTGGTGCCGGCGGCACTGGAAAATGCCGTGCACGGCGGTAATGCGGCGAGCGTCGGCGCGAAGATCGTGGCCGAGGCGGCCAACGGACCGCTGACTCCGGGCGCGGATCGCATCCTCGAGGCAAAAGGGGCCTTTGTCATTCCCGACATTCTGTGCAACGCCGGCGGCGTGACGGTCTCGTATTTCGAGTGGGTGCAGGATGAGCAGCACCTGTTCTGGGAGGCACAGGACGTCTACAACCGGCTGGAGCGGGTGATGAAGACAGCGTTCCGCGACGTGCTGAAGATCAGTCTCGACAGGAACGTGCCCATGCGCATCGCTGCCAACATGCTCGGCATCGGGCGCGTGGCGGAGGCGGTGCAAATACGGGGGATTTATCCGTAGAAGCAGCGTGCGGCGTTGAGCGGACAGCGTGCAGGGTGGGGCGCGCCCTGGGTGCGCCCCGCGCCTTCGTTCATCTGGAGAGATTGGCGGGCTCCCACATCTGCGAATGTCGCGCAGATGTGGGGCACCCGGATTTGCCGGTCCTTCAGAGCGTGAGGCAGACCGCGTTGTCTTCGACGGCGAGTTCGAGGCCGGCGGCGCGGGCGGCTTCCTGCAGAGCGGCGTCGAGCATCACGACGGGGTCGCGGCTGACGTCGAGGCGGCGCATGAGGCCTTCGCCTTTTTTCGCGCCGGCGGAAAGGACGATCTTCAGCCCGCGGCGCTTGCACTTTACCGGCGTTCCGTCTTCGAGCTTCACGTTCATCGGCTTGATCCAGGCGTCGACATAGTGAACGCCGATGCCCGATTTATCGTCGGTGAACTGCGGCAGCTTGTCGTTGGCGGCGGTGTTCACGTCGCAGAGTTTCACTTTCATGCGCGGCTCCGTTCCGGCACAAGACCTTTGCGCTCGATGAATTCGTCCATCACGGTGCGGAAGGCGCGAATGTGCTCCGGCGTCGATCCGCAGCACGCGCCTACGATGTTCGCGCCCGCTTCCAGCAGAGGGAGCAAGCCCGCAGCCATCTCCTCGGGCGTTTCGTCGTAGATCACCTTCATGTTCACGAGCCGCGGCTGGCCGGCGTTGGGCTGCACCATCACCGGCAGGCTGGTGACGCTGCGGTAGCGCTCGACGGCGCTGAGCGCGCGAGCCATGTCCATGCGTGTGCCGCAGTTGAGAGCGACGATGTGCGCGCCGTGCCTCTCCATAAACTCCGCCGCGCGTTCCGGCTCAATGCCCATCATGGTGCGGAAGGTTGATCCGTCGAGAGTGACGTCGTAGGCCATCGATCCGATGATGCACGGCGCGTTCGCCGCGCGCGCCGACTGGATGCCGATCAGCAGCTCTTCGAGCGACGTCTGCGTCTCGATGATAATGGCGTCCGCGCCGGCCTCCACCAGGGCCGCGGCTTGTTCTTCAAACGCGCTCCTCACCTGCGCTTCGGTGAAGTCGCCGTAAGGCTCGAGCAATCCGCCGAAGGGGCCGATGTCGCCGAGAACGTAACCGTGCCTGTTCCCAAACGCCTCACGAGCCAGCGCGACGCCTGCCTTGTTGATGGCGACGCCGTGCTCGGCTTCGGAATGCCGGTTGAGCATGATGCGGCATCCGCCGAAGGTGTTGGTAATGATGCAGTCCGCGCCCGCCTCGACGTAGCGGCGCTGGATGGCCACGACTCGTTCGGGGTGGGCGAGGTTCCACGCTTCGCCGCAGTTGCCCTGCTCGAGCCCGGCGATCATGAGCTGCGTGCCCATCGCGCCGTCGCACAGGAGGGGACGTTCGCGGGCCGCGTCCTGGAGGAGCTTTTTGGTCATCGGGACCTTTCTTTTTGTACCAGAGCGTAGTGAATGGTTTCGAGCACGAGGCCCCACTTGTGCTGGCGGCTCTCTGCCTCGCAGTAGCACCCCGCCGCTGCGGATGCGCGCTTCCAGCCGATGACCGCATTGAGGCGTTCGCCGTGCAGAGGCTTTTCCGTGACGATCGCGCCCATCAGGTCGGCGGGGTCTTCGAGGTACTTGCACATGTGCTGGTGCCCGCAGTCGCCGGGAGCCGGCTCGCAGCGCTGCTCGCGGATGGGATAGCCCTCGTTGCGCGGCCCGAGTGCGACGGAATAGAGAAATGCGAGCGGGCGGCCCATGTTTGTGCAGGTGGTGCCGTCGTAGCGGAAGGTCGCGTCGATGGAGCCGTCAGCGCGCGAGTGAAGCGTGAGCCGTTCCTTCGACCAGCGCTCGAGCGCTTTGCGATTCACGGTGTAGGTCGCGCCTTCGTCGAGCAGCGCGGCGCGCGCGGCAAACTGTTCGGCGTTGGAGCGGGGCGCGCGGCGATACGGAGCGCGGCGGTACGCGCAGGGCCCGAAGGAACATCGTTCGCAGGGGATCAGGCCGGTGAGCGGCTGGAGGCGGCCGATGTGGCGCGTGAGTCCGAAGACGGCGAGCTGCGATTTGCGCGGACGCAGCATGCCGGAGTCGAGGACATCGATAAGCGAGGGAAGCGGAACGTGTCGAGTTTGCCGGATGAGCCTGAGCAGGTGCGGCTGCTCGGCAACATCCCATTCCGCGTAGCCGGGACTGGAGTGGGGCAGGACGGCCATGGCGTGCTCTTCGGCCCAGTCGCAGAGGCGCGCGCCCGTGATCGTGGTGAGGTGCTCGACGACGGCGGAAGCGTACATCTCGAGGAAGAAATACTCGTCGGGTTTTTCTTCGGCCCAAAGCTGGCGCGCGGTCTCCTCCGCTTCCGGCCCCGCTCCCACAGCCACGAGGACGGCGCTGTCAGCTTCTGCCTCCGCGAGGGTGGCGGCGAGCGCCGGGCTGGTGAAGGGAACATCGTCAATACAGACATGAGCGGGCGTGAGCGCGAACGACTCGGCCTGGCGGGCGTAGAACCAGGGGCGTCCGTGCTGCGCGTACCATGCGCGAGCCTGGCCGGCCAGTTCCGAAGCACGGCCGTCGAGCGAGTGGCCGCGCGGATAGCCGAGGAGGCGCGTGTATTCCTCGGGGAGCACATCGACCTGTGGCAGCGTGCCGGCCAGTTCAAGGAGTTCGGTCATCGGGCGCACGGGAGGGCCTCCACGGGCTTGAACTGGCAGCCCTCCACGAAGAAATCGAAGAAATGAGGATGAGTTTCGAGACGGCAATGCTCGACGCGCTTCACCAGGTCTTCCAGCTCCTGGCGTTTTGTGTTCGAGAGCAGAGCGATGGTCGCGCCTTCGATCGCGGTGTTCCCGGCTTGTACGATCTTGCCGGGCGCGAGATTCGGCACGAGGCCGATGCGCTGCGCGGCATCGACGTTCAGATGCCGGCCAAATCCGCCGGCGAGATAGAAAACGCCGAGCGCATCGAAGTCGATGCCGTACGACGAGAAGACCACCTGCAGGCCGGCGACGTTGGCGCCCTTGGCCTGGGCCAACTCGTTCACGTCGCTCTCCAGCAGATACACGTCTTCGTCGCCGTCGCGGCCGGAGCCGAGATGCAGCGTGATGCGATGGAGATCGTCTTCGAAGCGGCCGCGCTCGTTCATGCGGCCGGTACGCAGCAACTCGCTGAGAAGATCGATCAGACCCGAGCCGCAGAGGCCCTGGGGAGGCGCGTCGCCGATCGTGTGCAAGCGGAACGTGCCGTCGTCGGCGAGCGCTACTTCTTCGACGGCGCCGTCGAGCGCAGGCATCCCGCAGGCGATGGCTCCGCCCTCGAAAGCCGGACCGGCTGGGCACGACGCCGCGAGGATACGGTCCTTGTTTCCAAGGATCAGCTCAGTGTTCGTCCCGATGTCCATGATGGCGACGAGGCGCTCTTCGTGGGCCAGATCGACGGCCAGCATGGCCGCGGCCGCATCGGCGCCGACGTGGCCGCTCATGATGGGGGCTCCGTAGACGCGCGCTTTCGGATGAATGGGCAGCAGGCTTTGCAATCCGCTCTGAACGAGGCTCGTCGTGGCGCGGCGGCCTTCGGACCTCTCGATTTCTGTGATCGAGCGGTACGGTGTTTGGCCGATCGAGTAAACACTCTGGCGGAAGAAAAGATCCCGCATCGTCGAGTTGCCCACCACGACCATCTCGTAAATCGTGTGCGGATCGGCGGGGAACTTCTCGATCGCGTGACTCAGGTAGCCGGCGAGCGTCCGCATCAACAGGCGTCCACGATGCTCGGTGTCGTACGCGATGCGGGACATGATTTCCGAGCCGGCGAAGCGCTGCGGGTTTTCGAACGAGGTGTCGGCGATCAGATCGCCGGTTTCGAGGTCGAGCAGGCGCAGGACGACGGTCGTCGTGCCCAGATCCATGGCGAGGCCGTGGATGGGGCCGCTGGAGCGCGCGATCTCGACGCCCTCGATCAGGATGCGATCGCCGTCGCGGGTTACGGCGGGATCGAGCGGGAACGAGCGGTGGCTGACGGGAAGTCCGAGCGCGTGGCGCTCGATGCGCATTTGCCCGCGGCGCATGGTGTGGCAGCGAACGTGTCCGGTCGAGCCAGTCACGAACGTTTGGCACGAGAGGCGGAATTTGCCCTTGAGGTGCTGCTCGGCTTCCGTCATGGGCGACAGCGCGTCCCCGCCCTCAACCACCTCCACCATGCACTCCTTGCATTTGCCCTGCTTGCGGCAGGAGGTCGGCACGTCGATGCCCAGCGCCTCGGCGTGATCGAACAGGGAGCGATGGGGCGAGGCCTCGGTAGTCTGACCGTTGATGGTGAGGGTCGCGGTCATGCGCGGAGGTCCGGCACTCCCTTTGCTTCCAGTTCGGCTTTGATGGCCTCGGCCACTTCCTGAGCGGGGCCCTCGCGCTCGGCTTCGTCGCTCCATTTCCACTGCGCCAGGTAGTCGTCGGCGGACTGCAGGCCGCGTTTCGCCGCGAGGAGGTCGACGTATTCCATGAAGCGCGGCGTCAGCATCAACGTGACGTCGTCGGAATCGTCTTCCGCCTTGATTTGCGTGGGGACTTCCTGCCAGTAGAGGACTTTGTAGAGAGCCATGCTATGCCGCCGTCTGAGGCTCCGCCGCCAACCGCAGAAAAAGATCGACCGCGGCGGAGGCGTTGGCTCCATAGCCGTCAGCACCAATCTCGTCGGCGAACATCTGGCTGATGGGCGCGCCGCCTACGGCCATTCTGATGTGCGTCAGGCCCGCCGCGTGGAAGCCATCGATCACGGTCTTCATATACGTCATGGTCGTGGTGAGCAGGGCGCTCATGCCGATGATGGTGGGCTGACACTTCTCGGCGGCGGCCATGAACTTCTCCACACTCTGGTCTACGCCGATGTCGTGCACCTCGAATCCCGCGCCTTCGGCCATCATGCCGACGAGATTCTTACCGATGTCATGCAAGTCGCCGCGGACCGTGCCCATGAGCAGCACGCCCTTCGGTTTCGTAGCGCTGTCCTTCGACGTTAGCAGCGGTTTCAGAACCGCCATGCCGGCTTTCATGGCGCGCGCGGCGATCAGGACTTCGGGGACGTAGAGCACATTGTGCTTGAAGTCTTCCCCGACCACGCTCATTCCCGCGATCAGCCCGTCGGTCAGCACCTCCTGCACGGGGCGGCCCTCGGCGAGCGCTTCCTTCGTCAGCCGCTCGACCTCGCTGGCGTTGCCTTCGTAGAGGAACTGGTTCATCAGGGCGTAGTCGGGCATCGAATCCTCAGCGGGTCGCGGCCAGAGATGCGGCGCGCTTCGTGTTGAATTCGTCGAGAGCCTCGAGCATGGCGAGGATGTTCTCCTTCGGCATGCCGGGGCTGGTGCCTCCGCCGACCGAGAGGATCATGCCTTCGCCGCCGGAGCCTTCCAGCACCTCAAGCGTCTCGTCCTTCACCTCTTCCGGAGTGCCGCGCACGCCAATCTCGAGCGGATTCACGTTGCCCATCAGGCACATGCGGTCGCCGACGCGGCGCTTTACTTCGGTAATGTGCCGCTGCTTGCCCCAGTTCAGCACGTTGAAGCCGGTGTCGGGCAGGTGATCGAGGCAGGCATCCACTTCGGCGTCATTGTGGTAGACCTTCACCCAGTCTTTGGGGAAGGCATCGCAGATGCGCTTCAGATAAGGATGGGCGAATTCGAGGTAATGCTCTTCGTTGATGAAGCCCACGATGTCGTCGAGGATGAAGATGCTCTCGACCGAGTCACCCATGACTTTCTGCTGCGCCCTGAGCCAGTCAATGACCACGCGGGTGCAGAGATCGATGAGTTTGTGCGCGCCCTCGGGATTCTCAACGAGATCGATCATGAAATTCGTGGTGCCGCGCACAAAGCCGGCGGTGCAGAGCGGCCCGCGCGAGGTGACCATCGGGAGGATGTAGCCGGCGTCGAGGATGCGCTGGCGGGCCATTTTGATGCGGTGCAGAGTGAGGCCCGCGAAGCCGTCGGCCTCGACTTCGTATTCGGGGAACTGGTCGATGTCTTCGAGGTGGTAGAGGGTGTGGTACTCGCTCGGGGTGTTGTCCTGCCAGAACTTGATCTTGGCGCCCAGCACCGACGGCTCCGCAGCCATCCCGTACTCCATCCACCAGGAGGGGATGAAGATGACGTCGGGGAATTCGCGCATGATTTTCAGGTTCGACTGAAACCAAAGCTCGGGATCGAGGAAGTAGTCGAGATGGCTGATGCCGAGGTAGCCAGGGATCCAGGGGCTGTCGACGATCAGCGCCATGGGGATCTTGTCGATCTTTTCGCGGCGCGCCGCCCGTTTAAAGGTCTCCCACTGCTGCGGCAACATATTTCCTCCAGCATGTCCCGTTGGTGCCTGGCGATGACCCGCGTTTAAATCGCTTTACCTGAGAGGCCCGGCAATCGGGCTTACTCCGGATTTCAGCGGGCGAGTCTTTTGTAACACAGGCGGTCCAGCGCATGCATCGGCTGCGGGGACTGGCTGAGAACGTGGCAGCTGAGGGGCTGGCACTGAGCCGCGCATTACTCGCAGCGTTCGATGGATTCGAGCCGGCGCTCGACTTCGGGCATGGTCTTCAGCCGATCCTGGAGCGGGCAGATCATTTCCCGCAGCAGGCCGCCGAAAAGCTTGCAGCGTTTGCCCTTCTGGAAAATCGCGCTGTGATCGGCGGAGCCGGTGAGATGATGCGGCGCATCCTGACCGCCCGAATACATAAAGTAGAAAACTTTGCCGAGCGAATAGACATCGGCCGCCGGGGTGACATCGAGCTGAGAGCCCTGCTCCAGCTCCGGCGCGATGAAGGCCTGCTGCTCCACCCAGGCATCGCCGTCTTCCGGACGGAGCGGCTCGCGGATCAGCGCGATTCCGAAGTCCGAGAGCCAGATCTCCTGACCCTGACCGGTGAAGAGCACATTGGCTGGTTTTATGTTGCGGTGGATGATTCCTGTGGCGTTGGCAGCGACCAGAGCAGAGGTTAACTGCTTCGCCACCACCAGAATCCAGTCGATGGAGTACCGGTACGCCTCAGTTCGACGCCGTACGCCGAGGTCGCCGCCGCCGGCGATGGGCATGACCCAATACGGTTCCCGGGAATTGCCGGATGTGCGAGCGAATGCGGACCCGGCGACGAGGGCGATCACATTGGGATGCCGGAGGTTAGCGACGGCCTCGATTTCCATCCCGAAGCGCTCATGGAAATGAGGGCGCAGGACACGCTTGAGCGCGTACTCACCGGCGAATTCCCCGCGCGTGTCCACCACGCGGAGAATCTCGGACTGACTGTTTTTGGCCAGCGGTTTGTCTGCGGATACCTGCCAGCGCTCGCCGTATACCTTAGCCATCCTGAAATCCCGAAAATCTCGCGTCCCCCGCGGGAATTTTAGCGTATCCAGCGAGTCGCCAGGCGATGAGCCGGAGCAGGAGGCCGCTGGGATGGGACTGAAGAATGCCTTGACGATCCCAAAAATGATGTAGATGACTTTCCCACAAACCGGGCTATGATTTGCCAATGGTCGGCGGCGTCACCCCAGGAAACCGCTGGGCCGCGATCCTGGTCCCCATCCTCGGCGTGGCCATTGTCAGCGCGGCGCTGTGGGAGTGGTCTGCCCGCTCGAAATTCATCACCATCCAGCAATTGCAGGCTCTTCCGGCGAACACTGTGGTGAACGTTGCGGGCACGATCGTTGCCGTCGATTCCGCCGACACTCGGTTCTGGATTGAGGACTCGACGGGCGCGGTTCCGATCACGCTGAATCATCCAGATTCCAGAATTCTTACCGGGGAAAGCGTTGTCGTGGAGGCGATTGCCGGAGCTCCGGCTCCAGCGCAGCAGGCGCCCGTTCGGAAGGGCGCGCCCATCGCGGCAGGCTCGGCGAAGGCCAGCAGGAGCGCGGCCACGAAGGCTGCGGCACACAGTCCCGCGGCTGACGCGAAGAATGGTGCGGGGCTCCCGGTTTCCAATGCTGTGCCGGACGTCCAGCTGACCGCTATCCGGATTCAGGCGGATTTGTACCAGCGCATCGAAGAGGGCCTGGGCGCGGCGTTCGCCCTTCTCTGCCTCCTGACGCTGCTGGGCTGGAACATTCTGCAGAGGCGCGCGCTGCGGCGCGCGTCGGAGACCGTGCAGGCTCTGCGCTCGCTCTCCACCTCAGTGCGCCGGCTGACGCGCGAAGGCACCTTCGACAACGAGATTCCGGTGCACGGCGATGCCGACGTGGCTCCGCTGGCCACCGGCATCAACGCGATGCTGGCCGAAATGTCGCATCGCGATAAAGCCAGACGGGAAGCCCAGTCGCGGCTGGAGCACTGGGCGCTGATTGATGATCTGACGGGGCTGCCCAATCGACGCCTGCTTTCCGACCGGCTGTCGCAATCGCTGACGAAGGCAGAGCGCGACAAGACTTCGGTGGCGCTGCTATGCATGAATCTCGACGGCTTCAGGCTGGTGAATGACAGCCTCGGCCACGCTGCCGGAGACGCTCTCCTCGGGCAGATCGCGCAGCGGCTGAAGGGTCACTTCCGCCAGTCGGACACGCTGGCGCGCACGGGGGGAGATGAGTTTGCCGTCATCCTCGACAGGATCCAGAGGCGCGAGGACGCCCTGCGCGCAGCGGAAGGTTTACGGGAAATGCTGAAGGAGCCGTTCGACATTGGCGGCCACCCTGTGAGCGTGAGCGCCAGCATTGGCCTCAGCCTGTTCCCGGACCGCAACGAGCGCGGCCAGCTGATGCAGCAGGCCGACTGTGCCATGTATGCGGCGAAACGGAACGGCAAAGACCGTATTGTGCAGTTCAGCGACAACCTCGCCAGCGCCACGCGCGAGCGCCTCACACTCGAAGGCGAGCTGCAGCATGCGGTGGCAAAGGGCGAGATTTCCGTCGTTTACCAGCCGGAATACGACCTGGCGACGAATATGATCGTACGGTTTGAGGCCCTGGCCCGCTGGACGCATCCGGAAATCGGCCTGATTCACCCGATGAGCTTTATCCCGGTCGCCGAAGAAAAGGGGCTCATCATTCCGATGGGCGCCTACATCATGGAGCGTGCGTGCACGGAAGCAGTGGCCTGGCAGGCGATTGCACGGCGTCCGATCCAGGTTGCGGTCAACGTGTCGACGGTGCAGTTCTCGCGCGATTCCTTCATGGAGGACGTGGCCGATATTCTGCGCCGTACGGGACTGCATCCCAGCCTGCTGCAGATCGAACTGACGGAGTCGGCCACAGTTGCCGGGATCGATCGCGCCGCCGAGATGATGCGCCGCCTGAAGCGCATGGGCGTGAGCGTCGCTGTCGACGACTTCGGCACTGGCTACTCGTGCCTGAGCTACCTGCCGAAGCTTAATTTTGATTTCGTCAAGCTGGACCGCTCGTTCGTGACCGAGATGATCGAGCGGCGGGAAACCCGCTCTTTTGTAAAGTCGATTCTCGAACTGGCGCACGACCTGCGCATGAAGGTGATTGCCGAGGGCGTGGAGACGCGGCAGCAGCTGAGCCTGATCAAATCGCTGGGAACCGACGAAGCGCAGGGATTCTTCCTCGGACGGCCCTCGTCCGATCCGCATGTGCGGCTGCGCGAGGAGAGCACGGGCGTCGTACCGGCCCACGCCGCGCTCAGGGAAGATCGCAGCGCCATCGCTTAAGAAGAGGCTTAAGGATGCAGGTTGCGGTGCTCGTCCCACGCTCGCGATTCTGGTATTTTGTCCCGAATGCCGGGACTGACTGGCGTTGGCGCGGAATCCTGATGGAGAATGCGTAGAGGGAATCCGGAGCCAGATCCGGGCGATTCCCGCTGCCGCGATGACTCTGCTGCACGACGACCGCCTGTTTCCTGCCGAACCGATACAGCGGTCGCTGGCGCGGCGGCTCTATTCTGAAATTCGCGATCTGCCCATCGTGAGTCCGCACGGCCACACCCAGGCGGCTTGGTTCTCGCGGAATGAGCCGTTTCCCGATCCCGCCAAGCTCCTGGTACAGCCCGACCACTACATCTACCGCATGCTCTATAGCCAGGGCGTGTCGCTCGACGACCTCGAAATCGGCGTCGACGTGCTCAAAAATCCACGGCGGGTTTGGCGCATATTTGCCGAGCACTACTTTCTATTTCGCGGCACGCCTACACGGATGTGGCTCGACTATGTGTTCCAGGAGCTGTTCGGCCTGACCGAGCGGCTGTCGGCATCGACCGCCGATCTGTATTTCGACACGATCGCGGAGCGCCTGCGCTCGCCGGAATTTCTTCCGCGCGCGCTGTACGAGCGCTTCAGGATTGAGGTGCTGGCGACGACGGATTCGCCGCTCGATTCGCTGGCCGATCACCAGGCGATTCGCGATTCGGGCTGGAAGGCACGCATCATCCCCACGTTCCGGCCGGACTCGGTGGTCGATCCGGATTTCGCGGGATTCGCCGCCAACGTTGCGAAGCTGGGCGAGCTGACCGAGGAGAACACGTCGACGTGGGGCGGTTATCTGCAGGCGCTGGCGGCGACGCGCGAGCGGTTCAAGGCGCTGGGCTGCACCGCGACCGACCACGGTCATCCCACGGCGACAACGGCGCATCTGGAACGCGGAGAGGCACGGCACTTGTTTGAGGAAGTGCTGCACGGCCATGCCGACGCAAAGAACAAGGAGCTCTTCCGCGCGCAGATGCTGACGGAGATGGCGCGCATGAGCGTCGAAGATGGCCTGGTGATGCAGATTCACCCAGGATCATTCCGCAATCACAATCGCCATCTCTATGAAAAATTCGGGCGCGATGTGGGCGCGGATATTCCCACCGCGACGAACTACGTGGACGCGCTGCGGCCGCTGCTCGATCTTTACGGCAACGAGAAGAACCTCACCATCATCCTCTTCACGCTCGATGAGACGACGTATAGCCGCGAGCTGGCGCCGCTCGCCGGGCACTATCCCTGCCTGCGCCTCGGGCCACCGTGGTGGTTCCACGACAGCCCCGAGGGCATGCTGCGCTTCCGGGAGCAGGCGACGGAGAGCGCAGGCTTCTACAACACGGTGGGCTTCAACGACGATACGCGCGCGTTTCTCTCCATCCCCGCCCGCCACGATGTAGCGCGCCGCATGGATTGTGTGTGGCTGGCGCGCTTGGTTGCCGAGCATCGCATGGATGAAGACGAGGCGGTAGAAGTGGCGCGCGATCTCGCGTATAACCTGGTGCGCAAGGCTTATCGGCTGTAGAGGGCGCGAATTTTCCCATGAGACAAGCTGAACCGGCGGCCGCAGGAGCAGATTCGAAGGAAGACTCGCGGCCTTTCCGGCTCGGGAACGTGCGCTGGACCATCTGCGCGATGCTGTTCGCGGCGACGTCGATCAACTACATGGATCGCCAGGTGATTGCGATCCTGAAGCCCACGCTGCAGCACACCATCGGCCTGACCGAGGTGAACTACGGCTACATCGTGCTGGCGTTCCAGCTGGCGTACGCGATCGGCGTGCTTGCCGCCGGGCGGCTCATCGATCGTCTCGGCACGCGCATTGGCTACTGCGTGTTCATGGCCATCTGGAGCCTCTCTGCAATGGGACATGCCCTGGCAAACACGGCCTTCGAGTTCGGCATTGCGCGATTTTGCCTGGGGCTGGGCGAGTCGGGGAATTTTCCGGCAGCGATCAAGACGGTCGCGGAGTGGTTTCCGCAGAAGGAGCGCTCCCTCGCGACCGGCATCTTCAACTCCGGCGCGAATGTCGGCGCTATTCTGGCGCCGCTGATCGTGCCGTGGGTGGCTCTTCGTTTCAGCTGGCGCGCTGCGTTCCTGGTCACCGGCTTCTTCAGTCTGATGTGGATTCTGTGGTGGTACCGCAACTACCGCAAGCCGGCGGATCATCCCACGCTGACCGGTGCGGAGCTGCGCCACATCTACGAGGAAGCGGCGGCGCAACTGGGTCCGAAGGTTCCCTGGCTGCGCCTGCTGGCCTGCCGCCAGACCTGGGCTTTTGCAATCGGCAAGTTTTTGACAGACCCCATCTGGTGGTTTTTCCTCTTCTGGCTGCCGTCGTACTTCAGCAGCCGGTTCCATCTCAATCTCGCGCATCTGGGATTGCCGCTGATCGTCGTGTACACCATGTCGTCGGTCGGCAGCATCGGCGGCGGCTGGCTGCCGCAGCCGTTCCGCAAGCTCGGCCTTTCGCCGGAGCATGCGCGGCTGGCTGCGATGTTCGTGTGCGCGTGCGCGGTAGTGCCCATCTTCGGCGCGGCGCGGCTGCATTCCGAATGGATCGCGATCGGCCTGCTCGGCCTCGCAACGGCGGCCCACCAGGGGTGGTCGGCGAATATCTTTACCATCGTCTCCGACATGTTCCCCAGGAGCGCGGTGGGATCGGTGGTGGGCATCGGCACCTGTGCCGGCTCGACCGGCGGCATGCTGATCGCCGCAGCAGCGGGTTGGATTCTGCAACTCACCCACAGCTACAACAGCCTGTTCGCCATTGCAGCCAGCGTTTATCTGCTGGCGCTGGGCATCATTCTGATCCTTGCGCCGGGGCTCAGGAAGGTCAGGTTTGCCGCATGACGCTCCTGCTGGCACATGGCGACGAGCAGACCGCGATCGCTCCGTCGGAGCTGCGCGCACTCCTCTTCGCGGCGCTCGACCAACTGGGCGAGCGGCATCGCGTTCTGGTGGTGCCTCCTGACATCACGCGGTTACACTCGCAGGCCGGCGAACTGACTCGCTATGTCTGGGAATACTACGGAGACCGCCTGCGCGCTGTGTTGCCCGCGCTCGGCACCCATGCGCCCATGTCGGCCGATGCGCTGACGCGAATGTTTGGGAATCTCCGGCAGGACCTGATTCGGATTCACAACTGGCGCACCGACGTTGAAACGATCGGCGAGGTTCCGGCGGAGTTCATTCACGAGCAGTCGGAAGGGAAGCTGAGTTTCTCGTGGCCGGCGCAGGTGAATCGCATGATCGCTCACGGCGATTTCGATCTGATCCT